>CAIYQO010000021.1 GCA_903928345.1 uncultured bacterium | reverse complement strand
GGGCGGGTCTGCACGCGCCTGGGGCAGCGTGCAAGCCCCGGCCGACGCCAAAAACACGGTCATGCCGCCCGCGTGCCCGCATGAAGGCAGAGCAACGGACGGCACGGGGGAAGGATGCAGAGGTAATTTGCAATCACCTCTTTCCATTTTCTATTTTTCATTCCCGTCCCCGCCCGCCTCGCCCACCACCCGGGTGGTGATGTCGTGCGCCACTTCGTCGAGCAGCCCTGCTTCCTCTTCTAACTGCGCGCGCAGGTAGCGTTCGTGGGCGAGGATGAGCAGGTCGATCACCTCTTCCTCGGTCTCTACCAGCGTGATCCAGCGGAAATCGTCGGGGTTGATATAATGATGCGGCACCATCGCGCTGCGCATCCACGTCACCAGCCCGCCCCACTCCTCGTGCCCGAGCAAAATCACCGGGCGGTCGTGGATCAGCCCCACCTGCAGCAGTTGCCACACGTAGAGCAGTTCCAGCAGCGTACCGATGCCGCCCGGCGCCACCACCACCGCGTTGGAGAGGCGCATGAATTCGTCCAACCGCGAGGAAAAGCGCGTGTGCATACTTTTGATATCCAGATGCTTGTTGGCCGGCTCGGAAATGGCGGGCAGATCGATGGGGAGCCCGATAGAGCGGCTCTCGCGCTGCTGCACATCGGTGACGGCGCGGTTGGCGGCCTCCATCAGCCCCGGGCCGCCGCCGGTGACAATGTCGATGCCGCGCTCCACCAGCGCGCGGGCGATGCGGTAGACGGCGTTATACAACTGATCGCGCGGGCGGATACGCGCGGAGCCGAAAATGACCACGCGGAAGGGCCCCTGCTCCAGCGCGCGCACCTCCGACTCGACCTGGATGTACTGGTCGAGAATACGGTGCAACCGCGCCCGCGCCTGGGTCAGCTCGCGCTCCCGCGCCGCGCGTTCCGGCGACTCATACATGCCCGCTCCCGTCAGGCCGCGCGCTCCTGCCCCTCTTCATCGATGGCGAACACGATAAATTCCCCGCCCATCGCCTGCATGGCCAGGTTCAGAAAGTCCAGCGCCAACGAGACGGAATCCTCCTCGGCGCTGTGCGCCCCGTGTAGCGGCGACTGTTCCAGCACCGCGCGGTAGTGGGTGCCATGCATCTCCCGCGGCGCCTCCACCTCTTCGATCCGCGTGGTCGCATGGTACTCGTGCGCATCCAGACGGAACGTAGTGGGTATTTTTTGGATGACACGCATAGCCGGCTCCTTCCACTCCTCAGTATTCCCACCCCCACCCCCGCGCCGCGCGCAATGCGCGACAACAGGGGGCGCGTGTGGGGATTAGCCGTGAGTACGTCGGCCTGTTCGCCTTTCGGCTTGTTAGGTATGGGCGCCGTCCCATACCTGGTTTCGACTGCCTGATCCGATGGAGCAGCGGAAACAGGCTGACGCATTTTTTGGGACGGCGCCCATGCGCTACCGCCCTTACGCACGGACGGCTACCAGCGCCGCGATCATGACTGGAAGAGTATTATGGTGTGGTCGAGAAGGGTGCATATACCCCTGCCCCCCCACCGCCCCCTCCTCCCGGCAGACCGTGAAAAATTTCTCGTATTTTCTTGCCCGAGGTGCATTGACAGGGGTTACAAATTAAGGTACGATCCTGACTGAGTCTTTAGCAACCCGGAGGCGATGGTGAACAAGAAAGAAACGATCGTTACAGAAGCCAAGCGCCTCTTCGGCGAGTACGGATACCTCGGTTTCACCCTCAAGCAACTCGCGCAGGCGTGCGACATGACCGCCCCCGCGCTGTACTACTTCTATTCGAGCAAGGCCGACCTCTTCCGCGACTGCCTGCTTTCCGAGTTGGAAGACCGCAACGCCCTCATCCTCCACTGCATCGCGCAGGCCACCTCGTTGGAAACCTTCGCCGCCGCCTTTGCCGAGGACGCGCTGACGATCTGCGAAACGCGCCACTTCCGCGTGGGCTCCGCCCTGCAGGAAGTGATCCACCTGCCCGCCGAACAGCAGGCCCACCTGTACGACGCCTACGAAACGCTTCTCGTCGCCCCGTTGGAAGCCTACCTCGCGCGCACCCTCCCCGGCCCGGTACCCGGCGTCAGCTTCCACCTGCTCGGTCACATGACGATCAACCTGGCGACCTTCACCGCGGTGCAAATCGCGCAGACCCCGCGCACGGAACTCACCGCCCTGGTCGCCCTCGTCATCACCAACCTCGCCTGCGCCGCTCGCGTGTGACGCAACGGGTGCAACAATTCCCCCCGTCCAGTGAAACTCCCTGTCCCTAGTGGTGTCAAACCGCAAAACGGATAGCCCTAGCGGTTTACGCGGCATGAGCCGCGTGCCCTGCTCGCCCTTGCGCTTTCGCTACGCGAAAAAGCAGGCACTTTGCGCCTGTGCTATTTTCGCTACGCGAAAAAGCAGGCTAGTGCGATCTGACAAGGAGCCACATATGTCCTTTCTCGAGTTGTTGCAGAAGGGCGGGGTCACGCTAATCCCGCTCGGTTTCTGTTCCGTCCTGGTCGTTGCCGTGGTTCTCGAGCGGATCTGGGCCTTTACGCGTATCGGCGAGATTCCCAAAGAGCTGATGCGACGCACGGAAGGCTTGATTGCCCGCGGAGACTGGAGCGGCGCTACCCGCCTGCTGGATGAGTCCGCCAGCCCCTTTGCCCGCGTGGCAAAGACGAGCGTGCTGCTCACCAAACCGACCCACGACGAGGTGCTCGACACCCTCACCCTCGCTACCGACGCCGAACTCGCGCAACTGCAGCGCCCGTTGCCCATCCTCGGCACCATCGGCAACATCGCGCCCTTCATCGGCTTGCTCGGTACCGTGTTCGGCATCATCCGCACCTTCTCGGAGATCGCCAGCAACATCATGGTCGGCAAGGGCGGCGTGTCGGCCGGCGTCTCCGAAGCGCTCATCGCCACCGCGGCGGGGTTGGTCATCGGCATCACCGCCGTCATCTTCAACAACTGGTTCAACGCTCAGCTCGAGCAGTACCGCATGCAACTCGAGCGCTTTAGCACCGAGTGGTCCTACACCCTGCGCCATCTGCGGGACGAGATCACGGAAGCGGAGCCGGTGGCATGATTCGCACCAAACGCGAAAAAGGCAGCTTCATCAGCAACATTAACATCACGCCGTTCACCGACGTCGTGCTGGTGTTGCTCATCATCTTCATCGTCACGATGCCGAAGATCGACAAGGAATCGAGCGTGAAGGTAAGCCTGCCCCAGAGCCAGCCCAACGGCGAGCTGCAGAGTTCTCCCATCGTGGTGCAGATCGCGCAGGACAACGAGATCTACGTCAACGACAACCGCGTAGAGCCCGAAGCCCTCGCCGGCCGCATCGACGAGCTGCATAAGAAGTACGGCTCCACCGTGCTCGTCGTGCGCGCGGATGAGCATATCGCCTACCGCACGGTAGTGCAGGTCATCGATATCGCCCGTAGCGCCGGCGTCAACACCGTGGCGCTGGCCACGCGTGAACGCACCGGAGTGCCCGTCCCGAGGTAAGCCATGTCGTCGAAAAACTTTTACCGTATCTGGCTGCCCGTCTCCCTGATCCTGCACGGCGCGCTGTGCACGGCGCTCTACGTGGCCAAGTTGCCCACCGCCGACGCGGCCCCCGCGCCGGATGAAGCGAGCTTCGTGCGCGTGATCACCGATCCCGCGCCGCCCGCCATCGACGTGGCTGCGCGTCCCGTGCGCCCCGAAAAGTTGGTCGCCGCCCTCACCCTGCCGCGCGGCGTCGCCCACCCGAACCCCACCGACAGTCAGGACGTCACCGAAAAAGATGACGTCCTCGGCCCCGGCGACGGCGCCACCATGGCCCCGTCGGTGCTCACTGCCCCCAACGGCGCCTTTAAAATGCCCGTTGGCCGCCCCGACGGCATGGGCAACACCGACACCGGCACGGTAGGCAAACCGAGCGGCGAGAGCCGCGGCGCCTCCCACCTGGGCACCGCCAGCGCGACCTACCCGAAACTCGCGCTGGAGGACGGCATCGAAGGCACCGTCGTCATACGCGTGCCCGTCGACGCCGATGGCCACGCCGGCGAGCCGGAACTCGTGGGCCCCGCCGACGCGGCGCTCAACACCGCCGCCCTCAATGCCGTACGCCGTATGCACTTCCGCGCCGCCCTGAAAAACGGCGAGGCCGCCGCGGACACCGTCACGCTGCGCTTCGTCTTCGCCAACGGCGCCGTTAAAATCGAGTAAGGATGACATCAATGACCGGACGCCTCGCTGCAACCCTTACCCTGTTGACCTCCCTGCTGCTCCCCCTCCTCGCGCGGGCGGCGGACACCCCCAACGTCGCGCTGGAAAACGAGTTTATCCGCGTGGTGGTGAACAAGGGGCCCGATGAAGCGGGCCGCTTCTCCATCAAAACCACCGGTGGCGACCAGCACAACCCCGCCACCAAGAACCAGCACCTCATCTTCGGCGGCAATGCGCCGTGGACGAGCTACACCAGCGTGCGCGTCGACGACGACACGTGGGTCTTCGGCGGCGGCACCCACCGGCGCGCCGGCCTCACCGGCAAATACGGCACCGTGGTGAGCGAACCGACCGCGGCGGACGGGAAGATCACCACCGTCGGCCAACTCGGCGACGTGGATGCCGAACAGGAACTCGCCATCGCCCGCGGGAGTTATTCGCACATGCTCGACACCGTGCGCATCACCTACCGGCTGAAAAATACCGGCATGGTGACGCATAAAGTCGGCCTGCGCGTGCTCCTCGACACCATGTGTGGCTCCAACGACGGCGCCCCCATCCAGGCGGGCAAGTACGAAAAGGGCATCACCACCGCCACCGTCATCGCGGGCAACGAAGTGCCGGACATCTGGCAGGCCTTCGACGACCTTGCTCACCCCACCATCACCTCGCAAGGCACCCTCAACGGCGACCAGGCCACGCGCCCCGACTCCATCCTCTTCGCCGACTGGGGCACGCTGGCCGACAACCCGTGGGACGCCCCCATCAAGGACGGGCAGACCTTCGTGCGTGCCGGCGAAAATGAACTCGACTCCGCCGCCGCCCTGTACTGGAACGCGGTGACGCTGGAGCCGGGCAAGTCGCTCGTCTATGTGACCTACTACGGCATGGGCAAAAACGACATCATGCCGGGCAAACTGTCCCTCGGCCTCACCGCGCCGATGGACACCACCTTCCAGCACGAGCAGACACAGCCCTTCACCATCATCGGCTACCTGAAGAACGGCGGCGGGTATGAAGCGCACGACGTGGCGCTCACCCTCACCCTCCCCGACGGGCTGGAGCTGGTGACCGGCCAGCCGGCCCGCACCATCGCCGCGATGGCCCCCGACGACACCGTGCAGGAAAGCTGGCTGGTGCGCGCCAACGGGCAGGCCGGCGGGTTGAAAACGCTGAAGCTCCACGTCGGCAGCAGCAACGTGGAAGCCAACGAAGTCACACGCGAAATTCAGATCAACGTGCCGAAACCGGCGGTGAAGTTCGTGCCCGGCGCCGCGCAGGTGCCGCTGACCTCCAACGGCCAGCCCGCCATCGTGCCCGTCGCCATAAACCTTATCCCCGCCGAAGCGTGCGCGGGCGTGCGGTTGGTCGTCAAGTACAACCCCGACGTGCTCAAGCCGCTGGACGTCTCCCGCGGGCGCGCCTTCGTCGAAGGCGGCAAGCTGCTCGCCGGGTGGGAATACAACGACAGCGTGCCCGGGCAGATCACCATCACGGGTCGACGCACCGGTGCCGCCGCTGTCACCCAGGCGGAGGCCAACCTCGCCGTCATCACCTTCCGCGCCATCGCCCCCGGCAAGTGCCCGCTCCACCTGGAAAAGGCCGCGCTGCTCAACGCGAAGGACGAAGAAGGCCCGGTGGACGCCCAGGACGGCCTGCTCGAGGTCGTCGCCCAGCCCATCGCCGTGCCCGACCCCACCGAGATGATTGCGAAATCGCCCAAGGAGCTGGAGAAGGCGACCCTGGTGCAGACCGAAGACCTGGCGCGCACCCGCGTGGCGCTGGCCGCCGCGAAGGACACGCTGGAGAAGACGGTCGAGACGCTGAACAAAGAGATCATCGACCGACAGGCGCAAGGTGTGAACCTGGACGCGGAGATCGCCAAGCGCACCGACCTCGACAAGAAGGTAGCCGCGCTGCAAAAGCAACTCGACGACATCGCCGCCATGGCCGGCGACAACAACGCCGCCCTCGCCAAGCGCATCGGCGACATCGACAAGCTCATCAGCGACAACGATAAGAAGAACATCGACGCGATGGCCGCGCAGAAGGCCGAGTACGACAAGCTCATCGCCGCCCTGCGCGCCGATCTCGAGAAAGAACACACCGAGCGCCTGCTCGCCCAGTCGAATGTGGACAAGCTGACGACGAAGATCCGCAAAGATGCCAAGCGCGACCGCACCGTCGGCCTCGGCATCGGCGGCACCCTCGCCGCCCTCCTGGCCATCTTCGCCCTGTAAAAAGTCGGGACTGCCACCACTTTTCTCTACGCCGGAGCCGATCTTTCACCCGGCCCACGGAAAAGTGGTGGCTGTCCCGACTTTTTGTGTTTCCCTACTCCTCCTCGCATCTCCGAAACCTGGAGCAACGCACCAGGACACCGGCAGGCTTTTCCATAACTGCCTGATTCCTATATCTCAAATCACTACTGTCCGATACACTGCATGCGTCTTTCGTCTTCCACCCCGGTGCTCCCCTCTCCCAGCCGAGTCGTGCGAGGTGGCCGGGGGAGGGGCGGGGGTCATACGCGTTGCATTACTGCGAACTATCCGGTGCGTTTGCCGTGAAATGCCCGGTACCCAGCGCGCTGAAGCGCTATGCCGTTCAATTAAGCTCGCTTCGCCTTCCTAAACGCGGCCCTCATCCCCTGCCCTTCCCCCCGAGGGGAAGGGGGAAACCTGGTAAAAATGCGTACGACGGGCGCGAAAAACCCACCCCGGTGCTCCCCTCTCCCAGCCGAGTCGTGCGAGGCGCCCGGGGGAGGGGCGGGGGTGGGGTCCGCGTTTAGGCGGACGTACGGAGCTTAATTTAACGACAGCGCGCTTATGCTCTTTGATAAATGGATGTCGCTATGGTTCGGGGGTTAGCGGCGACCGAGGTCGCAGCTCTTTGGCGCCTGCGCGCCGGCCGTCCGCCTACGCGGACGGGGATAAGGAAAAGCATTCACGATGTTGGTGCGTCCCCGCAGGGGGACGCCTGGCCGCATGGCCGAATAGCTGCGATTTCAATCGCCAGGGTCATCAACCATACCGATATTCATTAATCAAAGAGCTTCAGCGTGCTTGATCAGGTAGCCATGTCCTTTAGGGCGTGGGCGAAGAAGGCGCGCTGAAAGCCGTAACGCAGCGCGTATGGAGGCGGGGGTGGGGTTCGCGTGTAGGCGGGCGTACCAAGCCGAATTGAACGGCATTGCGCTTCAGCGCTCTCCCCCGTTCCTCAACCGGGTTCACCCAGCTCCATCGGGTCGCCATGTCCTTTAAGGTATGAAGCGGGGGAGTGTGCCGGCGGCAGCAAATCCCGCCCCACTTCCACAAGTAACTTGCACAAGTTCCTTGTTCATGGTATCATCACGTCATGCTCACTCCCACACCGGACATCGACGCGGTGGCGGCGCGGCTGGCGCTGGCTCTCAAACGCCTGCAAGCCCGCTTGCGCGAAGAAGCGCAGGCGAACGCCGGCCTCTCGCTCTCCCAACTGGCGATCCTGCAGCGTTTGCGGCGCGATGGCCCGGCGACCGCTGCCGTGTTGGCGACGGCGGAGCATGTCAGCCAGCAGGCCATCGCGCAGAGCATCGCCCTGCTGAAAAGTGCCGGCTTTGTGCAAACCGCGCCTGACCCGACGGATGGGCGCAAAACCTGCATCAGCATCACCGACGCGGCGTCGCGCCTGCACGCGTCGATCATCGCCTCGCGCACCGCCTGGCTGGCCCATGCCATCGACACCACCATCGACGCCGAGGAACGAGCCGCGCTGGCAACGACCGTCGACCTGCTGGAACGGCTCGCGGAGGCGGACTGACCTTCTTCAACCAGGAGCAACCATGACCGAGACCACCCCACCCATCGACCCCCGTCACGCGATTCTCCTCGTGATGGACTACCAGGTCGGCATCGTGCAACAACTACCCGATGCCGCGGCGCTGCTGGCGCGCACGCGTGCGGCCATCGAGCTGGCGCGCAGCCACGGCGTGGCGATCGGCTATGTGCGGGTCGCCTTCACGGAGGCCGACTACCGCGCCGTGCCGGCGACGAACAAAGCCTTCGCCGCCCTCGCAGCCGGTCACCGCATGGACGACGCGGCGCCGGAGACCGCCATCCACGCAACCGTCGCGCCCGAACCCGGCGACATCATCGTCCGCAAAACGCGCGTCGGCGCCTTCTCGACCACCGACTTGCCTGCGCAGCTCCGCGCGCGGCAAATCGACACGCTCCTCCTCGCCGGCATCTCCACCAGCGGGGTCGTCCTCTCCACCGTCCGCGACGCCGCGGATCGCGACTACCGGCTCTACGTCCTCGAAGACGGCTGCGCCGACCGTGACCCCGACGTCCACGCCTGCCTCGTCCGCCAGGTCTTCCCCCGCCAGGCGTTCGTCATCACGATTGCCGACCTGTCCGGCCTGCTGGTGCGCGCATGATCGACCAGTCGCCGGACGATACGCGCGGGAGCACGCCACGTGGCTGGACACTCGGGAAGACCTTCGTCTCCCTGCACTCGCGCAACTTCCGGCTCTTTTTTATCGGTCAGACCATCTCCAACTCGGGCAACTGGCTCACCAATATCGCCCTCACCTTGCTGGTGCTGAAAATCACCGGCAGTGGGTTGGCGGTCGGCCTGCTGGCGTCCTGTCAGTTCGGCCCGATCCTCTTCCTCTCCGCGTGGGCCGGGGCCATTGCCGACCGCTCGGATAAGCGGCGCCTGCTGTTGCTGACCCAGAGCCTGGAGATGGCGCAATCGATCGGGCTCGCGCTATTGGCCTTCCAACCGCATCCGCCGCTGTGGGGGATGTATGCGCTGGCCGCAATCGGTGGCACGCTGCTGGCCTTCGACAACCCGTTCCGACGCTCCTTCGTCACCGAGATGGTCCCGAGCGAAGACCTGCCGAATGCCGTCGTGCTCTACAGCATGATCGTGAACATGTCACGCCTCGTCGGCCCCGCGTTGGCCGGCCTGTTGATTGTGACCGTGGGCTACGGGTGGTGCTTTACCATCGACGCCGCGACGTACCTGGTGGTGCTCTGCTGCCTCGTCGCCATGCGCCCGCGGGAACTCCACCTGCGGCCACCGCAACCGCGCGGCAAGGGGGAAGTGCGCGCGGGGTTGCGCTACGTGATGTCCCTGCCGGTGCTGTGGATCAGCTTCGTCATGCTGATCATCATCGGCATCCTGTCGTACAACTTCAACGTCACCCTCCCGCTCTTCGTGACCCGTGCGCTGCATAGCACGGTAGGGGTGTTCACGCTGCTGAACGTGGTACTCAGTTTCGGCGCCATCGTCAGCGGGTTGCTGATCGCGCATCGCACTCGCGTACGGATGCGGCACGTGATTCTCGGTGCCCTGGCGCTCGGGTTGTCCATGCTGGTGCTGGCCGCCATGCCCGGGGTCGCCACCGCCGTGCCGGCGGTGTTGCTCCTCGGCATGACCGGCATCCTGTTTATGACCGCGACCACCACCATCGTGCAGGTCGACGCCAAACCGGAAATGCACGGCCGGGTGCTCGCCTTGCAAATGGTGCTGGTCGGCGGCGGGACGCTGCTGGGCGGCCCGCTGCTGGGCTGGCTTGCCGACGTAGCGGGCGGACGCGCCCCCCTCGTCCTCGGCGGCATCGCCGGCCTCGTTGCTGCCGTCTTCGGCTACTACGCCTCCCGCCGTTATAAGGTAATATAAGTAGTTATCTTTTCTTACCCCCACAAATCACGCTTTTGCCACGCTCTCCCCCGCCAGGTGCCCGGTGCTCCAGGCGATCTGCAGGTTGAAGCCGCCGGTGTAGCCGTCCACGTCGATCACCTCCCCGGTGAAGTATAGGCCGGGCACAAGCCGCGACTGCATGGTCCGTGGGTCGATCTCTGCCGTGCTCACCCCGCCCGCGGTGACGATGGCTTCCGCCCACGGCCGCGCCCCCTTCACGGTGAGGGGTAGCCGCTTCAGCAGGCGTACCAGCCCCTGGCGCTGCTCGCGGGTGATGGCATGCACGGGCGTCTCCGGCGGGATGCCCGCCAGCCGCACGATGACGGGGATGAGCGACCGCGGCAGCAGCTCCCCCAGCGCGTTGGCGAACTGCTTGCGGTGCTGCGCCTGGAAGTCGCGCAGCACGCGGGCGTCCAGCGCCGCCTCGTCCAGCGCCGGCTTCAGGTCTATCACCAGCAGGCTGCCCGGCGCGTCGGCCACGTGGCGGCTGGCGGTGAGCACCAGCGGCCCGGAGACGCCGAAGTGGGTGAAGAGCATCTCCCCCTGCTCGTGGTAGCGCCGCGCCCCGTCAGGGCCGAAGGCGGTCAGGGTGACGTGCTTCAACGCCAGCCCCTGCGCCTCCGCCGGCCACGACTCCACCGTCTCCAGCGGCACCAGCGACGGGCGCACGGGCACGATGGTATGCCCCAACGCCGCCGCCCAGCGGTAGCCGTCGCCGCGCGAGCCGGTGCCGGGGTACGCACTGCCGCCCGTGGCGATGATCACCGCGCCGGCCTCGAGCACGGCGCCGCTCGCCAGGGTGACACCGCTGATGCGCCCCTCCGCGGTGCGCAGGCCTGTCACCGTCGTGTCGCCGTGGAAGCGCACCCCGTGCTCCGCGCAGTACCGCTCCAGCGCGTCGGCCACGTCGTCCGCGTTGTCCGACTCCGGAAAGACCCGCCCGCCGCGCTCCGTCTTGCACGGCACGCCCAGCGCGGTGAAGAAGGCGATGGCATCCTTGGGGGTGAAGTGGTAGAACGCGGTGCGCAGGAACTTCGGATTGCCAGGGATGTTGGCCTCCAGCCCGCGCACATCGGTGTCATTGGTCAGGTTGCAGCGGCCCTTGCCGGCGATGCGCACCTTGCGTCCCAGCCCGCGGTTCCGGTCGAGCAGCGTCACCGCGCACCCGCGCCCCGCCGCCCCCCCCGCCGCCATCGCCCCGGACGCCCCCGCCCCCACCACAATCACCCGCGTCTCTAGCATGGGAGAAGTATAACAGAAAGGGGAGAAACGGCGCTATGCAAGGCAGTATTGGCGCTTGCGCTAATCTGCGGTATAGTTACGCCATTCAGCATGGATAGGAGCTGTTGTGGAGGATCGCCGAAGTGAAGGTTGGCTATGGGCCATCTTTATTTTCCTTGTTTATGTACTTGGTTTTCTGGTATTCAATCAGATACATCCCATCATTCGATTCGATGGTATGATCATTGTATACTTCCTTGGTGCGGTTGCATCCATAATAGGTTACATTGAAACCTTATTATTTGTTCGTGCGAACGCACGAAAAAAGGGATATCCGGAAAGAGTTGGATGGCTTTTCGGCTTATTAAATATTATCGGCGGCATCATTCTCGTTTATCTACCGGATCTCTCGAAGCCGGGGGAACAACCCTCTGAAGAACCCCAACCCCCAACTGAACCCCCGCCACCGCCATACGCACCGCCTATCACGGCGATGGAAACCACCCCCGCAGACGCGCAGACCCCCAACAAATAACTCCTCTGCGCTCTCTGCGCCTCTGCGGTGAACGTCCCCTACAGCGTATGCTCACTCCGCGCCAGGATGTCTTCCTGCACGGCGGCTTCCAGGGAGACGAAGTAGGCGGAGAAGCCGGAGACACGCACGACGAGGTCGCGGTGGGCCTCGGGGTGAATCATGGCTTCGCGCAGCAGTGTGCGGTCGGTGGTGTTGAACTGCAACTGCGCGCCGCCGAGGGCGAAGCAGCCGCGCACCAGCGCCGTGAGACCCGCCAGCCCCTCCTCACCCGCCAGCGCGGTGGGGTGGAACTTCATGTTGATCACATTGCCGCCGGGGGCCAGCGCGTAGTCCAGCTTGGCCCCCGAGCGCGCCACGGCGGTGGGGCCGTGCACGTCGCGCCCGAAGGTGGGGCTGGCGGCGTCGCTAAGGGGCTCGAAGGCGCGGCGACCGTCGGGGGTGGCGCCCACCTCGCGGCCTGCGCTCACGTTCTGCACGTTGGCCGCCATCAGACCCCAATAATGCCCGCCACGCGGGGTGCGGTAGCGCAGCACCTCTTCCCCGAAGGCGCGTGCCACGTCCACCGCGATGGCATCCACCTCCGCGTCGTCGTTGCCGTATTTCGGCGCTGACAGCAGCAGGCGGCGCTCCGCCGGAAAGCCCGCAAAATTCGCCGCCAGCATCGCGCGCAGTTCGGGGAGGGTGAAGCGCGGCTCGTCGTAAACGTAGCGCTTCACCGCCATCAGCGCGTCGGCGGTGGAGCCGACGCCCATGCCCGCCACGCCGTGGTTGCCGGGGTAACGCGCCCCGCCCGCGCAGACGTCCAACCCGCGGGCGATGCAGTCGGCGGTGAGGGCGCTGAGCAGCGGGCTGGTCAGGTCGTCGGCGCGCGCCTCGGCGTCGAGCAGCATGGCGTTTAACCCCGCCACGTGCGCGGCCAGCCCGTCACGCAGGTGCGTCAGGAAGGCGGCGTAAAAAGATTCCCACGTCGCCGGCTCCCCCGTATGCGGCCCGGCCTGCGCGCCGGTGACGGTATCCAGGCCGTCGTGGAGGGCCAGATTCACGCAACGCAGCAGGCTGAAGCGCCCATCCGCCCACGGCCCCATGCGCCCGGGGATGAACGCCTCAATGCACCCGACGAAGCAGTAGTCGCGCGCCTCCGCCAACGGATACCCCTGCGCGACGAGGGCGGGGATTTCCACCGCGTCGTTGTACAGCGCCGGGAAACCGATGCCGGTGCGGATCACTTCCGCGCATTTGCGCAGAAACCGGTCGGACGTGCCGGGATGCACGCGCACGGTGACGTTGCCGCCCGGTTTGCCGATACGCTTCACCGCCTCGAGGAGCATGAAGCTGACCGGGTTCACCGCGTCGCGCCCGTCGGCGTCCATGCCGCCCAGGCAGATATTCTGGATGTCGCCGGGGTGCGCCACCTTGGCAATGAAGTGGTCGAGCAGCGCCTGCGCCTCGTCGTCGGTGAACCGCCCGGCGCGCATGTCGGCGTCGTAGAAGGGGTAGAGGAGCTGATCGAGGCGCCCGAAGGCCATCGCGTAGCGCTCGTCGAGTTGGAAGGCCTGATGCGCGAGGAGAAGGAGCTGCAGCGCCTCCCATAAGGTCGCCGGCGGTTCCATCGCCAACCGCGTGAGCATCGCCGCCTGCACGCGCAGGAGGTCGGCGTATGCGCCGGTCGCCGCGGCCTCCGCGCGTACCGCCCAGCGGTGCAGGAAGGCGGAAAAACCTTCCACCGCGCGACGCATGGAGGCCAGAAAGACCGCCCGAGCGGGGGAGGCGTCGATGCGCGCCAGCAAGCCCCCCACCCCGTCGCGTAGTAGCGCCGCGTAATCGGGGGCGTGGTGGTCGAAGCCGGTGAGGAAATCCCGCGTGCCGATCTCCGTCAGCGTGGCATACGCCTCCTGCAGCGCCACCGGGTCGCCCGTCTCAGCCAGGCGGCCGGCGCCGGAGCCGAGGAGCAGTTCGCCGGGCAGCAGCGGGCAGTCGCACTGCGCCAGCACCGCGTTGAGTGCCTCCGCCCGGCGCAGCGTCATCGGCTGCCCTGCCGTGGCGCGAAAGGAATCCGCTTTCCACAGCGCCGCCACGTGATAACGCCGCGCGGCGAGGAGCGCCTCGGTGTGGGCGCAGACATCGATGGCAGAACGGTTTGTTGGTTGCATAACAGCCTCTGGCTCGCTACTCGGTCATTACGCTGTTCCCATGTTAGCACCGCCACACACATATTGTCGATTCGTATGTTTCAGTACATCCATCGGCAAGCGCACCGTCTATGCTATTTCCGTTGACCCGTTCCGAAAGGGCACGACTATGTGGAAAGAATTCAAAACATTTGCGCTGCGTGGGAATATGCTCGACCTGGCCGTTGGCCTTATCCTCGGTGTCGCCTTTGGGGCGGTGGTGGCTTCCCTGGTGAAGGATCTGCTCATGCCCCCCATTGGCTTACTGCTGGGGAGAGTCGATTTCTCCAATCTCTTCGCCACCATGGCGGCCGGACATCCCGCGGGCCCCTATGCAACGCTCGCCGCGGCGCAGCAGGCGGGCGCGGTCACGTGGAATTACGGGCTCTTTATCATGACACTGATCAATTTTCTCGCCGTCGCCTTCGCCGTGTTTCTGCTGGTGAAAGCGATCAATCACATGCGCCCGCCCCAAGAAACAACGAAAGTTTGTCCCGATTGTCTATCGAAAATTCCGGCGCAGGCATCGCGCTGTGCTTTCTGCACGACTGAACAACCCCATGTGCCCGGCGGTTAATCTGTCTACATCCCCGCCTTCACCACCCCCAACACCGCCTCCGCCCACACCGCGTGGCCGCGGTCGTTGGGGTGGCAGTCGCGCGGGCCGTTGTGGTAGTCGGTCCAGCAGGCGCCGGCGTTGGTGGCGCGCAGGATGGCGGCGCGGATGTCCACGAAGGGCACGCCGTGTTCGGCGGCGACGCGGCGTTGGGCGGCGTGGGTTTCTTCCATATGTATCATGTCATAGTCCAGCAGATTCTCGCCGCCCAGGCTCATCACCACGGCGTCGCACTTGAAGCGTTCCCGGCACTCGCCCAGGATGCGCATGAGGGCGGCGGCGGTGGCGACGGGGGGCAGTTCGTGCCAGCCGCAGTCGTTGGCACCGAAGGCAATAAGCACCAGGTCGGCCGGCGGCATCCAGTCGATGCGCCCCAGGCCTTCGTAGGTGTTCTGTCCGCCGATGCCGAAGGGGTGGTGCACGAAGGTGGCGGCGGGGAAGGCTGCCGCCAGCCCATCGCGCACGCGGAAGGCCCAGTTGTGCTCCGGGCACGACGCGCCACCGTGAAATTCCGCCGACCGCCCCACTTCACTGATGGAATCCCCGAAGGAGACCAGCGTCACCGGCTCCCCCGCCGTCAGACGCGCCTTGACCCGTTCGAACATGGTTTGCCCCCCGTTGCATAGTTGTACAGGCGTTAATTTCCGCGCGAGGCGGGGATGTTCCTCTGCCGCTACGGCAGCAGTTCACCCAGCACGCGCACGGGGATGCCGCGGGTGCGGGCGAGGCGAGCCAAACGGCGCAGTTCGTCGGGGGTCGGCGAGGCCAGAGAGGCGTCGCGGGTGTAACCCAGCGTCTCATATTTCCCGGCGCCGAGAGGGTGGTAGGGCAGCAATTCGTAATATTCCAGCGCGGGGAGGGTCGCCAGCATGTCGGCAATTGCGGCGATGGCGGCGTCGTCGGCGTTCACCCCCACGATCACCGGCGTGCGCACGATGAGCGGTTTGGCCGCCGCGACGCGGGGCAGGTTGGCCAGCACGCGCGCATTGGAGACCCCCGTCCAGCGCCGATGCGCCGCGTCGTCGATCAGCTTCACGTCCATCATCACCAGGTCGGTCACCGGCAGCAACGTCGCCGCCTGTGCCCACGGCCACGCCAGGTTCGTCTCCACCGCGCAATGCAACCCCGCCGCGGTGCAGCCGGCCAGGATCGCCCGCGTGAAGGCGCGCTGATAGAGCGGCTCGCCGCCGGAAACGGTCACTCCGCCCCCCGAGCGGGCGAAAAAGGCGCGATCTCGCAGCACCTCAGCTACCACGGCGTCGGCGGTCATCTCCCGCCCCACCAGTGCCAGGCCGCCCGCGTAACACACAGCCGCGCAGGCGCCGCATCCCTGGCAACGGGCACGGTCGAAGCCGCTCACCCGCGCGCCGTGCGGGCACGCGTCCGCGCACGCGCCGCAGGCGATGCACACTGCCGTGTCCACGCGCAACTCCGGCGCCGCGCGCAGCGTCTCCGGGTTGTGACACCACGCGCAGCGCAACTGGCAGCCTTTCAGAAAAACGGTCGTGCGGATGCCCGGCCCGTCGTGCACGGAAAAGCGCTGGATATCGGTGACTATGCCCCGTGGGGAGGATGCTGGGTTCAATCGAATGTACCGCCGGCGTTATCATACACGATTCCCCCGGGTGAGGGAACCCGCGGCGCGGTGCGTCGTCTTTAGGTATATCAGTCGACGACTGCGAGGAGGACAGGCATGACGCAACCGGTGAAAGCGCGTTTCGGACCCAGCACGGCGATATTACTGATCATCATCGTGATTCTCGCGGGGGTGGCGATTTATCGGCACACCCGGCACACGCCGCCGATCATCGAAAACACCGTGACGGGGGGCAGCGCGACGCGGGGCATCGCCCCCGTGCCGGAGTTTCTACTCCGCCATAAGCGCGAATTAGTGCTCGCCGACCCGCAGCTCTTTGCCATCACCGATCTGGCCGCGGAATATCGCTCGGAGATTCAGGGACCGAGTCAACACCTGCGCAAGGCGGCGGACGCCTACCAGACGTATTTGGAAGCGCAAAAGAACGCGAAGAAGGTCAATGCGCAGGCGCTGGCGGAAGCAGGGGCCGAGGTGGAGCGCCTGTCCGGCGATGTGGCCGCCGCGCGCCACGCCTACTGGACGAAGGCACGCGCCGTGCTCACGCCCGCGCAGCAAAGTATGGCCGACGCGCTGGCCGCCCACCCGAAGGCGTCGGATCTCGAATAGCGTTGGAGGAACATATGACACGCAACACCTTGATCGCCCTGGCGGCGATGCTCACCGGTGCGCTGGCCCTGGCTGTCGCGCCGAAAAAGCCGCAACCGGTGACGACCGCCGTCATAGTGGCGGTGACCGGCTTCCACTGCCAGGCCTGCCCCGACGGGCTGGTACCCGATCTGGCGAAACTGCCCGGCGTGACAAAGGTGCAGGCCACCCTCGCTCCCGCGCAGGTCACCGCCGTGCTCGATGAGACGCAGACCCCGGTGAGCGCCCTCCTGGCCGCCATCGCGAAGCATCCGCAAGCGATGGACGCGAAGAAGACGTACGGCACCGCGCTGCGGGTCTATATCGACGCGCCGATGTGCGCGAAGGACGCCAAAATGTGCCCGGCGTGCTTCACGGAAATCCCGAAGATGCTCAAGCCCGTCGCCGGCATTAAGACGGTAACGCTGGACAGCACCGGCAAGGTGGCGACCCTGACCTTCACCCCCGGCGCGAAGGTGACGACCGCACAGCTCACCGCCGCGCTGAAGAAGAGCAGCTTCCACTTCACCGTGGGTTATGCCCATCCGGTGAAAGCCGTCGCGACGACGGCGACTTGCCCCATGAACGGCGGGGGATGCAAAGGGTGCGGGATGTAACGACGCCGTCTTTCGAATCGTGCGGGGACGGGAGCAACATGCGTCCGTCCCCGTTCTTTTTGTCGTTGCCGACCTGCCACGCACACCCGCCGCACCTCCCGACTTGCCAGCCGCGGCTTGGTCGGCTATTATGTACGTACCATGAGGCGTACCAGCACCCATATTTGCGCATTATTGCTCGTTCTCCTTACACTCCTCGCCTGTGGCCAGGCTCCCGCGCGTGCCGCGGATAGCTACGATGCCGTCGAGCGGGCCCTCGGCCTGTTGGAGAGTGGTGAGACCGAGGCCGCGCGTATGATCCTCGCCGGCATACCCGCCGACGCGCTGCCCGAGCTGCTCCCCGACGCGCAGGCCACCGTCACGCTGGCCGCCGGCAACGCCGCCGCCGCGGAGAGCGCCTGCCGCCTGATTCTGGACGCGCATCCGCGGGACGTGGCCGCGCTGTGGAACCTGAGCTTGTGCCTGCTGCAGAAAGGCCGCGCCTTCGAAGCCACCACCTTCGTGGACCGTGCCGCTGCCGCCGCCCCCGCCGATGGGCGCATCAAATCGCTGCAGGCTTATGTCTATCTCCTCCTCGGACGCATCACCGATGCCGCCGCCGCCGGCAAAGCCGCGCTGGAGGCGAAGG
Organism: uncultured bacterium; assembly: GCA_903928345.1. Classification (GTDB taxonomy): domain Bacteria; phylum Armatimonadota; class Hebobacteria; order CAIYQO01; family CAIYQO01. The sequence goes on along the minus strand of CAIYQO010000021.1, from coordinate 18,112 downwards.
AGTCCTCGCCCTTCCTCATGGCCACGCTGGCGCAGATTCACCGGCGTATGGGCTACACGCAAAAGGCGCTGGACTTCGGCGCCGTGGCGGGACGCTCCTTTTACGGCATGGACTTCCTGGCCGAGAACCGCCGCGTCACGCTGCCGTTGACGATGACGATCACCGACACCCCGCAGGTGCTGGCCACCACGCCGGAAGAGCCCGCGAAAAGCGTGCAGCGCACCGACATGGAGATCGCCCTGCCGACGACCACCCCCACGCCGACCCTGCCGGAGTTCGAGATCGACACGCCGAAGGACGGCACCCCGGTGCACGGCGCCGTGCAGGTACACGCCGTCTACCGCGGCACGAAGGAAGTGAAGTTCGTCATCTTCCTGGCAGACAACGTGTTGCGCGGCATGACCACCGAGATTCCCTACCGCTTCCGCTGGAACGCCGACGGCATCACCGACGGGGCGCACAAACTCACCATACGCGCTTACGACTACCGCGGCACGCTGATGCTGGAGCAGACGGTGACCGTCACCGCCGCCACCGGCATCGCCGCCGAGACGCCCACGCCCTCCGTGCGGCAGGCGGAACTCACCCGGCGCATGATGACCGACACCATGCCGCTGCCGTCGCCGCTCTCCCTTTTCACCCTGCTTGGGCAGTGGCACCGCGAAGCGGCGGAAGTGCCGCAGGCTATCGCCGCCTACGAGAAGGCCGCCGCCATCGATCCCACCGCCGAAGGGGTGCTCGACACGCTGGCCGATCTGTACCGCACGAACGGCCTGCACGCCGTCGCTCCCACCGGCGAAGTCTCCCGCGCGCCCTCCAATAAAGGGTTAAAACGCGTGGCGCTCACCTTCGACGACGGACCGAACCCCCTCTTCACGCCGACGATCCTCACCGAGCTGAAGCGCTATGGCGCGCTGTGCACCTTCTTTGTGGTCGGCAAGATGGCGCAGGCGTACCCCGACCTGCTGTTGCAGATCCTCGCCGACGGGCACGAGCTGGCGAATCACACCTATACGCACCACGACATCACCAAGCTCAAACCGGAGGAAGTGATCTCCGAGGTGCTGCGCACGCGCGCCGTCATCAAGGAGATCACCGGCAAGCAGACGTATCTCTTCCGCCCGCCCGGCGGCGACATCGACCCGTACGTCACGAAGCAACTGCGCGCCCTCGACTATAACATCATCTACTGGGACATCAACGCCGGCGAATACCGCAAGTACGGGCCGGAGAAGCAGGCCGCCCTCATCGCCGACAAGGCGCAGGACGGCAGCATACTGCTGCTGCACAACGGCCCGGTGGACGGCACACTGAATATCCTGCCCGCCCTGCTCGCCGAATTGAAGAAGCGCGGCTTCGCCATGGTGACGGTCACCGAGCTGATGAAAAACGCCGACCAAGACGCCATCCGCGCGATGCCCAACGATTCCCGCGTGCGCGACGCGATGGGGAAATAGCCTCGCCTATGCCTGAAACACGCCCACAACCTGCCCGGCGCGGATGCCTGCCTGCCACGACGTTGCTGGCGGCGGTGCTGATCTTCGCGGCGAAGTTGAAGCGCGCACTACCGATAGCCACCGCGCGCGTGACCCTGCTGGGCGTGCCCGTCGATCCCCTCACTATGCCGGAAGCGCTGGCCCGCGCGGAGGGCTTCATCGCCTCCCGCCGCCCGCACCACATCGTCACCGCCGACGCGTCGGGGGTCATGCAGGCGCAGGACGACCCGGCACTGCTGGGCATCATGCAGCAGGCCGCACTGGTCACCCCTGACGGTGCCGGGGTGCTGCTGGCGGCGCGCATGCGCGGGGTACAACTGCCCGCGCGCGTCTCCGGCGTCGACCTGGTGGAGCAGCTCTCCGCCCTTGCGGCACAAAAGGGTTACCTCGTCTACCTCTTCGGCGCGGCGGAAGGCGTGGCGGCGGAGGCGGCGGAGAAGCTGAAGGCGCGTCACCCGGGCCTGACCATCGTCGGCACGCGGAACGGCTTCTTCACCCCGGCGGAAGAGCCGCAAATCGTCCGCGACATCGCCGCCACGCACCCGGACCTTCTCTTCGTCGCGCTGGGCATCCCCAAGCAGGAGCAGTTCATCCGCGGCTACTTCACCGAGTTGAACGTGCCGGTGATGATCGGCGTCGGCGGCAGCTTCGACGTCATCGCCGGCCGCCTGCAACGTGCCCCCGTCTGGATGCAGCGCACCGGGCTGGAATGGCTCTACCGCATCACCCAGCAACCCAAACGCCTCCCCCGCCTCGCCGCCCTGCCGCGCTTCATCGTGGCGGCATGGCGGGAGAAAGTCTGAACCCTGATGCGTCGGATGTCAGGATTACCTTGATTCCCGCCAGCGATATCCGCTTCACTTAATCCTTCAATCCTGTAATCCGATCCATCAAGGTTCAGACAGTCCCCATCCCCAACATCCCTTATCATCCCCTTCATCCTCGTGAATTACCAAACCCACAAGGTTATCCGACCACCGGCAAGCGCCAAGCCGTCTCTCCCATCAAGAAAATCCCTTAATCCCCCCAAATCCCGGTTCAGACAAATATGCTATAATCGGCCCATGGAACAAGGGCCGCACATCTTTTCCGTCCGCGAGATTACCCGCTACGTCAAAACCATGCTGGAGCGCGAGCGTGCGTTGCAGGGGGTGCTGGTGCGCGGGGAGATCAGCAATCTGAAGTATCACACCTCGGGGCACGTCTACTTCACCCTGAAGGACGAGTTGGCGGAACTGCGCTGCGTGTTGTGGCGCGACCGGGCGACGGCGCTGGGGTTTCGCCTCGACGAGGGGCGGAAGGTGGTGGCCGAGGGCAGCGTCACCGTCTACGAGCGCAGCGGGCAGTACCAGTTGAACGTTTTCAGCGTGCAGGCGGAAGGCGTGGGCAACCTGTACCTGGCGTTCGAGCAGCTCAAGCGGAAGCTGGAGCTGGAGGGGCTCTTCGCCCCCGAGCGCAAACGTCCCCTCCCCTTCCTACCGCGGCGCATCGCGCTGGTCAGCTCCCCCACCGGTGCGGTGGTGCATGACTTTATCACCGTGGCCACCCGGCGTTGGCGCGGGCGCAATATCGTGCTGGTGCCCACCGCCGTGCAGGGGCCGCAGGCGCCGCCGGGTATCGTGCGGGCGCTGGGGCTCGCCGCGCGCGTACCGGGGGTCGAGGTGATCGTGCTGGCGCGCGGCGGCGGCTCCTTCGAAGACCTGGCCTGCTTCAACGACGAAGCGGTGGCGCGGGCCATCGCCGCCAGTCCGCTGCCCGTGGTGAGTGCGGTGGGGCACGAGACGGACTTCACCATCGCCGACTTCGTCGCCGACCTGCGCGCCCCCACCCCCAGCGCCGCCGCCGAACTGGTCGTGCCCGATCTGCAAGGGGCGGATGACGCCTTGCGCGCCTTGCAGGGGCGCATTGTCGCCCGCGTGCGCGGACGGCTGCAGTATGCCCGGCACGACATGGAACGCACGCTGCAACACCCGGCACTCCGCCGCCCGCGAGCGCTCATCGAAGAGCGTGCGCAGACGGTAGATATGCTGGCCGAGCGCATTACCGACCGTCTGAAAACGCGCCTGCATGACGCCGCCCAGACACTGGCCGCGGTGGAGGGGCGTATCGCGGCGCTCGACCCGCGCGGGGTGCTGCTGCGCGGCTACACGCTGGTGACGCGGCCGGACGGCTCGCTGGTGCCTTCCGCCGCGCTGGCGCGCCCGGAGATAGCGCTGGATATCCAATTCTTCGACGGCTCGGTGCGCGTCGCACCGCAAGGAGATTCCCATGCTTGATTCATCGACCCTCGACCTCTGTGCCGCGCTGCTGGAGAGCATGCCGGAACCCATCGTGCTCTGTGATACCGCGCACGTGGTGCGCTACGCCAATCCCGCCGGGCTGGCACACTACGCAAAGTGGGGCGATATCCGCGGTCGGTCGATCGCGGGCTGTCACAAAGCGGAATCGATGGTGGCGATCGAAGCGATTCTCGCCGCCTTCGACGCCGGCGAAACGGAGCGGTGCATTGCCGACCGCCCGGACAAGCGCATCTACATGCGCGCCGTGCGCGATGCCGCGGGGGCGGTGGTGGGGTATTACGAACGGTATGAAACCGTTACTGCGGTGGTAAATACGGCAGCGTGAAGCTGTCGGCGGGCGAGAAGACACCGCCGCTCTGGGAGGGGTCCTGCAGCGCGAGGGGGGCAGCGTCGCCGGCCGTCTTCACCACGAAGCGCCAGAAGATCGTGCCGCCGCTCGTTTGTTTCAGGATGTCGTTGGCATACATCTGCGTCAGCGTAAGGTTGGCCACGGCGAACTGCCCGCCGGACAACTGGGCCGGGACGGTCACCGTATTGCTGACCGGGAAGTTGCCGGACGGGGAGAGTTCCAGCATGTAGTCCATGCCGCCGGCGACCACCGCGCAGCGGAAGTTGCCGTCCTGCGGGTAAAAGCCATCCACCGGAGACGCGAGGACCGGCGGGCGCAACAGGGTGACGCGGTTCGTTACGGTATTCTTATCCCCCAGCTTCAGCGAATAACTGTCCGGGTGCCCGATGGTGCCCGATAGGCCGGTGTCGTTGTACGATACGAAAAGGGACTGCACCGAGTAGCCGGTATGCGACCCTTCCGCCAACGGAATGCGCTGGCAGGTGACGGTGAGGGAGGTTTGCGTGAGTATCGGGTTGGGTGAGGCACCGGCGCCGGTGGTGTCGAAGCTGGGCACCGTTTGGAAAGCGGTCACATTGCCCGTGTTCTGATCGATGCTGATCGTCGCCGCCGTTAACTCGGAGAATTGGCCGTTCTGCAACGGCGTCGCGGAATCAATATAGTAGACTTTCGACCCCTCGACCACGGCGATCGGCGCCAGCGCGGTGTCGCGGTAGATGAGGTAGGCGATGACCCCGGCGCCCTTGTACGGCCAGTAGACCACGTTGGCGCCGCTGGGTTGCCCCATCAGCACGGCGTCGGCCAATGCCGCGGCGCCGAATTTGGTGTTGGAAGTCGGGTCAGCGGTGAGCGAGGAGTTCGTGGCCTGTGTGGAGCATCCCCCCAATAGCACGACAAGCGTGACCAGCGCCAGCGCGGCGACGATATGTTGTGGCATAACTCCGCCCCCCCAGGTGAGATAAATCGATTATACCCCTCTTCTCACCGGGGGTAAAGCGAACTACAGACTGGCGTTGAGGAAGCGTGGGGCCGCGGCGGACGCCGGGACATATCGCCGGCGCGCGTTAGTCTGCCGCGAAAAGGACACCAGCGTGTCGCGCAGGCGATCGCGCCGCTGCTGCCAGACCTCGCGCGCGGTGGCTTCGCGCTGTTGCAGTTGGTCGACCCGCCCGCGATTCTCCTGCGCGGCGGCACGCACGGCGTCGGCATCGACGGTGCGGCCCGCACGACGCAGCGCCCACTCCTCGCGCTCCGCCTGTTCGAAGAGCGCCTGCGGCTCACGCGCGCTTACCGCGTCGAGCAGGCGCTGTTTATGATCGAGCAGCGTCAAAAATTCATCGGGATGCAGCGCTTCGGTCTGGCGGCCGCTGACGCGCACCAGCGCTTCCAGCAACCGGCCCAGCTCGCGATGGTCAGCTAAAATCATTTCGAACGTATCGGTTGTCAGTGCCGGCATTACACACCTACTCCCACATACGGCTGCCCGTGCTGGCGACACTGCAGGTCCGCTTCCGCCCAGGCATCACGCAGCTCCTGCACCAACTTCGCCACGTCGGTCACAATCTGCATATCATCGTGAATATTCGCCTGTACGAGCTGCTGGTAGATATACCGGTACAGGCGCTCCAGGTTCGTCGCCAGTTGCGGAAAGGTGTCATAGTTGATCGTTAACATGAGTTCGGTTACCAGATCCTGGGCTTTCTTCAGCGCGCGGTTCTGCTCTTCCAACCGCTTTTCCTGCATGGCGCGCTTCCCCTCGGCCAACGCGCGCAGGATGCCGTCGTATACCATCAGCAACAGTTGTCCGCGGCTTGCCGTGGTGATCTGCTGTTCGCGATAACGCGCGTTGTAATTGATTGCAACCATGCCGCTGTCCCTTCCGTCGGAGCCACGCCCCGGTCTGGTATATACACCGCTATGACGATGTACTCGACACCGTCGGCGTGCTCGTTGATGTCGAGGTGGTCCCGAGCATTGACGATAACTGATTGCCCTGATTCTGCAAGGTATTCAACGACACTTCCATGGCGTTGAATTCGGTGCGCATCCGATCCATGTCCGCGGTGATCGACGCGTTCTCCTTCGTGACCTGCGTGTCGATGTTGTCCATCTGCTTCTGCAGATTCGCCTCGGTCAGCGAGATGCCTTGATTGCCGCTCGAGTCGGTGACGTAGCTCAGGCTCGTTTGTAGCATCGCGCCGATACCGCGCGTGAAGACGATGGGCGCCTGATCGCCGGTGGCGGTGCCGCTGTAGAGCACCGAGAGCCCGTTGGCATCGCCGCTGCTCACGGTGAGCACCTGCCCGGACCCGGTGGCGGCCACGCCGTCGATGGACCCCGCCACGTCCTGCCCCGCCACACCGCCGGTGCTGGTTTCATTCAAGGCCTTATTGCCGATGCCCAGCCCGCCGGACTCCAGCGTGGAGACCACGTTGATGTGCTGCGAGGCGCCGTAATTCTGCTGCGTGAAGGTGAGATAACTGCCCGTTCCCGTGCCGTCGGCGCCGGTATAGCTGGCAACGAGGCTGGTTTTCGTCGTATTGGAGTTGATCGCCGCGAGGAGCTGCATCTGCGTCATGCCGGTGGTCAACGCGATCGTCTGCCCGTTGATGATGAGCGACTCGTCGGCGGTCAGCGTGTCCGGGATCGCGGTACCCAGCGTCAGGTGTGCCTTCGTCGCCGCCTGATCGATATGCACGGCATACCCGGTTGACGGACTGGTCTTGGTATCGTTCGAGGAGCCCTGATACACGATATCGGCATTCGTGGACGTGCCACTGGCGCCGAACAGGTGCATGACGCCATCAAAATTCGACTGCAACGCGCTGACCAGTGCGGACGTATCGACGACCAGCTTGCCGCTGGTATCGGTCGTAATGCCGACTTCGTCCACCGAACTCATCGTGGAGGCGAGATTGGGCACGGTGCCCATGATCGTCGATGCCATATCGCTTTTGATTTCGTTGAGCTGGTATTGCCCGAACAACGGACCGGTGGCATTGGAAGTCGTATCGAACGATTGCTGGTTGCTGATATCATCGATCAGGTTGTTGTACTGCGTGGCGAAGTCGTTAATCGTCTGTTCGATATTGGCATAACTACGGCTCACCGTGAGGGAGACGTTCGTATTCTCGATGCCGCTCGCCAGGTTCAAGGTGACACCGGGGATCACGTCGGTGAGCGTGTTGCCGCTCCGCGTAACCGTCACGGCGGTGTCGCCGCTGCCGAAGTGCAGGGTGGTGTCCTGCGCCTGTTGCGACTCGGCGAGGGTGAGCGCGTTGGTGCCGGTCACGCTGTTCGTGATGGCGATTTTTCCCGCGGTGCCTTGATTCTGCGCGTTGAGCACCATCCGGTACGAGGTGGCATTCTCCTGCACGATGTAGGCGGAGACGCCCACGTTCGCCTGATTGATGGCATTGCTCAACCCGGTCAACGTCAGGTTGGACGTGTCGATCGTAGTGGAACTGGTGCCGCTGCCGATCGTCAGCGAGCCACTGCCGACCATGGTGGTATCCTGGTCGGTAAAACTGTTGGAAACGTATTGATTGTAGGTGGAAAGTTTATCGACGGTAAAGGAGTACGTACCCGGCGTGGCGGTCGCGGAGGTGGTGGCGGACATGTGCGTGCTATCGCTCACGCTGACGGCGGTGCCCGCCTGGCTTTTGAGGGTGGCGAGGTTGTTCGCCGACTGTTGGATGGCGAGCACGCGTGTGTTGATTTCATTCCAGGCGTTGTACTGCGTCTGCAGCGTTGTCTTCTGCGCCGTCAGATTGGTAATCGGCGTCTGCTCCGCCGCCTGCAGCTTGGTGATGATGCCGTCTACGTCCAGCCCGGATACGAGTCCGCCGATGGAAAGTGTACCGCTCATGGTAACATCCCCTCGCGCCGTCGCGCGTTACCCCTTGGTATCCAACATTTGCCCACCCTGTTGCCCGAGAAAGGTGGCCAGCAACTTCAGGATCTGCTCCGGCGGAAACTGTTGAATCACGGTCCCCGTGTCCTGTTGCCGGAGCGTAATGACGATCTGGTTATACTCGCGGTCGTAGTCCAGAGTCGCCTGGACCGCCCCGTGATCGACCACCAGGTGGTTCGAGGCATCGGGGGGGGGCGTCGCCGTCTGTGCCGGCTGGCCCATCGCCTGCGTATCGTCCGGCACACTTGCCTGCGCAGGCGATGGGGTGATCAGCACCGGTGGTGTGCGAGGGACAGCTTGTGTAGAAATATCAATACCGCCCATCGTGATGCTCCATTTCCATTCCGTACCCAGCGGGATAGATCGAAAGCACCGTACCATGCCCTCCGTAGCTCACTCCATTGAGAGTATCGGCGCCATCTTGGCAAGACTTGAGGGGTAAAGGCATAGAAACGGTGCCGGGCGTCTCCGGCCACCGGCTGACCGAAGACGCCCGTCAGGTTCAGGGTTAGCGCAGCATCTGCAGGATGTTCTGCGGGGCCTGGTTGGCCTGGGTCATCATGGCCTGGGCCGCCTGGGTGAGGATCTGGCTCTTCGTGAAGTTGACCATCTCCGACGCCATGTCCGTGTCGCGAATCGTCGACTCGGATGCCTGCACGTTCTCCTGCTGCACGGTGATGGAGTTCAGGTTGCTTTCCAGCGTGTTGGACTGGAAGGCGCCCAGGTTGACGCGCAGCCCGTTCACTTTCTTCAACGCGGTGTCAACCGCGCTGAGGAGCGTGGTGAAGTCCGACGTGGTGGCCGTCTGCACGTTGTAGGTACCCGCATCGGTGCCGGTGCTGCTGAGGCTGACCGTGCCGATGCCGGAGCCATTGGCGGCGGCCTTGTTGGAGGAGATCACGATCGTCTTGTTGGCGCCCGTGGTCGCATTGCCGGCCGCGTCAACACTCTGGAACGTCAGGTTGGTGTTGTCGGCGGCGAACGGGGAGATGGTGCCGTCGGCTTGCGTCAGATACGCCTTCACGCCCGTGTTGGCGCTCTGCGCGTTGATCTTGGCGACGATCGCGTTCGGGCTGGTCTCGGTGGTGTGGTCCAGCGTGATGGCCTGAGTGCCAATGGCGCCGGTGACGGTGAGGATTTCATCCGTCGAGACACCGGAGGCGCTGACAGCCGTACCCGCCGTCACCTTCGCGGAGGTGGCGGTGGTGGCGGCGTTGCTCACACCGAGGGCCGTGGCGTGCATGTCGCCACCAACGGACGTACCGGCATAGGTGACGCCGGAGAGGTCGAAGGTGGCGGTCTGTCCGCCGTTAGCACCGATCTGGAAGACGGCGCCGCTGATGTTGTTACCCGCACCGGTACCGAGCAGCTTGCGCCCGGCGAATTCGGTGTTGTCCGCAATGCGGTTCACGGAAGTCAGGGCCTGGTTGATTTGCGACTGATCCGCCGCCAGGGATTCGGTGTTGCCGTTGGCGTTGGAAGCGTGCAGGGTCAGATCGCGAACGTTCTGCAACTGCGTTTCGATCTCACTCAAGGCCGCCTCCGACGTCTTGATCATGTTCACACCATCCTGGGTGTTGTTCATGGCCTGTGAGAGACCTTGCGAGTTGGTTTGCATCGTTTCGCTGACGACCAGGCCGGCGGCATCATCTGCCGCACTGTTGATGCGAAGCCCGGAGCTGAGGCGCTCGATGCTTTTGCTCATTTGCGCATCGTTCGCCGCCATGTTCCGGTGGGCGGTCATGGCCGCCATGTTCGTGTTGATACGGAGTGACATGGTACGGTTTTCCTCCTTGAGTGAATGGTGCCCTTGGGTAGGGCCGAGTTTCCAAGGAGCTTCGGCTGCCGGTACGACCAACCGCTCTTTGGACGCTCATCTACACCCTTCGGCACGTGTGGAGGAAAACTTTAGGGGTCACTCCCATTATTTTCAAAAATAGTTTCTGATGGCCGCCGGCCCGGTTTGCCGGCGGCCATCATACGCACCTCTCATTTACCCCTTGAGCATCTGGAGGATGTTCTGCGGGGCCTGGTTGGCCTGGGTCATCATGGCCTGGGCCGCCTGGGTGAGGATCTGGTTCTTCGTGAAGCTGACCATCTCCGCCGCCATGTCCGTATCCTGGATGGTGGATTCGGAGGACTGGATGTTCTCCTGCGCCACGGTGATGGAGTTCAGGTTGCTTTCCAGCGTATTGGTCTGGAAGGCGCCCAGGTTCACGCGCAGGTTGTTGACTGAGGCCAACGCGGTATCGACCGAAGCGATCAGGCTCTGGAAGTCCGACGACGTGGCCGTCTGCACGTTGTAGGAGCCTGCGCTGGTGCCGGTGTCGGTGATGCTGACCGTGCCGATGCCGGAGCCGTTCGCTGCGGCCTTGTTGGAGGAGATAACGATGGTCTTGTTCGCACCGGTGGCCTGGTTGCCCGCCGCGTCCACGCTCTCAAAGGTGAGAACCGTGTTGTTGGCGGCGAATGGGGAGATCGTGCCGTCGGCTTGCGTCAGATACGCCTTCACGCCCGTGTTGGCGCTCTGCGCGTTGATCTTGGTCAGGATCGCCGCCGGCGTGGTCTCCGTAGTGTGGTCCAGCGTGATGGCTTGTGTGCCCAACGCGCCGGTGACGGTGAGGATTTCATCCGTCGAGACACCGGACGCGCTGACGGCCGCGCCCGCTGTCACTTTGGCGGAGGTGGCGGCCACCGCGGCATTGCTCACCCCGAGAGCCGAGGCGTGCATGTCCGTCACGCCGTTGATCTGGAAAGTCGCGGTCTGCAGGGCGTTGGCACCGATCTGGAACGTGACATTGTTGATGTTGTTCCCCGTGCCGGTACCAAGCAGCTTGCGTCCCGCGAATTCCGTGTTGTCCGCGATGCGGTCGACGGAACTGAGCGCCTGATTAATTTGCGCCTGGTCCGCCGCCAACATCTGAGTGTTGCCATTGGCGTTCGCCGCATGCAAGGTCAGGTCGCGAATGTCCTGCAACTGGGTTTCGATCTCGTTCAGGGCGGCTTCCGAGGTCTTGATCATGTTGACCCCGTCCTGCGTGTTGCTGATCGCCTGATTGAGACCTTGCGATTGCGTTTTGAGGTTTTCGCTGATGACCAGGCCGGCGGGATCGTCGGCTGCACTGTTGATGCGCAGGCCGGAACTCAGACGCTCGATGCTTTTGCTCATCGCGGCGTCATTGGCGGACATGTGCCGCTCGGCGATCTGCGCACTCATGTTGGTGTTGATACGAATCGACATTCCTTTTCCTCCTTGAGATTGTCCCGTAAGTACGGGCCCGCAGTGCCCCTCACCTCAGCGGTACCGGTTCCCGTGAGATAAGTGGATGCGTTCATAGACCTTTTCGTCGTCATACGGGGGAAACTTTAGGGGAGGCAGGAAGAAATATCAGAAATTATTTGTTTGGATATATCAGAAATAAGTAACGCGCACCTTCGGCACAAATAGTGACGGTGGTGCGCGAAAATACGCGTGCGAAAATACTGGGAAATACGCAGGGAATGGGAAGATATCCATAGAGAGTATCGGTGACGGGGCCCCGATACTTTAGCGGGGACGCGATTTATTTTTCCGCGGGGGCCGGGGGGGGCAGGCGCTTGAGATCGGTGGGCAACTCATCGGGCGGGGCGGCGGCGCGCACGTTCTCGCTGCGGATGGCCTGCAGCAGTTCCTTCCGGTAGACCCCCACGCTGCGCGGCGCCGTGATGCCCAGGCGCACCTGGTTCTGCGAGAGCTGCACGGCGACAAGCGTCACCTCGACCTGATCGCCGATCGCGACCGTCTCCCCCAGCTTGCGCGTAATAATGAACATCCGGTGCCCTCTCGCACGCCGCGGCATGCAGGGGTATCATACGGCGGCGGCCTCACCTTGTCAATCCGCCCGGCGCCGACAAACGCGGCGGCAGACGCACAGCTCCGCGCGCCGCAGGGTGACGCCCACGGTATTTACGCGGGATATACGTCTGCCGATCCCTAGGAAATAGCGCGGGTATTTCTCAATGGAAATACCCGCGCCATACCACCGTATTATACCCGGGAAATGGAGTGCCGTGTGCCGTATGGACTGTTCGTCAAAACCACCTGCTTGCCGCGCCCATTTTCCGTGTTGATAATGACCGGACCGACAAGGTTAGTTGTGACGTCGTGATCGTTGATGGTGACCAGCGTGCAGAGCATGGCGTCGCGCACGTGAACCAGCCCGATCTCCGCCGCATCGCTCTCGCTGATTTCGATGTCGTATTCAGCGAAAAAGTCGAACGGGTTGACGGTGACGAAGGCCAGCGCAGGATCCTCCATCGACTGTAGCCAGATGAACGGGCTGCCGGGTGCGTGGGCGAAGAAGCAGAACGCCCGGTGCCGTTCGAAGCCCAGCAAGCCATGGATCAGGGTCACCTGATCGGCCTCGGGGATTTCCAGCACACCGAAGCGCGTGGTCTCCACGCGGGTCGTAAACGTTGCCGGTTCGCAAATTGCTTCCACTACCATGGAACCCTCCTATCGTAACCACTGGAGCAGTCCGCCGCGCCCGAGGGTCGACGAGACATAGCTGGCCGCTGTATAGAGATTCTCCTGGGTTTTCAGGTCGACGATCGCCTGGGTGATGTCCACCCCTTCGACGTCATCCACCGCGGAGTTGAGCGTGATCTTGCTGGACGACAGGTGATCCGACGCCAGCGAGAGTTGTTGCAGGCGCTCACCCGTGTCACCCCGCAGATTCGTGATGCGAGTCAGGTTGGTGTTGAGGGCCTGTACCCCATTCGTGATCGCCGCCTGGTCGTTGTTGCGCAACGCCGTCGCCAGCGTGTGCAGCGTGGCAAACACGTCGGGCTGCGTGTTGGTGCCCATCACCGTGCTGCCCGGCTGGTTCACCGCCACCTGCACGCCCTCGCCCACCGTCGCCTGGCGTATGGTGTCGTCGCCGGTGTAGCTGACCGCCCCCGGCGCGCCGTTGAAGGGCGGCGTGGTGGTCTGCGTCCCGCCGAAGAGATAGCGCCCGTCGTAGGTGGTATTCCCGAGCTGCACCAGCGTATTGGAGAGCGAGTCGAGGGAATCCGCCAGTGTAGAGCGCGCGTCGGTCGAGGTGGCATTCGCCCCCTGCAGTCCCTGGTCGTACGCCGAACGCAACGTGTCGGTGATCTGCCCCAGCGCGGAATCCTCCGCCTTCACCCAGCCCGTCGCCGCGTCCGTCGCGGTGTTGTACTGATCGATGCGCGACAGCCCGCTGTGCAGTTGCGCGGCGCGCACCGCGCCGGACGGGTCGTCGGACGCCTGCTGAATGCGCAGCCCGCTGGAAACCTGTGTTTGCAACGTGCTCAACCGGTCCGTCAACTGCGACAGGCGGGAGGTCGATGTGCGCGCGATATAGGCATCACTGATGCGCATGTCCCGTCTCTCCTTACCGTATTATGCCTAGCAGCGTGGTCATCATCTCGTCGGCAGCGGTCAACACCCGCGCCGAGGCGTCATAGGCGCGCTGAAAGATGAGCATATTCGACATTTCTTCGTCCAGCGAAACACCGCTGATCGCATCCTGCTGCGCCTGCAGCCCGTCGCGGAGCGTCTGCTGGGTGTCGGCACTCGACGTGGCCGCCTGCACGGCCTGGCCGATGGTGCCGAAGAGATCCTGCGCTGCTTGCGAAACCGTCTGCCCGCCCACCAGCGTTTTGTCGGCGAGATCGGAAATCGTCTGCGCCAGCGTGCCGTCGCCCGCGGCGGTAGCCGAGGTGCCGGCGGCGATCTGTCGCACGTCGCTCTGGATCGCCGGCGCCACGCAGATGTCGTGTGCGGTCGTGCCGGTGAAGAAGGCGCCGGCAGCAGTGCCATCCATCGTCATCCCGGTGGTGTGCTGGGCGTTCACCGCGGAGGCCAGGTTGGCGCTGATCGCGTCGAGCTGCGTGCGGATAGCGGGAATGGTGGTGTCGCGCACCTGCAGCGCGCCGGCAATCGAACCGCTCTTCACCTGCGCCGCGCTGCCGTCGTCGGCCCACGTCACCTGGCCGTTCGTCACCGCCAGGTGGTGCGCCGTGGCTCCCTGCACCAGCGTATGCCCGCCCAATTCAGCGGTGAGCGCCGTGTCCGTGCCGCGTCCGGTGACGCCCGCCAACCCGGCGAGCTGGGTCATGAGCTGATCGCGCGTATCGAGCAGATCCGCCGCCTCGCTCCCCCCCGCCTGCGCCTGTGCGACCTGTGCATTCACCTGCGCCAACTGGTCGGCGGTGTCGTTCAGCTTCGCCACATCCGCCGTGATGGTGCTGGTTTGATCGGTGACGGTGCTGGTGAGCTGGCTGTCGAGCCCGTTCAACGAGCTGGTCAGGGCGGTCGCGGCGCCGCGCACGGTGTAGCGCAGGCCTTCGTTCTCCGGATTCGCGGAGAGCTGCTGCCAGGAGCTGAAGAAGGTATCGACCTGCGAGTACAGCGCGGTGGTTTGGTCCGTGCCGAAAAGGTTTTGCACGCTCGTCAGGCCGTCTTTGGCCGCCGACCACTGCGCGGTCGCACCGTCGGCGGTGTTCATCTGCTGCTGGATGTAGAGCCCCTGCATACGGCGCACGTTGGTGACGTCCACCCCGGCGCCGGTGAAGCCGCTCGTGGGGGTGGCGACCGAGCCGGTGGACCAGGACGCGGGGCGGGCGGCCAACACGGCTTCCTGGCGGGAATAACCGGGCGTGTTGGCGTTGGACACGTTGTGCCCGGTCACTTCCATGGCCTGTTGCTGCGCCAGCAGGCCACTCATCGCCGTATTGATAATGGAAAAAGTACTCACAATCGGCTCTCCACGTTACGCGCTGCGATCCAGCCAGAGCTGCACGGCGGGCCGAGGTGCGGCCTGCGCGGTGGGGGAGTAGAGGCGCGCACCTTCGCCGGCGCGCCCAATGAGCTTCAAGGTAAAATCGACGTACTTCAGCGCCTGCTGCGAAAGGTGCCAGTTGGTGCGCCCCTCGCGCTGCACCGTCTCGGTCAGAGTGGTGATGGTGCGGTAGTAGGTGGTGACGTGGGCGGCGGCGGGTTCGGGGAGCGTCTCGGCGACCCGCGCCAGCGTGATGCGGCCCTCGAGCCCCTGGTCGGCGGCGAGGCGCGCGAGCTGGGCGGCGATGCGGGTGGAGAGGGTGCGCTGCGCGGTAAGCAGCTCAGTCTGTTCCGCGACGATCGCCTCAAGACGATCCAGGCGGCTGTCCAGCAGACAGTCTCGTTCTTCGCGCGTCAGCCCGAGCAGGCGTGTCAATAACGTCTGCTGGGCTTCAAGCAGCCCGAGCAGCTCATCGATCCCGTGCATGTTGTTCCCTCGTCGCCGTTACTTGCGGACTATGCGGGAGAGCTGATTCTCCTGAAGGATCTTCTCCGCGATCTTCTCCGCGGGCACGTGATACGTGCCTGCTTGAACTTCGCGGCGGAGCGCCTCGATCTTCTCCTGGCGAACGTCCGGCAAAGCGCCGATGGCTTCCCGGGCGGCATCGATAGCCGCTACGTCACTGGAGAGAGAAACGGAATCAGCCGGTCGCGTGGTATCGGCGGCAGAGCCCTGAGAAGATTTCTTCACCTTCTCAAGATATGCCGGGTTGATCGAACCAATTTGTGAGGCCGTTATTTTCATCTCACGCCACCATGACTTCCGTCGTAATTGAAGTCTACTCTCAGTGTCGGCGCCGCCGGGCGGGAACTTAAGCATTCGGGACCGATTATTTGTATTTTACCGCAATCCGGTTCCGTTGCCAAGATCACCGCGCGCTAACGCCGTGCTGGAACTGCTGATAGAGCAATTCCGCCAGTCCGGTGCTCGTCGTGCGGCTCTCCAGCCGCGCATACTCCCCATCGAGCATCCCTTGAAACGTCTTCTCCGCGTCGCTGCGCGGCAATACGCCGCCGTCCGGCACGCTGCCGCGCATCTCCTGAAACAACTGCCCCATGAGCAGCGCTTCGAATTCGCGGCACGCCTCGTGCAACTGGGTGGCGGGCGTACCCGCCAGGCCGGCAGCCGACGGCGTGAGCAGCGTGTCGAGGTTGGCGGCGGCGGTCGTCGTCATAGCACCACCAACTCGGCCTGCAGCGCGCCGGCCTGTTTCAACGCTTGCAAAATCGCGATGATATCCCGCGCACTGACGCGCATCCCGTTGAGGGCGCGCACCAGCTCGTCCACCGTGGTGCCGCGCAACGGCACCACGCTCACCTGCGGCTCCTTGGCGGTGATCGTGGCCGCGGGCTTGGCCACCGTTTTTCCGTCCTCGGTGTAGGGGTTCGGCTGGCTCACCAGCAAACCGGCCTTCACGGAAATCGTCAGGTTGCCCTGGGCCAACGCCACCGGGGCCACCGCCACGGCGCCGCCGATGACCACGGTGCCCGTACGCTCGTTGATGACCACCCGCGCCGGGCAATCCACCGTCACCGGCACGTCGCCCAGCGCCGCGATCAGCCCCACCGGGTTGTTGTGAAACGCCGTCGGCAGTTGCACCTCCACGGTGGCGGCGTCGCGCGCCGTGGCCATGTCGGGATACGTCGCGTTGATCGCCTGCTGCACGCGGGCGGCGGTGACGAAGTCCGGGTTGTACAGGGTCAACGTCACGTGGCCGCCGTCGTCGACGCGCATCGGCACTTCGGCTTCCACCAGCGCGCCGTTGGGCACGCGGCCGGCGGTGGGATGCCCCGTCGTTTTGGAGCTTCCCGCCGATGCGGAAGAGTACCCGCCCAGCGACACCGAGCCTTGCGCCACGGCGTAGACGTTGCCGTCGGCCCCGAGCAGCGGGGTTTGCAACAGCGTACCGCCTTGCAGGCTGGTCGCGTCGCTCAACGAACTGACGGTGATATCGATGCGGTCGCCGCCGTGGGCGAAGGCGTGCAGATCGGCGGTGACGATCACCGCGGCGGCATTCTTCGCCTTCAGCTTGCTCGCCGTGACGGTGATATTCAACCGCTTGAGCATATTCGTCAACGCCAGCGCGGTCATCTCACTCTGCGCCGAGTCGCCGGTGCCGTTGAGGCCGACCACCAGGCCGTAGCCGATGAGCTGGTTGTCGCGCGCCCCCTGCACGTGGGCGATGTCCTTTACCCGACTCGCTACGCTGATGGTCGGCACCCCCGCCCTCTCCGGCGCGACCTCTGCCGCCGCGGGAGCCGTCGGCGCCGCGGGCATGGGCCCCGCCGGCATGGGATCAGCCCAGGCCGTGAGGGTAAGGATCAAGCTAAGCAGTGCGAGACCGCTGAATCGTGTCATGCCGTTCTCCCGTAGGTGGCTCATTAAGAGTATCGGCGGGTCGTGGGGGGAACTTGAGGAATTCGGAGATGTTCCTGTCATTCACAGACGCGAACGCCCCCGCGGGTCCATTGCGGGGGCGTCCGAACGCTCCATCGGCCTTACCAGATCCAGGACAGGATGCGGCTCAGCAGGCCGGGGCGGGTTTTTTGGGCGATGGGGCCCATGCCTTGCATTTCGATGTGTTGCTCGGCGACGAGAGTGGAGCTGATGGTGTTATCGGGTGCGATGTCCTCCGCGCGGGCGGTGCCGGTGAGGTGCAGGTGCATCGTATCCTTCTCCATCACGATGGTGCGCTCGCCTTCCAGGCGCAGGTTGCCGTTGGGGAGCACTGCGGCGATGCTGACGGTGAGGCGGTCGGTCACGGACGTGCTGGTGGTGTTCGACCCGCTGCCATTGGTGGTGGTGCTGCCTTTCAGCCCGAGGCCGGTAAAGCCGCTGAACCATCCCGAGCCTACCGGACTCGCCACCTCCATGTCCTTACTGGTGCCATGCTTCGCCGTCGTCGAGGAGGAACTCTGCTGCGTGACGACCACGGTGATGAGATCCCCCACCTTCCGCCCGCGCACGTCGGAGTAGAGGGAGGTCGACGTGGCGCGCCACAGGCTGCCGGGGGACGCGGGGGCCGGCGCCGGCGCGGGAGCCGCGGCGACGGGGGCCGGGGCCGGCGTAGGCGGGGCGGCGGGTTTGGCGTCCTCCGCCGGCGCGGCCAGCGCCGTGAGCAGCAGCAGCAGGATGCAGGCAATGCGCGACATGGGCACTCCTTCCGATCAACGAACCGGCGTGAGCCGCGTGGCGGACTCGATGCGCGC
>CAIYQO010000020.1 GCA_903928345.1 uncultured bacterium | reverse complement strand
CGAACACCTAACGGGCGAATAACCACGAAACCAGGTTCGCGCACGCTTGATAAGCCCCTTTCAAGGGGCGCAGCCGGTAGCCTGACGATTTATCGTCGGGTCGAAAATCAGGCAAACGGTGATCGTACATTGACGCGTATGCCCCCCGCCCCTCCCCCGGGTGCCTCGCACGACTCGGCTGGGAGAGGGGAGCACCGGAGTGGAAGACGAGAGATGTATACATTGTATTGGATAGCAGTAATCCAAAATCCAAAATCCAAAACTCCTACGGTCCGCCCCAGCGCAGTTTGACGCGCAGGCGGTCGTAGAAGGAATCGAGGCCGAGTTTCACCAGCAGCGCTTCCTGCGGGGCGGGGGCGCAGATGATGCGGTCGCCGGCCTGCACGGCCAGGGGTTGCTGGCCGTCGGGGATCATGTGCATCGCGTCGCCGTACTGGTCGCCGATGCAGAGGATCTCCAGCGGGTCGGTGAGGGGGATGACCACCGGGCGGAAGGAGAGGCTGTGCGGGCAGATGGGCACCAGTTGCAGCACCTGCGTCGCCGGGTGCACGATAGGCCCGCCCGCGGAGAGGCTGTAGGCGGTGGAGCCGGTGGGGGTGGAGATGATGAGCCCGTCGGCGCTGAACAGCCCGAGCTGGTGCCCGGCCACGCGCACGTCGAGCTTGATGAGCCGCCCCGACGCCCCCTGGCGCAACACGATATCGTTCAGCGCGCACGAGACGCCCAGCGTGACCCCCTGGCGCTGCGCCGTGGCCTGCACCATCAGGCGGCGCTCCAGCGTCGTCTCGCCGGCCAGCACGCGGGGGAGGTGGGTGAAGAGGTCTTCGGGGGTGACCTCGGTGAGGAAACCGAGCGCGCCGGCGTTCACCCCCAGCACCGGCACCCCGTAGGGCGCGCACAGGCGCACCGCACCGAGCATGGTGCCGTCGCCGCCGATGGAGATGCCCAGGTCGGCGCCGTCGAGCAGCTCCGCGTCCGAGGTGGCGCAGATCGCGCAGGCGGTGGCCTGCGCCAGCCCCGGTGCCAGCCGCACCGCGTGGCCCCGCGCCTGCAGCCAGGCGGTGGTGTCCCGCACGATCTGCAGCGCGCGCGGTCGATTCAGCGTGGCGAACAGCGCAATTTGCATCGTCCCGGCCATTGTACACCGCGGGTGCGCAGGCGTCCAGCGATACGGCTAGCTCAACGCGTGCTCATCGAGGAAACGAGGTTTATGCAGCTTGCGGTACTGCTGCGGCGTGGTATCGAAATAAGCGCGGAAGCGGCGCCCGAAATACGACACTTCGGGGATGACCACGGCGTCGGCGATGCGCGCCGGCGGCTCACTGGTGCGCATCAGCAACTCGGCCGCCTGCTGCATACGCAGGTCGAACAGGTAACACATCAGGCTTTGGCCGGTATAGTGGCTGAACCAGCGGTGCAGGCTGCGCACGCTCATGCCCACGGCCTGCGCGACATCCGCCACCTGCAACGGTTGCGCCAGGTGGTGCCGCAGGTAGGTGCGAATCCGTTCGAGCCGCAGGTCGTCCGGCGTCAGGAGACGCGACGTTATCGGTGCCATGTCCGCCAGACACAGGATGCGCGACACGATGGCGGTCAGGCGGGCGATGCAACGGTCCTGCCAGCCGGACGGCGCCTCCTGGTAGTCCGCCAGGAGCAACGCCAGCTCCTGCAGCACGTCGGGCAGCACCGGCCACTGCAGCGGCACCGGCACCGCCGGCGTGGGAGCGATGTGCAGCCAGAGGACCAGGATCGTCCACGGAGTATCACCGGTCCACCAGTTATGCGGCACCTGTGGGCCATGCAGGAGCACCATGCCCGGTTCGATGTCGAAGGTGGTATTGGCGAGCAGGTACTGCGCGCGGCCGTCCAGGCAGAGGTGGGCTTCGTATACGGGATGGAAATGCGCGCCGTAGGTGAAGTGCGGCTGGTTGTGTCCGTAGACCAGCAGCTCCAGCGTCACGGCATGCCCGTTGAGCGTCATCGGCGGCATCCACCGCTTGATATCGCCCACCAGCCGGCGCAGTGTCGGGGCAAACCGTGTGAAGTTCGGGAGCGGACTCATGCGCATATCATGCCACCACTGGCACGATTATACCATACGCTGGCCTGATTGTCGCTTGACCCTGCCAGGAGGAAGCCTTTATGATACAAGCATCTATTTCTGTCTGCCGGAGGTGCCCATGCGCAAGGGTTTCACTTTAATTGAGCTGCTTGTCGTAATTGCGATAATTGCGATCCTGGCGGCCATCCTCTTCCCCGTCTTCGCCAAGGCCCGCGAGAAGGCGCGCCAAACGAGCTGCATCAACAATCAGAAGCAGATCACCACCGCCGCGCTGATGTATGCGCAGGATCACGACGAGTTGCTGCCCACCGCGGATACGTTCTGGGGCGCGCTCTCCATCGACCGCGGCGTGCTGAAATGCCCCACGAAGAGCCGTCTGGCCAACGGGTACGTCTACGCGAACCGCGTGGCCGGCAAAGCGCTCGGGGAACTCCCCAGCCCGGAAACTACCGCGGTGACCGGCGACGGCGCCACCACCACCATCCAGCCCGCCAACAACACCTTCGACGCCACCTATGACGGCGTGGCCTACCTGGCCGCCGACTACGACGCGGGCCGCCACGGCGGCAAGATGATCGCCAGCTTCCTCGACGGCCACCAGGAGCTGCTGAGCGCCGCCCCCGGTGCCTCCGGCCTGCCGCTGAAAGCCGCGCTCTACCCGCCGGTGACGAACAACCTGGTGCTCTGGCTCTACGCCGACACCGTCTCCGCCGCCTCGGTGACCAATTGGTCCGACTACAGCGGCAGCGGCAACGACGCCTCCGTGGCGACCGGCTGCAGCGCGCCCAGCCTGTCGGCGGCGTTGATCAACGGGCACAACGCGGTAAGCTTTAACGGCGTGAACACCACCGGCAACGCCCTTACCGGCAACGGCGCGCAGATGAACGGCCTCGACGTGCTGATCGCCGGGCGCGTCCGCACCGGCGCGCAGGCCAACGCGGGGGTGTTCATCATGAACAACTCCGCCGCCGGCGTGGACTACGGCACCGGCGAAACCTCCATCATCTGGAGTAGCGGCTTTGTCAGCAACAACCCCTCCGGCGCCGACGGGCGCTGGCACGGCAATATCCCCGGCACGATAGCCAACGCCACGCTGGCGGTCAATGCCTGGCACGTCTACGGCTTCACCGCCGACGGCTCGGCGGCCAGCGCCAACATCACCATGCGCGATAAGGGCACCACCTTCGCCAGCGGCACTGCCGCCGGCAACCTGTCGAATAACCTGAACAAGTACATGATCGGTTGCCGCATGAGTGCCGGCGGTACCAGCGCCAACTGGTGCCTGTGCGACGTGGCGGAGATCCTGGTCTACAAGGCCGCCCTCGCCGCCGGCGACCGCCAGTCGGTAGAGAACTACCTGCGGGCACGCTACGGGCTGTAGTTACGATGACACGGTGAGGGGGTGACGGGGTGAAGCATAATTCATCGTCACCCCCTCACCTATTTCACAACCTGACGATAAATCGTCAGGCTATCGGCTGCGCCCCTTGAAAGGGGCTTGTCAAGCGTGCGTGAACCTG
>CAIYQO010000019.1 GCA_903928345.1 uncultured bacterium | reverse complement strand
TCCACGTGGAAGGGCCGTGGCTTAACGGATAAAAGCTACCCCGGGGATAACAGGCTTATCTTGCCCAAGAGTTCACATCGACGGCAAGGTTTGGCACCTCGATGTCGGCTCGTCGCATCCTGGGACTGAAGCAGGCCCCAAGGGTTGGGCTGTTCGCCCATTAAAGCGGCACGCGAGCTGGGTTCAGACCGTCGTGAGACAGGTCGGTCTCTATCCGTTGTGGGCGTTGGAGATTTGAGGGGGAGCTCTCCCTAGTACGAGAGGATTGGGAGGGACGGACCTATAGTGTGCCAGTTGTCGCGCCAGCGGCAGTGCTGGGTAGCCAAGTCCGGATGGGATAAACGCTGAAAGCATCTAAGTGTGAAGCCCACCTCAAGATGAGATCTCCGTCCGGCTAGACCGGTAAGATCGCAAGTAGACCACTTGCTTGATAGGCAGCAGGTATAAGCGCAGTAATGCGTTCAGCTAAGCTGTACTAATGATCGTACTCTTTGACCTATACCAGAATGAGCACAAAACTTCATTCATCAATCACTATTTCTTGCCGCGGGGTGGAGCAGTGGCAGCTCGTCGGGCTCATAACCCGAAGGTCGCAGGTTCAAATCCTGCCCCCGCTACCACCTAAAAAGCGCAGTACCCCGAGCATGGATGCTTCAAGGCATCGCTCGGGGTACTGCTTTTTGCACGAGTCGACTGGATACCCCCTATCCTCACCTCATCGTGAATGATGGTGCTAACAAGGATAGGGGTTTTTTTATGTCTGTCTCTCGCCACACGACGGCGGCAACCAAGCCGACGTCTGCTGTCAGCTACCTACGCGCCCGTTCAAATACCGGCGCATCTACTCTCTCCGCCCAGCGTGAAGCTATCCAGGCATACGCTATCTCGCATGGGGTTGATATCGTCCAGGAGTATTGCGATGGCGAGGAGGAGGCGGATGATCCCGACCCGCGTCCCGCGTATCACCGATTGCTCCATGACCTTGAACAATCGCCAGGTAATTTCTCCACCATCCTCATAGCGGATTGGACGCGCTGGTCTCGCAGTCTCGATCTGCATGACGTGCTGTCCGGCGAGACTCGACTGCGTCGCGCCGGTGTCACACTCACTGCCGTCGCGTCATCGCCGGCAAATGAATCGACCGATGTCGCTGATACCCTCCTGACGACACCCCCCGCGCTCACGCCGGTTGTTGTGTATCTGCCCGCTACCGACCCCATCAGACACGAAGCCCTCTCGGACGCCATGCTTGCATATGCCTGTACGCATGCGCTGTCGATCCAACAGACGTATCATGATGACGCCAGACACCCGCACTTCCCCGCCTTGCAACAATTACTGGCTGACGCCGGCCAACCCCCCCGTTCTTTTTCCGCTGTTTTGACCCCACATGCCTCGTGGTGGGTGCCGACGACCGTACTCCCCGACGAGAAAGTGCTGGCTGGTGCGTGCGAGCAGTTGGATATCGTGCTACATTTGCTCCATCCCAATGCCCAGGATTCCCCGTTCATCGGTACCATTGTGCAGATCATCAAACAGTATATGGCGAGCGAATATGCGCGCGAGCTCTCGGCAAAAGTGCTGGACGGCGCCAAGCGTCTGGGCCAGACCGGCGCTCACCTGGGTGGCAAAGCCGGGTATGGCTACCGGCGTATGCTCATCGACCGGGACGGACACCATTTGGGCTTGCTGGAGCACGGCATCCGAAAAACCCAGTCCACCCAACGTGTGATCCTGGTTCCTGGACCCGACGACGAAATTACCCTGGTGAACTGGATGTATCGGCAAATTGCCGAGGAAGGGCAATCCATTCCACAACTGGTGACTGCTCTCGCCACCCGTAGAGCGACGACGGATCAGGGGCGTCCCTGGACACGCACGACCGTCCGTACCGTCGTCACCAGTTCCCGGTATATTGGCACCTTGATCTACAACCGCACCAATACGCAGTTGGGGGGCCGGCGTCATCTGAATGCGACCAGTGATGTGATCACTGTGCCGAACGCATTCCCGGGCATTGTGCCGGCTGCGCTTTACCATATTGTGCAGGACGCCTTAGCAGCGCGTGGGGAGATCAAACCCTAATGGCACAGACGCCGTTGTTCGCATTCCCAACGCATGTTGAGCTGGCCCCGGCACGTCCGGCGGTGGCGTATGTGCGCATGTCGACCGACCTGCAGGAATACTCGACAGAAAATCAGCAGGACGCGATCATGGCGTATGCGGTGGTGCATAACATGCATGTCCATCGTGTCTACGCCGATGAAGGCAAAAGTGGGGTCAGTCTGCGCGGCCGCCTGGCCATGCAGCGCCTCCTTGTCGACGCCCAGTCACGTCAGCGGGATTTCGACGTCGTGTTGGTGCTCGATGTCACGCGCTGGGGGCGGTTTCAGGATATCCATGAAGGCACCGAACTGGAACGGGAGTTTGGACGCGCCGGCGTCGAAGTGCATTACGTCAGTGAGCAATTTACCAATGATAACTCCTTCATCAGCGTCATCATCAAGATTATCAAACAGTATATGGCTGCCGAATACATCCGCGAACTCTCAGTGAAAGTCTTCACCGGGCAGAAGAAATTGGTGCTCACCGGCGGGTTTCACATGGCTGGACAAGCCGGATATGGCCTGCGGCGTGCCATGATCGACGCCGCTGGTAATCTCAAGCAGATATTGGAACGCGGTGAGCGAAAAAGCATCCAGAATGATCGGGTGATATTGGTGCCTGGACCCGATGCTGAAGTCGAAATCGTGCGGTGGGTCTATGCAGCGTTCCTCCATGACGGGATGGACGAACGTGCCATTGCCGACGCGCTAAATGCCCGCGGCATCTTAACGGACATGTCACGTCCCTGGACGCGCACGAGCATCCACACGCTGCTGACGAATGAAAAGTATATCGGCAACAATGTCTTCAATCGCACCGGCAAAACCGCCGACATGAAAACCACCCGGGCGAACCCGGAAGAGGATTGGATACGTGCGGACGGCGTCTATGTCGCCTTGATTCCCCAGGAAGATTTTTGGCGGGCGAAAGCGCTGATCGATCAGCGTTCCCATCGATTCAGTGATCAGGAATTGCTCGATAAACTCCGGGAAATCTATCAGGCGCACGGAAAATTGTCGGGGATCATCATCAACGAATATGCCGATGCCCCTTCAAGTGGTGTCTTCTCCAAGCGGTTTGGCGGATTGATCCGTGCCTACCGACTCATCGGCTATACCCCGGAGATGGACTGCCGTTCGATCATGATTAATAAGCAGTTACGCCAATTGTATCCGCAGTTCCGTGATGAGCTCATCGCACAACTCTGCGCTACCGGCGCAACCGTGCATGCCGACAGCCCGGATCAGCGCATCGTGCTGAATGAGGAACTCTCCCTCTCACTCATCATGGCCCGCTGTGTGACGACAGCGGCTGGACGTCTCCGCTGGGTGATCCGACTCGATACCAGCCTGGCGCCGGATTTCCATGTGGCCATCCGCATGGATGTCGACAACGCGACCCCACGTGATTATTACATATTGCCGTCGTTGGATATCACCTGCGAGCGTTTGCGCATGGCGGCGTTTAACCCCTTCTACCTGGAATGCTATCGTAGTGACACTCTCGCGCCGGTGCTGGCATTGGCGCGGCGGATGACACTGTAAAAGGAGCTCCCATCACCCACACACCTGATGAAGACACCATCCAGATGATTCCCGTGAAAGCCATCCAGGTGCTGCATCCCCGCACACATTCGCACAGGTTCCCCCAGGAACAGCTCACGGAGCATATCGCCGTACATGGATTGAAGCGTCCGATCGTCGTCCGACCTGCGCCGGATGGCAACGGCTATGAATTACTCGCTGGGGCGCGCCGGCTTGAAGCCTTTTGCGCCTTGGGCTTTCCCACCATTCCGGCTTATGTGCGCCATTGGTCAGATGAAGACATTGAAGCCGTTGGGGTCATTGCACACAGTTGCTGTGGGGGAAATGCGTCGAGCAACCGTCCGGTCAGATTGCATACCGCGCTCGAACAACTGGAATGGCGTGCTCTCATGAATGCGCCGGATGATTTTGTGAAAGGATATCTGATGCTTGAACACCCTGAAGTGGTGTCTGTACCCAGCGAGATTACGTTGATCCCCGTCAACGCCATTCGCGTGCTCAATCCACGAGAGCGTCTGCGGTGGAAACACCGCCAGCTCATTGACAGTATTGCCACCCATGGGTTGAAAAAACCGATCACCGTGCGTCCCGCTGCCGAGGGGGACGGGTATGAATTAGCCTGTGGGCAAGGACGATTGGAAGCGTTCCAACACTTGGAATACCCGATGATCCCCGCTTTTGTGCGGGCACTCTCTGACGAAGATTTGCATACCATTAGCTTGGTGGAAAATTATGCGTACCACCGTCCGTCGTCGATGGAACTCGTCCGTCGACTCGGCACCATGCGTGACCACGGCGATACGGCGGCGCAGATCGCGAAAAAGGTCAACCTGAATAAGCATTATGTGACGCAACTGCTCCACCTGCTCGATCATGGCGAAGAACGCTTGATCTGCGCCGTCGAACAACAACGGCTCAGTCTGACATCAGCCGTGTTGATCGCCTATAACCCAGATGGTGACATTCAAGTGGCGTTGGCGCAGGCCTGCGAAGATGGCAAAGTGACGAAGAAGGACTTGCAGCGCGCCTTGCGGATCGCCGACCTGCGACGAGCCTTTGGGCCCAAGAACGTGCTCGGTGGCCGCAAACGTAATCCTGTCACCCGTGACAGCGTGGTCGAGACCATTCGGAAAGAGACGGAACGTGAACAGCAAGCGTTTCGCCGCGTTGAACTCGGCGAGAAATATCTGGCCTTCTGCCGTCAGAGTCTGGGAGAGGTGTTTCAGCACGCGGAATTCGTGGATCTCCTGCGGCAGGAAGGCTTGCATACCATCCCCGAAACCGTGGGCGAGTTGGTATTGGGGATGATTGGCAAATCAGCACAGGCAGGTACGGACACAGAAATGAGGCACACCCATGGCTAAAGTGAAAGCCATCACCCCGCCGGAGTTACAGATGGTAGCGTTGGCGGCAATTCTCCCCTCGCGTCCCATTGAGGATTTGTCGCTGCAGAGTCGAAAATATGTGACGATCAAAGCCTCCATCCGCGAAATCGGCATCATTGAACCCCTGCTAGTCTATCCGATTGCTGGAAGTACGCCCGCCCAATATCTCCTGATTGATGGGCATCTGCGGCTCCACATGCTGCACGCGATGCACGTCACCGAGACGTTATGCCTGATCACACATGATAATGAAACCTATTCGGTGGATGCCTGTGTGAGCGCCCTGGCCCCGATCCAGGAGCACTACATGATCATGCGCGCCATTGGCCGCGGCGTAAGTGAAGACCGTATCGCGCGCGTGTTACATATCGATGTGCAGCGCATCCAGGTGAAACGCAATCTACTAGAGGGTATCGGTGCCGAAGCGGTTGAGCTGCTGAAAGACAAAGACATCAGCGAAACCGCATTGCAGATGTTGCGCAAAGTCAACGCGACACGGCAAGTGCATATCGCGCGTATGATGAACTCCTTGTGTAATTACACGAAGAATTTCATCCGGGCGATGATTTTGACTACCCCACCAGAGCAACGCGTGCTCTCCAAAGCCGAGAAGCAGAAAGCCACGATTGATCCCGGTGACCTCGCTGCCTTGGAACGCGAACTGGATACCTTGCATCGCCGGATTGCTCAGCATGGCACCAGTTATGGTGACAGCTTTACCCGGTTGACACAGATTCGCGGTTATCTCAATCGCCTGCTGGATAATCCCCGTGTGCTGCGTTATCTCCTCGCGCAATTCCCCGAACAACTACGGGGGTTCCAAAAAGTGATCGACTTCACGTCGTTAGAGGAACCGGCTGTGGAACTCGGCGCCGGGGTGTCGGCAGTACCAGCGTCGTAAGCGCCTGGTCAAAATGCGCGGGCACCAGGGTGATTGCACCGGGAACTTGCTGGGCGCGTACCGCGTCGCGGATGCAGTGCCGCACCGCCTGCTGGCAGAGATACGCCAGATCTGCGCCGGTCGCGCCACGGGTACGACGAGCCAGCGTATGCACGAGTGCCTCTCGGTCGATCACACCGGGATCAAGTCGTAGCGGGTGCAGGTGGCGACGCAGAATGGCGATACGTCCCGTCAGATCCGGCGCGCGCATCCACACCACGCGATCAAAGCGTCCGGGGCGACGGACAGCGGGATCAACGGATTCTGGTCGGTTGGTGGTACCGATCACAAATACGCCGGCGCGGGAAGCCATCCCGTCGAGTAGTGTCAGCAGTTGGGCGACAAGGGCCTGTTGATGGTGGGCCTCCACCAGTGCACGAGCGGGGGCGATGCTGTCTAATTCATCAAAGAGGATCAATGACGGCGCGTAGGTGGCGGCGCGGGCAAAGATGTCCCGGAGCGCTTGTTCACTGCCACCAACCCACTGGGACAGAATTTCCGGGCCGGCGACTGTTTCGCAATGCACGCCGCATTCGCCAGCAATGGCTCGCGCCAAGAGCGTTTTTCCCGTGCCGGGTGGACCGGCCAGAATGACCCCGGTCGGCTGCACGGTGGCACCCACGGCGGCATACAAGTCGGCATGCTTCAGCGGTATTTCAATCAACTCCCGCACCGCGTCCACAGCGGCTTGCTGGCCGCAGACATCCGCATAGCGTGTCAGCGGAATCTGTCGTGTCATGGGCGGGTGCGGTGCCACGTTCACGGCGTTGAGAGATGTCTGGCCTGGCTGTGCCTGCGCCGTCTGGGCCATGAGTCGCGGTGGCACGGGCACATCACGAGGCCATATCCAGGCTGCCTGCCCATCGTCGCGATGATACAGCAGGCGATACTCGGGATTTTCCGCGGTGAGTCGGTCCGGCAACGCGGTGATGGCCTGGGTCACGGTCTCCCGTGCAAAATGCGGACACAAGGTTACTGGGGTATAGCGCTTATGTGGCATGACACATAAGCGCTATTATGTAGCGCCCCGTATTATGTGGCGCCGGGCCGCCGATTGAACGGCCCGACGCGTCCGATACGCCACATAATATTTCAGCGATATCGCTCCAACAACGCCAGCACCGCGTCCGAAGCCACATACCGGGCTTGG
>CAIYQO010000018.1 GCA_903928345.1 uncultured bacterium | reverse complement strand
GCTCACCAGTGCGCCCTATCTGCTCACCACGCCCTGGACGCCGACGGCGCTCTATACCCCGTATACGCTCACCGCCGTGGCGACGGATGCCCGTCAACAGCAGAGCACCGCGACGCTCATCGTCTATGCCTACTCCGGGTATACTTCATTGCGTCTGCTAGAACCGGGGGATACTTGCGCCATGGTCGGACCCTTCGCGCATAGCACGCTGGCGGCAGAGGCATATGCGCCCGGGGCGGCCATCGATGATCTGCGCTTCTATAACGGCAGCAGCTATCTCGGCAGCGGAACTGCCGTGGAGGGGTCATTTGTCTACGCGCTGGATGCGACACTGGCGCCGGGGACGTATAGCATCAGCGCGCAAGCGTGGGATGCGCAGCACAACGTGCTGGCGACGACCAATGCCGTCACCGTGACGGTGGCGCGCCGCGCGCCGCCGTGCTCCTGGCAGCCGCGCCCGCTCGATGGCACCGTCGATCTGGCCACCGGTGAGATCCAGTTCTCGGATGGGCTGGACGTGCAGGTCGATAACCCGTATGGCCTGGGGGCCGCGTTTGGGCGCACCTATTATAGCGTGCAGGCGCGCGTGGGCTATGGCTCGCCCGGCCTACGTGCCGGGTGGACGCATAACTTCGATCTGACGATCAGCGCCCACGACACCGATTTGCAACTCAATTTTCCCAGCGGCGCGCACGAGCCGTTACAGGTGGCGCGCGATGGCGTCGGACAGCCGACCGGCGTCATCACACCGCCGTCCGCGGATGCGATCACGGTCAGCGGGCAATGGAATGCCGTCGCGCAATGCTGGGATGCCATCACCTTCCTCGATACCGGCAAAATCCGTTGGACGTTCACCCCGCACGCCAGTGGGGTCTTCGCGCTCACCACCGTCGCCGACACCACGCGGCAGATACCGGGGACGACGGATCCGCTTTCCATCACACTGAATTGGGACGGCTATCGGCGCTTAACCAGCATTAGCGCCGCGACCGTACCGTTGATCAGTATGAGTTATCCGCCGGGACAGCCACTCGCCAGCGTCGCTGACGTGCTTGACCCACTGCATCCGCGCACCGTCACATTCAGCGATGTGAATGAGCAGTTATCCTCCGTCTGCTGGATGGGGAATACCAATAGCTATACCTATACGACGGTGCACGGCGTGACATTACTGCATACCGCCTCCTGTCCCAGTCCGTCCGGCACGGGTTCATCGATCGTCACCTATACCTTCGATGAAAATACCGGCAGTGTGGCCGCCATCACCGATCCCAATGGCAATCAACAAACTTTCCTGTATGCGCAAGGTAGCACCGGGATACACGTACTGGATCATACCGGGACGCTGGTGACCCACTCCTCGGTGCAGTTTGATCCGAATTCGCTCTACCACAACGGTAGCACGGCGGAGGACAGCAGTAGTGCGCAGACGCTCTATGGTCATGCCGCGCACCCATCGCTCCCGTCGGAAACAGTCAGCGCGGATGGCATGCACCGCCTGTATGGTTATGACGCGCATAATAATCTGACCTCATCTTACGATCAAACGACCGGCAATAGCGCACTGCTGAGCTATAACGATGATAGTACGGTAAGCAGTGCGCAACGGGTGATCGGCGATCATCACATCACACCGACGACCTTCACCTATTATCCCAATGGTCAGCTGCATACCGTGACCAGCCTAGCGCCCGGGGTGACCAACTCCGATGGCAATAGCCCGACGGTGACTTCCAGCTTCACCTACGACACGCTGGGCAACGTGCTCACCGTCAGCGTGCCGGGCGCGCCGGATGCGCAGGGGAACCCGACCACGCGCGTGAGCCG
>CAIYQO010000017.1 GCA_903928345.1 uncultured bacterium | reverse complement strand
TGGCTCAGATCATTATAACGCACCCTCGTCGCCAGTCGGAAGATTATGTCGCGAACTCCTTGACTTCTTCGCCCCGCCAAGCATGAATGTGGACCAACACCCGGTGTTCGCGACATAAGCATTCTCAGCGCATAATTCTGCTTATGCTCTTAAGCACATAACCGAAGAAGTCCAGCGCTTTTCCGGCAACCTGGCGAGAAAGATCGAAGAAAGAGAGAACCCCACCCGAAGGCGGGGTCTGGGGTGGCGATGGGTGCATTTACGCGCTATCCAAGCGTCGAGTGCCGCAGGTTCAGCCCACTGCCCACGAGTTTGGTGGCATACTGGCCACTCTCGTAATACTCGAATTGATTGGCCGGACAGATCAGCAGGTTCCCAGAGACCAGCGCGAAATCGCCAACGCCGGTGAAGCGCACCCCCCACCGATTCGCATCGCTGGCAGCATGGATGACCTGGTTGTTGGTCACCTGGATGTTGTGCCCACTGGCCACTTCCACCCCGGCAGTGGCGGGATAGGTGATGACATTCCCGCTGACCGTCACGCCACGCGAGTTGGCGACACTTACGCCTTGCAGACTCTGGGTCGAGGCAATCACGTTTCCTGTAATCACCGATGGTCCGCAAGTGACGAGTGCAATGCCGCCGGCATCCGCTTCGCTCCGGCACCCGCTCACCTGGTAGTGCTCCCCAGAGCGTAAGATGAGGAAATAGCTGCCGGCGTTGCGGGAGATGCAGTTCACGATGGCATTGTGATCGCCTTCCGCATCCACTGCGTTTTGCCCGGTGTCGATAAAGACGCACTCACGGATGAGCGTATCGGAGCCGGTAAAGAGGATGGCGTCCAGTTCGTTCGCCCCTCCCACGCCGATGAAGGTCAACCCTTCGATGGTGCAATTCGCACAGCCATTGAGCACGATAGTCGCGTCGTCCAGCGCCCACGTGTAGCTGCTGTCGACCAGCCGCAGGATACTCTGGTGACCGGAGATGGTGAGCCGGGAGATGTTATTCCGCTCGATGGGCTGATAGATATAGAAGGTGCCTTCGGAGAGCGCCACCACGCCGGCGCGCGAAGTGGTCCCCCCCGTCAACGACTGCGGGACGGACGGCAGCATGGGCGTGGGGCCATATTGCGCGTAGCTATATACGAGCGGCTCCGCGGCCTGATTGATCGCGAGCGCCAATTGCGCAACCGTGACGCCGGTGGGATAGGTCACCTGTATGGCGGTGCCAGTGACGGTGACCGCGAGTGCCGCGCCCGACACGAACGCAATGGTGATGCTATTGCCCTCGGGTCCAGGACGCATCGCGCGCACCAGCAGCACCCCACCGTTGGGCACGCGGTCAAGGAACGAAATGCTCGCACAGCTATCGGGGATCATCGGCAAGGCATCGATGGCCTGAAGGATTACCGCCTGATCATTGGTGCCGGTGCAGACGAAATCCGCTGCCGCTTTCACATCTGGGGATGCGTCCGACGCTGCCACGACCACCGTCGCCACGCGTTGGGCGGCATCGACGTGCGCTTTGTCGGCAGGCGTCATAAATCCTGCCTGGAACGATGACGCAGCGGCATGCGCGATGCCACCAGCACCGACATGGGCGAGTGGCGCATACAGCGCATCATGCCTGTGGTTAATATCTGCTTTTCCCGCGAGACGGACATCAATTTCGGTTTCCGTGTAATACCGATCATCATGGGTATGTGCCGGCGGCGCAATCGCGAGTTGATCGAGTGTCTGCTTATCGGCAGCACTCATAAATCCCGCGTGGCTTCCCGATGCGGCGGCATGCGCCGCGTCACCCGCCCCGACATGCGCGAGTGGCGCATACCGGGTATCATGCTGATGCGTCACATCCGCCTTGGTCGCCAACTGGGCATCGGCTTCCGGTTTCGTATAATACCGGTCGTCATGCGTGTGTGTCGGCGGCGCGGTGGGTGAGAGCTGGTCCAACTTCGTTTTATCCGCAGGCGCCATGAAGCCGGCGTCCGTTGGGGTGACCACGGGATGCTGATCATCGCCGCCATGCCCGATATGGGACGCCAGCGTGACGGGATCGTCGGGCTGGACGACGCGCGGCACCACGGGGAGGAGTTCGCCCGTGTCACGGTTGAACGTCAACAGCGCCACCACAGTGCGTCCGGTGGCGCCTTCCGGCCAAGGGTCATTGGTGGTGTCACGCGTCTGCAGCGTGGCGATCCATTTCTCGCGCTCAGCGGTCGGCTCACCCGTCAGCGGATTCACCAGCGTCGGATCGTCAGCGACGGTGATGATGCGCCGGAAGACATCCAGCCAAATCGTATATACACCGGGATCGGCGAACTGGAGCGTCGCCTCCGGCACCGAGACGGCATGCCCGTCGAGATAGACCATCCCCGCATTCAGCATCACCGTGCCGCCGTTGATGGTCGCATCCAGTCCTTCAACAATGCTGCCCGGGGCGAAGAGACGATCCATCAGCACCGTGCGCTCGTGGATGGCGATCTCCTGCAATTCATTCAACTCGGTATCCAGCAGGTCACGATCTTCGCGAAAGGCAATGCGTTTGTAGCCTTTCGTCGCGTCAAATCCTTCCAGAATGATCACCATACTATGCCTCCGTCCACCGGCGCGTGCCGGCGGGATGATGCCGTTCCAACACCAGGCGGATGGCCTGGTCAGTGGGCGC
>CAIYQO010000016.1 GCA_903928345.1 uncultured bacterium | reverse complement strand
CTCGTGGACGTGGCAGCGCCGGGTGTTGGCACCGGAGACCGGCTGGGTGGTCTCATGTACTGATATTGCCAACCCCGTGATTTTTCCTCTGTAGCTCTGGACTTGGCCTGTATGGGTTTACCTCCGTATGCTGGAAGAGACGGCGGTTGTCGCAACCGTTGATCTTTACTATCGGGAGGCAACACGCATGTGTGCCAAGTATCCTTTCCCTCCACCATTGACTCCACTGGAGGAACTGATCGCGCAAGCGTATCAGGCGATGGTCGCCAACGATTCCGGGTATCACACGGTATACGAAACCTGCCGCTATTGGCGGCGCATTATGGAGTATGCGACCCAACACGCTGTCAGCACTTTCTCGTCAACCTTTGCTGAGGAGTATTTGGCGATGGTGCAACAACAGCCGGCTGCCCCGGCGAGCCACGTGCCATCCATCAAGCATGCGTTACGGGTTCTGGGCGAAGTGCAACAACATGGCCATTGGGACCCGCGTCCACTCCCACGACGAGTCGCATCATCATCCCCGTTCTCTGCGCCATCTACCCCACTTGAAACGCTGATTGCCCAGGTTTATCAGCAGATGGTGGCACAAGGCTATCGCGCTGCCACCCTCGCGCAGGAAGCCGGCCGCTGGCAGCGTTTCATTACATTCGCGGACGCGCAAGGGATTGACATCTTGTCGCCCTCGCTCGCCACGACGTATGTCACCCTGTGCCGCGAGGACCCCATGATGACACGTAGCCAACTGAAAGGCATCAAACGCGCATTACGCCGTCTGCTTGAGTTTGCCGAGTGCGGCACATGGCAGCGCTTCCCGGCACGGAGTCAAGAGACGTCATTGAATTCGACGACCTTTACCGCGGCACGGGAGCGCTTTTTGCAATACTGGCAGATCGAACGCCAGGTGGCCCGCAACACCTATCAGTATGGACGGCGCTACACCCTCCAGTTTCTCTAGTATCTCGAAGCGGCGCACATCAAGGATTGGTCACCACTCTCCGCGTCGATCATCGGATGCTTCGTCAGTGATAACCCCAATTGGTCCCCCGGCACGCGTCAAGTCGTCATCAGCACCCTACGAAGCTTTTTCCGCTATCTGTTTATCCACGGCGAGGTTGGGCGTGACTGGTCCTGCTGTCTTCCCACGGTGCATCGAGGGCCGAAACGCAAACTCCCGGTGATCTGGACAGCAGAAGAACTCACCGCCCTCTTTGCCGCCGTGGAACGCACCTCTGCGGTCGGCAAACGCGATTATGCGATCCTCTTGCTCGCGTGTCGTCTGGGCATGCGCGCTTCCGATATCCGCACACTGTGTTTGGAGGATATTCACTGGGAGCACACGCGTCTGGACTTTACCCAGGAGAAGACCGGCAGGCACGTCGTGCTCCCATTGCCGACCGAAGTCGGTGAAGCGGTGATTGCGTATCTGCGTGAGGGGCGCCCCCAGTCACACCATCGCGAGGTTTTCCTCTGTCATACCGCGCCGTTTGCCCCATTCGGACACGAGAATCGCTTGCATCGCATTCTCAACGATTATCGCGAGCGCGCGGGGATTTACTGGAAGCCCGGACAGGCGCACGGCATGCATTCGCTTCGCCATACCTTCGCCACACACATGCAAGCCGCCACGGTCCCCTTGGAAACGATCGCCAGTTTACTGGGGCACCAATGCCTCGAATCTACCCGCATCTACACCCAAATCGATTTGACCGCGCTACGGCAAGTCGCGCTCGACCCGGAAGAGGTGACGTATGACCGCTAAGATTTCAACCTATACCAGCGGATTGGCTCCGCACCTGCGCGCCTTTGTTGCGGAACGGCAGGCCTGCGGGTTAAAGTACCAGACCGCGCAAGTCTATCTGCGTGATTTCGACCGATGGCTTTGCGAGCACCCGTGTCTCCCTGATGCGCTCTCGCGGGCGACGGTGGAAGGCTGGACGGCCAAGCGGCCGAACGAACAACCGGTCACCCAATACGGGCGCGTTTCCCTCATGCGCCAGTTTGCGCAGTATCTGACGCGACAAGATCTGCCGGCGTATAACCCACCGCCGCAGCAGCGACATGGCAATCTCCCGGTGTTCGTCCCCCGTATCTTTACCCCGACGGAGATACAACAGATCTTCGAGGTGGTTGACCATTGGCCCCACTGCACCCGGCGACTCGTCCAGGCACTGGTCTTGCCGGAGATCTACCGCGTGCTGTATGGCTGTGGCCTCCGCGTGGGCGAAGCGTTAAGCCTCCGTGTCGGGGATGTCGATCTGGCACACGGCGTGCTGACCATCCGCAAAGCGAAGTTTAATAAGGAACGCGTGATCCCGGTGGCCCCGGCACTCCAAACGCGTTTGCAACGGTACGCCGATGCACGCGGCCAGCGCCCACTGGATGAAACCTTTTTTGCGAACGAGTGGGGTGAGCCGTTGACCCATGCCGTGATCTATAAAACGTTTCGGGAGATTCTCTGGCGACTGCATATCCCCTTTGAGGGGGGCGGGCATGGCCCCCGTGTCCACGACCTTCGGCACACCTTCGCGGTACATCGCTTAATCCACTGGTATCACGAGCAAGCGGATCTGAACGCGATGCTGCCGTTGCTCTCCACGTATCTGGGCCATGCCGGCATGGCCGGCACCCAACGCTATCTCACCATGGTGCAAGACCTGCTCCCCGCCATCACCGAACGCCTGGAGCACCTGGTCGGGCATGTGATCCCCGGAGGTGATGCCGTATGACCCCTACCGATTTCAGCCACTACCTCACGACATTCCTGGCCGAGTATTTACCGGCGCACCGCAACATGAGCCCGCATACCATCCGCGCCTACCGTGACACCTTCGTGCTCTTCCTCCGCTATTGCCGGGATGTGCGCGGACTAAAGATGGAAGCGGTCACCGTGCAGGTGATCACCGCCACGCTGATCACCGACTTCCTGGCGTACTTGGAGCAGGAGCGCCATTGTAGCGCCGCCACCCGGAATCAGCGGTTGGCGGCGCTGCACGCGTTCTTCCGGTATGTGCAAATCGAAGCGCCGGAAGCCATGCGGGAATGTCAACGCATCCTCCTCATCCCGACGAAACGTGCCCTGCGTCCAGAGGTCGGCTACCTGTCGGTCGAGGACATGGCGGCCGTGTTGCGCCAACCCGGATGGGAGACGCCGCAAGGCCGGCGGGATACGGTACTCCTCAGCCTCTTATATGATACCGGCGCCCGTGTGCAAGAGCTGGTCGACCTGATCGTGCGGGATCTCCGCTTCGAGATCCCCGCCCAGGTGCGCTTGACCGGCAAGGGACGCAAAGTCCGTATCGTGCCCTTGTTGCCGCAAACCGTCAAACTGCTGCACGCCTACCTGGAAGAGCAGCAACTCCTCCAGGCCGGGCGGGAAGATCAGCCGATCTTTCAGAACCGCTACGGAGCAGCCTTAACGCGTTCGGGCATCCGCTATCTCGTGCAGAAATACGTCGAACAAGCGCGTGACCGGCAACTCACTATCCCTGACCGCGTCTCCCCGCATAGCTTTCGGCACACGAAGGCGATGCACCTGCTGGAATCGGGCAACCCCCTGGTGGTCATTCGCAATCTCCTGGGGCATGCCGATGTCAAGACAACGGAAGTGTATGCGAAAGCCGATTTACGGATGAAACGTGAAGCGCTGGAACGTGCGGCATCCCTGACGCCGACTACAAAATCGCACGATCCGACTTGGCTGCAAAACCGGAGTCTATTGGAGTGGCTCAAGGCCTTGTAAGCGGAAGATTATGTGCTGAGAAACCGGGCGATTTGCGCCAACGCGTGCGGAAGTCGCCCGGTGACTCAACATAACTACTGACTCAGCATAATG
>CAIYQO010000015.1 GCA_903928345.1 uncultured bacterium | reverse complement strand
CCAGCACTGTGTGGAAGCCGGCGACCGCCGCGCTCCGGAAATGAAAAACCTGCATTCGCCGTCGCCAAGGAGGATCGCTGTTCTCCTTGCTGATTACGAATGCAGGTTATCGCGTACCGGAGCGCGGCGGTCGCCGGCTTCCACACGGTGCTGGTATCAGAAGGCTTACGCCTTCACCGCCCACGGCCCCACGCCCGCGGCTTGATAGATGTCGTTGAGCAGTTGTACGGCTTTGCGGGCTTCGCCAGCGTTGACCCAGGGCTGGCGGCCTTCCAGCAGGGCGTTGGCGAACTCCTCGATGTTGGCGGCGTGGGCGCCGCCCCAGGCGGCGGCGGGGTCGCTGGCGCCGCCGGTGCTGTCCGGGCGCTCCACGGTGACCAGGCCGTCCGGCGCGCCTTCGGCCACGAAGGTCGTCACCGCGTTATCCTCCACCACCGCGGTGCCCTTGCTGCCGCAGATCGTCACGTTCGTCGCGAGGCCGGGATTCGCCAGCGTGGTGCCTTGCAGCGTGCCGCCGGCGCCGTTGGGGAAGGTCAGCAGCGCCACGCCCAGGTCTTCCGCTTCCATGTCGCGCGCCAGCGTGGGGCAATACGCCGCTTTGACGGTGGGCTGCATGCCCGACAGCCAGACCAGCCGGTCGATGGTGTGGATGCCCTGGTTGCACAGCGTGCCGCCGTCCAGCGCCCACGTGCCGCGCCAGTCGCCGCTGTCATAGTAGGCCTGGGTGCGGAACCAGAGGCAGGAGCCGCTGACATAGCTGATGTCGCCCAGCCAGCCGTCCGCGATGGCGCGTTTCAGCTCTTGTAGCGCCTTGGGGAAGCGGTTCTGGAAGATGCCGCCCAGCGTAACGCCCGCCGCGCTGCACGCGGCCACCAGGGCGTCGATCTTCTCGACGTAGACGTCCATCGGCTTCTCGCTCAGCACGTGCTTGCCGGCGCGCGCGGCCAGGATGCCGTGCTCCGCGTGCAGCCCCGACGGCGTGCAGACGGTGATGGCGTCGATGTCGCCGCGCGCGAGCAGGTCGTCGTACGACC
Source organism: uncultured bacterium (assembly GCA_903928345.1). Classification (GTDB taxonomy): domain Bacteria; phylum Armatimonadota; class Hebobacteria; order CAIYQO01; family CAIYQO01. The sequence goes on along the minus strand of CAIYQO010000015.1, from coordinate 22,610 downwards.
CGTGCCACGCGACGCCGAAGCGCTCCCCGACCGCCTTGGCGCGCTCGGGGACGATGTCCGCCACCGCCACCAGCTCCACCTGCGCCACCTGCTGCATGATCGCGGCGTGAAAGGTGCCGATGCCGCCGGTGCCCACGATACCGAACCGAATGCGTTCGCCCATGATAACCTCCGCGCGATAAAAATGTGCCTGAACGCACAACCGCGCCGCAGCCCGCGGGCTGCGGCGCGGCGGAAAGACGCGTCCGGCGCCGGGATTAGCCGTTCACCAGCTCCAGGATGCCCTGGGCGATGAGGTCGTTGATGATCTGCGTGGTGCCCTCGGAGTCCAGCTCACTGATCTGCACCACTTCAGGCATGCTGCGCGTGCCGTCGATGGCGGCGAGCACCCGCTTCACCTTCTGCGGCACGAAGCGCACCTTGGCTTCGGCACCGGGCTTGAAGCGCAGCACCTGCATCCCGCCGATGACCAGGGTCGGCGCGGGGCCCGCGGCGGGCGGCGGCGCGGCGGCAACCGGCGGCGGCGTAAAGACGGGCGCGGGTGCCGGCGGCGGCGTGAACACGGGTGCGGGCGGAGCCTGTTGCACCGGGGCCGGGGGCGGCGGCGCCGCGGGCGCGGGCGGCGGCGCGGCCGGTGTCACCTCGACATGGCCGCTGGCGACGTTCGGCACCTCTTGCGGGGGCGCGTTGGGGTCGATCGCGACGATCTCGATGACTTCCTTCTCCGTCAGCTCCTTGATAATGGCGGTGATCTCTTCCGTTTCCAGGCCGCTCATCTGGATGATCTGCGCCACGTTGCGCGTGTTATCGATGAGTTGCACGACCTGCTTCACCTTTTGCGGCACGTAGCGCACCTTGGCTTCGGCGCCGGGCAGCAGCTTCACCACTTGCGACAACTCGCCGCCGACTTCCGAGGTGATGGCCGCCTGGTCGTCGAGGCGCTTGGTGCCTTCCATGATGAGGCTCTCGGTGCTCAGGTGCACGGTGCGTTCGAGCATGGGGAGCACCTGCACGCGCTGGAAGACAAAGTTGCCTTCTGTCATGCGGATGAGTTCGAAGACTACCTCTTCGGGGGAAGCGCCTTTGAAGCCGCGCGGCTCGACATGCCACACGGTGCCTTCGCGGAAGATGACCATTGCCCAGCGGTTCTCGTGCGAGACCTCGATGCGCCCCGTTTTTTGCGAGGTATGCATCATTTCGAGCAGCTCGACAAAGGCAATATCTTTGAACGATCCTTTAACGGCCATGGGAATTCCTTCTACGGTCAGCGGGTCCGGTGCGCGTGGAAGAGGGTCAAGCGCCGGCGCGTGCGGCCCGTGTGCGGGTATAGGCGCGCTCGAGCACGTTGATAATCGCTTCCGAGGTTACTTTGGCCTGCAGACGCACGAGCGGGGCGCTGGCGTTGTAGTCGAAGACCGTCAGGAGCAGGTGGGAATCGCCGACCAGGGAGACAAAGACGTTGCTCCGCACGCCCTGGTGGTAGATCGAGTTGAAGTTCTCCTCGCCGGACATGCGTGCCAGGGCTTCGGACGACGCGAAGGCGCCGACGGCCAGGGCACAGAGGCTCTCGATGTCGATGTCGCGCATATCGCCCTGCTTGGACAGCAGGTGGCCGTCGCGTCCCATCACCAGGGCGACACGCACCCCGGTATCTTCGACGTACCGCGAAAGGCACTGGTCGATAAGCGTGGCATCCTCTTGCTCGAGGATCAGGTCGTGCATTTCCACAGGGCGTCCCTCACTTAAAACGAGCCCGTTTCGAACCGGTGCGCCAGGTCTCGGATGACATAGCGGCAAAGCGTGTTGAGCGTCTTATACACCCCGGTGCCTTGCGGCGCCACGGCTTCAAAGGACGGTACGCCCAGGGTATTCAACAAGTAGTCGAGATACCACATCGGCGCGGCGTCGGGCAGGTCGCGTTTGTTGTATTGCAGGATGTAGGGCAGGTCATCGAGTTTGACGTTGTACCCGGCGAGGTTCTCTTTGAGATTCTCCAGGCTCGCGAGATTTTCCTCCATGATGTCCCACTGGGAGTCGGCGACGAACACCACGCCGTCGGTGCCCCGTAGGACGAGTTTCCGCGTGGCATTATACAGCACCTGTCCCGGCACGGTGTATAAGCCGAACTTCACTTTGAAGCCATTGATCTCCGCCAGCTCCACCGGCAGGAAGTCGAAGTAGAGCGTGCGCTCGCCGGGAGTGGCCAGCGACACGAGTTCCCCGCGTTTATTGTTGGTCAGATTCTGGTGGATGAACTGCAGGTTGGTCGTCTTGCCGCACATGCCCGGCCCGTAGTAGACCAGCTTACAGTTTATTTCCTTGCTTGCGTAGTTAATCGATGCCATACGTTGCTCGGATACTTACACTTCCAGGGAGAATTGGTTCTCCTGCGACACTTCGGACAGTCGCATCCAGGGCGGCGGGGTGCGTTGCACGTTGAACAGATCGCGCGGCACCTGCGCCACGTAGTACTTGGGACGAATACGAATCCAGCGGTCGACGATCTCGTCGTCGGGCGGGCGCGTGCCGCCCTTGGCGTTGTCACTGAAGATCTGCCCCCACGTCACCCACACGGTGCCGCGCGCCAATTGCGGGGCGATAAAGGCCAGCCGCACGCGCACCGGCACGTCGGCGGTAAGAAACGGTTCGGCTTCCGGCACCGACTCCAGGATCACCTTCACCGGCAGCTCCACGGCGCCGTAGAGCGAGTCCATCGGTTTGGGCATCACGAAGTCGGCGGGCGGGGTCAGGGTGTGCACGGGACGGGCGTCGTCGCGGCTGGCGCTGCGCGTGGGGAAGGCGGTCGTGGTGGTGGGACGCGCGCCGGGGGCCTTCGTCGTGTTGAACGCGAATCCCGAGGCCCCGCCTTTGGGTGCCGCCTTGACCGCGGCTTTCGTCACGCTGCTCGTCGCCCCGGTGTTCATGCCGAAGCCCGATGCCAGCAGCGGCAGGAAGGGCCACTGCAGCGCCAGCCAGGCGGGGATGAGGGCGAAGATGCGATACGGCCAGTAGTTGCCGTGCATATTGCCGAGAATGGTGGGCAGCGAGCTGCTTTCCTGGGTGGTGAGCAGCAGCGCGATGAGCACGCAGACGATGATGCGCGTCACGAAGCCGAGGACGATGGCGCCGACTGCCGCGGGAATCTGCCGCGTGAGCGACCAGCCGATGAGGGCGTAGACCGCGGCCTCCACCACCCACAGCAGGGCGGGCAGCCACGGCAGGTCCTTCATGGGCAGCAGGGCGCTGATTACCACGGCCAGCGACTTGTCGCCGATTTTGACGGCAAACAGCGGCAGGGTGATCAACAACGCGCCGACGACCAGGATCACGACCAACAGGAGGGTCTGCATCACGCCGAACACGTCTTCTTGCTCAGTTGTGCGGGGCGGTGTCGCCATAAACTCCTCAACCTGAGTGTCCACGAAAGCGGGGATGATACGAGGCACCCCGCGCATCACGCCCATGTGACCGGTGGCAGGGATACCGGGACTGCCACGATGCTCCCCTGCCGGGGGTCGGCAGTCGCCACATATACTTATACCATATTTTCCTTTCCGTATCCAGAATCCTTCCGGAAAATCGCGATTCCCGCGAAAAAGCGGTGGAAAGCCCCCCGAGTCGCCCCGCTCGCCCCCCGCCGGGGGTTGCGCGGCCGACACGCGCGGGTATATTTGCCGTTGGCGGAACGAACGGGCAGGAACCCGCCGCCCTGTGCGCGAAGGACTCCACGGACGTACCAAGCAAGGAGTAGACATGGCCGTATTTCAACCCAACGCGGTGCTCGGGAACTCCCGGTGTCTGGTGACCCTGGGCGGCGCCGGGGAGATCATGAGCTTTTTTTATCCGCATATCGACTTTCCGCAGAACGTGCAGGAGGGAATGCCCGCCGTGTACCTGGGGCCGCGCGGGCACGGCACGCTGACGTGGACCTTCGACGAGGTGTGGCAGAAGCGCCAGCGCTACGTGCCGCGGCGGAACATCCTCATCACCGAACTCAGCCACGCCGGCACGGGGCTCGTGCTGCAGCTCACCGACTTCGTACACCCGCGGCGGGATATCTTCCTGCGCCGCTTCGCGCTGCGCAACGACAGCGCCGAGGACCGCGAAGGCGTGCTGATGCAATACCTCTACCTGCGCCTGGGCGAGATGGCGCGCAAGAACAGCGCGCGCCGCCTGGACGAGCACGGCGCCATCGTGCAGTACTGGCGGCACATCTGCTTCGCCATGGGCGGCGACCCCTTCGACGCCACGCAGATCGGCAAGGCGGGCGGGTTGAGCAACAACAGCGCCAAGCGCGACATGGAGGACGGCTACCTCTCCAACCAGCGCGAGGAGCTGGGCGACGTGGATACCGCCTATGGGTGGAACTTCTGGCTGCGCCCGGGCGAAGAGTTCACGCGCGACTTCATCATCGCCGCCGCCACCAGCGAGCCGGCGGCGCTGGCCGGCCTCACGCAGAGCCGCACGCAGGGCTTTGCCGCCCTCTACGACGTGACCGACCACTGGTGGGCGGCGTGGCTCTCCTCCGCGGTGCCGGTGGAGGTCGCCAACGCGCTCACGGAAACGTACTACCGCTCTCTGCTCGCCACGCGGTTGCTCTACGACGAGCGCTACGGCTCCTTCCTCGCCGCGCCGGAGTTCGACCCCATGTTCGAGCGCTGCGGCGGCTACGGCTTCGTGTGGCCGCGCGACGCCGCCGAGGTGGTGCTGGCGCTGGAAGAGGCCGGGCTGCCCGACATGGTGGAGCGCTTCTTCGAGTGGGCGCGCGAGGCGCAGCACCCGTCCGGATACTGGGAGCAACGCTACTGGATCAGCGGCGAGCGCGGGCCGGGATGGTGCTCCTTCCTCGACTCCATCCAGATCGACCAGACCGGCTCGATGATCCACGCGCTGGGGGTTCACGCCGAGCGCCTGCCCGCCCACGAGCGCCCCGCCTTCCACGAGCGCTACTGGACGGTGGTAGAAAGCGCCTCAGACTACCTCACCGCCGCGCTGGGCGAAAACGGGCTGCACACACAGGCCTTCGACCTGTGGGAGAAGTTCCGCGGCACCTTTACCTACTCCAACGCCAGCATCTACGCCGCGTTGAAGACGGCGTCCGTGTGGGCGACGGCGCGCGGCGAGGACGAGAAGGCCGCGCGCTGGCACACGGTGGCGGCGCGCATCAAGGCGGTGCTCCTCTCCGCCTGCTGGAACGGCGAGTACTTCGCGCGCGGCTACAATGAACGCGGGGAGATCGACTGGGGGGTGGATTCCGCCATGCTCGGGGTCTTCGATCCCTTCGGCCTGCTCTCCCTCGACGTGCCGGCGGAGCGCGCGATGATCGAGAGCATGGTGCGCGTCATCCGCGCGCGCCTCACCAAAGCGCTGCCCGGCGGCGACGCCATCCTGCGCCACGAGGGCGACGACTACGTGGGCGGCAGCGCCGGCGGCGTCAACACCCTGTGGCTGGCGCGCGTGCTGCTGCGGCTGGCGGTCTACTACGCCGACCGCGATTCCGCGCAGTCCGCCACCTACCGCACGTGGGCGGAGGGCTACATGGGCGTGGTCATCAGCCGCGGCACCACCACCGGCCTGCTGCCCGAACTCATCGGCAACAACACCGAAACCCGCTGGGCCGTCCCCCACGGCTGGGCCATGAGCAGCTACGTCGCCTGCGCCCTGCTGCTGAACAAACTCACCCCGCTGGAACAGGCGCTGCATTCACCGGAGTAAGGCGCGGAATAATCACTCGCTACTTCCCCCTTCCCTCGAGGGAAGGGGGTCAGGGGGTTAGGTCCACCGCCCCCGCCGGGTCAGCCATGAACTCTCGGTACACGCGGAATTGCGCGGTGTCGGGGTAGGCGATCTCCTGCACGGGGGCGTGGTCGAAGCTGTAGATGCGCGCGCCGGGACAGGCGAGGAGGATGGGGGAGTGCGAGCAGATGACGAACTGCGCGTGCCCCTGCCCGGCCACCTCGTGCAGCAGGCGCAGCAGCGCCACCTGGGTGGCGGGGGAGAGGGCGGTCTCCGGCTCGTCGAGCAGATACAGCCCGCGGCGGGCGTAGCGGGCGCGGAAGTAGGCCATCAGCGACTGCCCGTGCGACAGCGTGAGCAGCGAGTGCCCGCCGAAATAGTGCAATTGCCCGGGATCGGCGGCGGCGAAATCGTCCAGCGCGAGGGCGAACTCGCGGAAGATCTGCGCCGCGAAGTATGATCCCGGCACCGGCCCGTCCGCCCACGTCACCTCGGTGAAGGCCGCCAGCTGGTGCTCGTGCGGGTTGCGCTCCACCCGCCCGCCCTCCTGCTGCGCCCAGATGGGGATGTTGCAGCGCCGCGCGATCGCCTCCAGCACGGTGGACTTCCCTGAGCCGTTCTCCCCCACAAAGAAGGTCACCGGCGTGGTGAACGCCAGCGCCGGCAGCGCGTCGAGCACCGGCAGGGCGTAGGGGTACCGGTCGCGGAGCGGAAAGAGTTCGCTACGCACTTGGGCGCGGGTGAGGTGGAGCATGGCCTTATCTTACCGCGCCCCGAACGGTAAAGCAACCGCAGGAATCCCCCCGCCGCCGCCGAATACTCCCGTATGGCACGCTTACGCAAATATCGCTGGTGGCTCCTCACCCTCGCCGCCCTCGCGGTCGGCGCGGGCGTCTGGTGGTGGGGGCAGCCGCGGGAGATGCGGTTGGTGTCGGTGCGAAAGCTTCCGTCGCTGGCAACCCCGGGCATGTATACCCTTATAGCTACGCGGGATCGGCTGTACCTATGGAACAACAATGGGCAGATGGGCTGCTGTGCATGGGACGGCACGCTGTTGTGGCAGCGCGATTTCTTTTCTCGCGGTGTTACGTCGTGGGGTTTTCAAAGTAATAACTTCGCTGTATCTCCCGATGGGCATTGGTTTTTATCTTCTACTCTAGTCGGGACGCAACGGCATTGGATACTGGTACACGATGGACAGGATGTGGCCAGTGGAGCAATCCCCTTTCCCGCGGGTGAAGGGCTGCTAGAAGTCTATGTCCAGAATTCCTGTCGTGTGTGGGCGCAGTTAAGCACAACCACATTGTCTCAAATCGAATGCCTGGACAACATGCGCATCACCGCATGCCTGCAACTGCCGAATCCCGGCAAGAACGTCATCTGTGCGGAAAGGTTGGCACCGGACGGCTCGGGATATGTATTGGCTACCCCACAGGGCTTCACTTATTTTGCGTTGACTGAAAAGCCAGGTACAATTCGTGCAATACGACAATATAGTGTTTCGGAACCTTCCTGCTCAAATGGGATTGTATCTGAACCAACATTCATCGCCGGAGGACGATTGGTGGGCTTCGATGGCGCTCTCTATGATGGTCATGGTGTAATACGGCCTGATACAGATTATGAAACGTCTATCGAACCGGGTGTGCCATTACCCGAAGCGGTTATTCAACAGCAAATGTCGAATGCAGGGAGTTCGTCGCGCGTGTTGCTGGCTCGCAGCGGAGCGATATGGACGATTCGAGGTCACATAAATACCAACAATAGCAAAATAAGCCCGGACGGCTCGGAAGTGATCGGGGCAGAAACACTAGGGAGAGCCAACCAGATATTTTGTGAATGGTTGAGTCAGTCGCCAATGGCAGGTTGGCTATTCCGCTACGGCAAGTCACATGCTGTTCCTCTGCTTGTATTTTGCAAGCCGGGTCACTGTGTCGCACGGCTGTCGAACGTTTTTGCCGGTGGTCATATGCATTTCTATGACCGATCATCCGGTAAGGAATGGGCTATCGATGATTTTATGCTCACTCCCGACAACCGGGCATTATATACCACTGCTCGGTTAGCCGACGACAGTAATACCTGTTACCTCCTCAAATTCACCTGGTAATCGTCTCCCCTCGCCTGCCGCGGCGGGAGGAAGTCCTCCCGCCGGCGGCGAAAACCCTCGCGGAGGACGCAATCATGCCCATTAAGCAATCCATCTGCTACCCGATCATGAAACCCGCCGACATGCCGCTGGAGACGCTGGTCGCCGCCGGGGCGCGGATGGGGTACGCGGCCATCGAGCTGTGGGGGCCGGGGGAGGATTTTCCCGACGTGGTCGCGCTGGCGCAGCGGTACGGGATGGGCGTCGCCAGCTTCTGCGGCATGGGCGGCCTCGACAACGGCCTGAATAACCCGGCGAATCACGACCGCGCCGAAGCCGAGTTGCGCGCCTCCATCGATCTCGCCGCCGCCCACGGCGTGCCGGGCATCATCTGCTTCAGCGGTAATCGCCGCCCCGGGTTGAGCGAGGACGAGGGCGTCGGCTACACCGCCGCCGGCCTGCGCCGCGTGGCGCCGTACGCGGAAGCGAAGGGCGTGACCCTGAACCTGGAGCTGCTCAACTCGAAGGTCGATCATCTGGGCTACCAGTGCGACCACACCGCGTGGGGCGTGGCCGTCTGCGAAGCGGTGAACAGCTCGCACGTGAAGCTGCTGTACGACATCTACCACATGCAGATCATGGAAGGCGACGTGATCCGCACCCTCCGCGACAATATCCGGTGGATCGGCCACTTCCACACCGCCGGCGTGCCGGGCCGTAACGATATGGACGACACGCAGGAGCTGAACTACACCGGCATCTGCCGCGCCATCGCCGCCACTGGCTACGACCGCTACGTCGGCCACGAATTCGCCCCCACCGGCGAGGTGCTGCCGGCGCTGGAACGGCTCTTCCCGCTGTGTAATGTGTAAGGGGGACGGAACCGCAAAGACGCAAAGGACGCAAAGGTAACGCAAAGGAAATTTTTTAGGGCCGGGCGGATCGGCGAAACCGGCTCCGGTAATCACGCAGTGAAGCAACAACTTCTCTTTGCGTACCCTTCGCGCCCTTTGTGTCTTTGCGGTTCGTTCCCCATCAGGAGTTTCTTATGACAACCCACGAATTCACCCTCGGCAATTGCCGGGGGGAGGTGGTGACGGACGGGGACGTGTTCCTCGGGCTGGGGCGGATGTGGATCGGCGAGACGCTGGTGCGCTCGGGGCGGCTGCCGCTGCGGCCGTATACGGCGGACTTTTCGGGCGCCGAGTTGGACACGCTGACGCTGGAGGGCATCGACGCGGGCGCGGAGGTGCGCGTGCGGCTGCGCGCGGCGTTCCGCCCGCTGGAAACGAAGATGATGCGCGACCACAGCCTCGACCCCATCCACGAGAAGCGTGATTGGGACGTGCCCGTCGACGCCGGCCACGCCGCGCTCACCCTGGTGCTGCGCCCGGCGAGTTACGCGGTGGGCGGCTACGATTTCACCGGCTTTTCGTACAGTTACGAATACGACGGCCCCGACGTGCCCATCTTCTACCTCCTCGACAAGGCGAGCTGGGAACTCGATGGCGACATCGTGGGGGCCACGGCGTTCAGCCAGTCCTCCTGCTCCGACCCGGTGGCGACCTTCGCGGCGGACACCTTCTGGACCACCGAGGGGGAGCTGTTCTTCCTCGACCAGGCGTCGAATTACAACCGGGTGATGACGCACAACCTGCCGCGCTGGGCCTCGCACCAGGCCTTCGACTTCCAGTGCAAGGGCGACGCGACGCTGCTCGGACTCTTCGACCACGTCGATCTCATCCGCACCCTCCTCGTGCACGAGCCGGGCAAAGCGGAGCTGAAATGCTTCGACAAGCACATCTTCGACGAAGCGACGACGTACGCGACCTCTCCAAAGGCGATCCTGCTGAACACCGACGCCAAGTCGGCGACCGGCCAGCAGAACCTGTGGACGTGGCTCTTCGACGACGTGCACGCCCGCGCCCGTGCCGAGTTCGGCCTGCGCGAACAGCCGCCGGTGCCCCTGGCCGCGCGCCACTATTGGGAGAACCGCGTCATCGATACCTACCTGGTGGACGTGCTGCCCGGCTTCCACGCCGCCGGCCTGCGCGCCATCTTCACGGAAAACTTTAAGAAGTGCGATAACGGCGGCACCATGGGCGCCGAACCCGACCGCCTGCACAACGGCAACATGTGCACCTCGCACGAATACGTCATCTCCGACCGCGTGGGCGGTATGGGGAAGTTTACGGACTACATCCACCGCTGCCAGAGACTCGGCGTGGCCAACTACATGTGGACGAACACGTACGTCTCCCTGGCGGCAAAGATCAACGCCGAGCACCGCTGCGAAAGCGGCACCTGGTACGTCGCCATGGAGGATACGCGCACGAAGTATGGCGGCGCCTACACCAACGTGAGCAGCAACCTGAACTTCAAAAACCCCGCCGTACGGCAATATTGGATCGACTGCCACCGGCAGATCGCGGAGGAATCGGGGCTGGAGGGGTACTTCATCGACAGCTTCTACAACCTCTACTTCATGCCGGTGGACTACCAGACCGGCCACCCGCGCACGGTGTGGCGGGAGGCGCTGACGGCGCTCAAAGAGCTGCAGGACGCCGGCGTGGGCTTCTACATCGAGTCCTTCGGCCCCTTCGGGCAACCGGGGCACGGGCATCCCGCGTCGTACAGCCCCGACAAGATCTTCATCGCCTACTACGTCGGGCTGGGCAACGGGTATACCACCGTGCCGGTGCCGGGGGTGGTGACGGCGGAGAACTTCTCCCACGACCCGGCGTTCATCTTCTGGCAGCTCGCGCACAAAACGCCCTACGCGCCGGAACTCTTCATCGACGGCAAGCGCGTGGATGACGTCTTCGGCCCGCTGCATCAGCGTGTCTACGGCGACTACCACCGCCTGCTGCCGCTCATGCGCACGCGCTTCCTGCAGGAGGACGGCCAGGCGGTGCTCTGGCACGACGCGGACGGCGCCACCGCCACGCTGTGGAACTTCACCGCCCGCCCGCTGCCGCTGCCCGGCACGGTGACCGACCTGACCACCAACACAGCCCTCCCCGCCGCGGCCACCTACGCGCTGGAGCCCATGCACGTCTACAGCATCACGGACTGCCCCCTGCCGACGAAGGCGGGGGTTGCGGCGATAGTGTGAGCGCAAAGTGGGGACTGCCACCACTTTTCTCCACCCCGTCGGCGTTCCTGGCAGCGGAACTCGGAAAAGTGGTGGCTGTCCCCACTTTGCGCGCCGGTATAGCACCAGTGAAAATCTGTGAAATCTGTGGTTTTCTCCACGTATGAGGAGCCTTCCGATGACAACGAACCTGACCGTGAACAAAAACGACGTCGCTCACCTGCGCGCGATGGCGGAGCGGCTGCGCGCGCTGGCCGAGGGGCCGGTGAACACCGAGCGGCGGCGGCTGTGGTATCAGCACGACATCGCCGGCGAGCGCCCCCTGATCCTCACCGAGACGGACGGCGGCATCGGGATGGTTCTCCCCGACTACGTGCCGCAGTGCACCGAGCCGTGGGCGGTGGCGCAGGAGTGGGGGTTCGTCAGCCTCTTCGCGCATTACGACGTGATCGGCGACGACCTTCCGCTGGAGCCGGTGATCAACGTCGGCTGGCGCATCGGCAAGAGCGGCTACGGGGTCGAGCAGCACCTCACCCGCCCGCAGACCGAGGGCACGCTGGGCGCCTACCACATCGACGCGCCCATCACCGACCTCGCCAAGGAGATCGACCGCCTGCAGCCGCGCACCTTCACGGTGGACCGCGCCGCCACGCTGGCGGAGCAGGCGTTCTTGCAGGAGATTTACGACGGCATCTTGCCCGTGCGCCTCCGCAACAACCCGTGGTGGACGCTGGGCCTCACCTGGTCGGCCATCACCCTCATCGGGCTGGAAAACCTGATGCTCTACATGTACGACGAGCCCGAGCCGCTGCACGGATTGATGGCCTACCTGCGCGACGACCACCTGAGCCTGGTCGACTGGATGGAGCGCGAGGGACTGCTCTGCCTGAACAACGAGAACGACTACTGCGGCTCCGGCAGCCGCGGCTACACCCGTCGCCTGCCGCAGGCCGACCTGCCCGCCGGCGCGCCTCCGCGCGCGTGCGATCTGTGGACGCTGCTCGAATCGCAGGAGACGGTCGGCGTCGGCCCCGATCTCTACGCCGAGTTCATCTTCCCCTACGAAAACGCCATCGCCCAGCGCTTCGGCAGCGTCTACTACGGCTGCTGCGAGCCGATCAATTCCCGTTGGGACGTGCTGAAGCATATGGCCAACCTCAAGCGCGTCTCCGTCTCCCCGTGGTGCGACGAGGCGTTCATGGCGGAAGCCGCAGGCCGCGACCTCGTCTACTCGCGCAAGCCCAACCCCACGTTGGTGAGCACCGAACGCTTCGACGAGGAGGCCATCCGCGCCGACCTGCGCCACACCCTGCGCCTCACCCACGCCCACGGCTGCTCTACCGAGATCGCCATGAAGGACGTCCACACCCTCCGCGGCGAGTCCACCCGCCTCACCCGCTGGGTACAGATCGCGCGAGAAGTGATCGAGGAGATTTACGGGTAGGGGGGACGAAACCACAGATTGTACAGATGTGCACAGAGTGTTGGGCCGGCTGGAAGGGCGACAATAGTGCAGATGTGCCCTTAGTCACCGTTTGGAACAGGGCTAAGAGCCCGGCTCGACCATAGACCAGGGCAGGTTCACAGCACCGTTTGGAAGGTCGGCGGCAGCCCCGCGCCCGGCAACGGTGCAGTGCCCGTGGACGATTTCACCGACAAGGGGCGTAGGATGAGTCGTATCGAGGGGAGAACCTACAGATGGATCAATACAAGCTAGAGAAGAATATCTGGACGGATGCGGATTTTCCGGCTTCGTAAGTCAGATGCGAGGAGTTGCTGCATGGGTGTTATCCCTCGATATAACTTCTGGGTACCAGGCGGGCTTGATTCAGTCGATACGCACAACGGCAATGTCGATGTGCATGTGACGATTGAAAAGAAGGGATACTCTGCGACATTCTTCACACTCGACAACATCGACTCGTTAATGCGGAAATTTGAGCAGGAAGGCGACTGCAATCACGGTCAGTATTTCAGAGCTGTCGATATGATAATAGTCCGTGAGCTATCATTGTGCACCATACAGGAGACAATCGATTACATGTTGGGAACCGGCGAATTCTTCGCTGCATTCGGCGGTCCGTATGAGGTGATTGAGCCGATCGACCTATGATGATTACCTCCATCGACGAGTTCGTACGCCTCGCTACCAGCACCGACCCCGACGAACACGGGCGCGTGAAGACGGAAGACGTGCCGGAAGCGTTGCAGTGGGCGATTCTCGCCGCGCATCCCGAGTTGGTTTGGTCGGTGCTGTGGAATAACTCCGTATCCGTCGCGGTGCTGCGGAAATACGCCGGCGACCCTGACGCGAGCATTCGTTTCTCGGTAGCGATGAAGCGCAAGCTGCCTGTCGATCTTTTTCAACTACTGGCGATGGATGTGGACGCATCGGTGCGCCACCGTATTGCGTGCAATGCGAAGACGCCAACGAATATTCTCGAACAACTCACCGAGGATGCGGAATCTTTCGTGGCTGAGGACGCCAGGATTCGATTGTTACGCCGGGCATAACCACGTCACGGCTCCACTTTCTTGCACTATCGGTCCCACGGGCTCACGCCCATGGCAAGCATCGCCGGCTCCTTCGGAGCACGGAAGTGTCCGCTTTCACCCGCTCTTCCCCAGCACCACCGCATACCCCAGCGCCACCTTCGCCGTGCCGACGGGCGTCAATCCCGCGTCATGCGCTCGCGCCAGCGTGGCGGAGAAGGCGGATTTGGTGACGTGAAAGGGCGGCTCGACGATGAGCAGGCGGCCCTGCGGCGTCAGCACCGCGGCGAGTTCCGTGAACAACGCCGCCTGGTCGGGCACCTCGTGCAGCATGTAAAAGGCGAGGGCGAAATCGACCGGCGTGGTGACGCCGAGGCGCTTCGGGCCGCAGCGGTGCAGGGTGATGCGCGTCGCCAACTCGCTGCCGTCTACTTTGGCGCGTATCAATTGCAGCATCCCCTCCTGCACATCCGCGGCGATCACCTGCCCGGTGGGCCCCACCAGGCGGGCCAACTCCAGCGTAAAGAAGCCCGGGCCGCAGCCCACGTCCAGCACGGTCATCCCGGCGCTGACGTACGGCGCCAGCAACGTCGCCGGATGGTGCAGCCAGCGCCGGAAGCGGTTATCCAACCCGCCGGCGTGTTCCACCGGGCACACCCGGTGCGGTGCGTTCTCCATGTGCCGCCTCCTACTCCCCCGCCGCCTTCCGCGCCACGTAGGCGTCGAAAGCCTGCTCGCCCTCGGCCTGCCACCAGCCTTTGAAGTTGCCGCGCTTGCCCCAGCGTCCGCCGCCGCGGAAAGGCCCACCGCCTTTGCCGTGACCGAAGGAGCCGAAGAGCAGACGGGACAGGATGATCAGTCCGACGGCCTGCCAGTAGGTGATAAACTTCAGCCCGAACAAGCCGGGCAGCAAGGCGTTCCACAGCCACATCACCACAATGCCGAAGAGAAAGCCGAGGACGACGGCGAGGGCGATACCCCCGACGATGTGCCCCACGATCTGCGCCCCGTGCGAGTGTTTACGCATGTCCATGATTATGCCTCCGTCGATGATTCGGTCAGCAGGGTCTGCAAGCGGTGTACCGCCCGGGATTTGCGCGCCAGCAATGTGCCCAGCGGCTCGCCCCACGCGTCGGCCAACTCGGCGAAGGTGTGCCCGCCGATCTCCGTGGCGATCCACACCGCCCGCTGCTTGGCCGGCAACGCCGCCAGCGCCGCTTGCAGCCGGTCGCGCAGCGCGCGGCGCGCCGCCAACGTCTCCGGGTCGGCGGCAAGGTCGGGCAGGTCGAGGCCCGCCTCCGCCCGCGCTTCCAGCGACTCCGTGGGGCGCTTCCGCCGCCGCAGATCGATGATGCGGTGCCGGAAGGCCGTGTAGAGGTAGGCCAGCAGATCCTCCACCGGCGCGGTCAGGTCCACCCGGTTCCACACGTGGTAGAGCACGTCGGCCACCACGTCCTCCGCATCCATCTGCGACAGATCCATGGCGGTGCGCCGGACAAAAGCCACAAACTTTGCCCGCTCGCGTGCGATGATCTCGACCAGGCTCCACGAAGTGTCCTGCATCGTGCCCGCGTGCCGCTCCTTTGCTGCTGCGTTGCCTGCAGTCTGCCATCTATGCAGACGTATAGACCAGCTCGATTATTGCATGTGGTAGCGGAAAATGGGGACTGCCTCGAATTTTCCGGTATCCAGTATGAATCGTGCTGCCAACCCGACGGAAAATTCGTGGCTGTCCCCATTTTTCGCGTCGGCGTTCCGTGCCTCCCGGCGCGGCCGTCACCCCGCCGCATACGGTCGGGCGAAGATGCGCCACAGGGCGCCGTGTTTCGCCGCGTCCTGGAACATCCCCACGTCGGCCATCAGGGCGTAGACGCGCGGAGGGCAGAAGGGGCGGCGGATGAGCGCCTGCGTCGCCGCCGGGATCGCCTCCCCGGTGTCGAGGGCGGCCACCGCCTGCTCCAGCGCGGCGCACAGGTGGGGCATCATGCCGCGCGTCTTTTCCACCTGCTGCCCGGCGAGCGCCCCGCCGCCGCCCAGCGCCAGGCCCCCCAGCCACGTGCGCCCCGCCTGCCGCGCGAAGTGGCGGCAGATCGCCAGCGCGGTGTCGTTTTGCGCCGCTTCGGGAAAGCCGCAATTCACCAGCGCGAAGAAGCCCTGCGGCCGCGTCGGCGCCACGTCTACCAACCGTTCGAGGGCCAGCGTGGCCTCCGCGGGTAGGCTGTCCACGTACAACGGCGTGCACAGCCCCACGGTGTCGGCGTCGCGGAAGCGTTCCGCCAGCGCTGGCCACCCCTCGGGCTTGCGGATGGCGCCGGCCAGGCTCAGCACCTCCGTCTGCCAGCCGCGCGCGGCCAACTGGTCGGCGAAGTAGCGCGCGAATACTTGCGAGGTGGCGTGGGCGCGCGGGCTGCCCACCAGCGCGAGAAAGGTGCGGGTGCTCATGGCAAGGCCTCCACTTTCTGCAGCAGCGCATGCACCGCCGCCGTGCGGGCCGCCGCGTTGTCGGCGGGGGTAAAGACCAGCGTGTCGCTCAGTTTCACGTCGCCATTGAGGCCGTTGCGCACGTTGAGGGCGGCAAAGGTCTCCGCGCAGGCGGCGTCCGGTACGGGCTGCCAGCCGATATTCAGCCACCCGCGCAACGCCGGGTAGCGCAGCGGATGGTGCACTTCCCCCTTGCGCAGCGTGATGGTGGGGAAGATGTTGGGCACGATATGGTCCAACGCCGTCTTGGTGCGCCCCGAATACCCGCCGAAGCTTACCGGCGTGAGCACCACGAAGAGCTGGCTGCGCGCATGCGCTTTGGCATAGGTGCGCGCGTCATCGTCCATGCCGCACTCGCCCGGCGTGCGCGTCCAACAGGTGAAGCACCCCACGCAGGGGCGGATGGACAGCGCGCTCGTTCGCAGCGTCTCCACCGTCCACCCCGCGGCCTGCAGGCGCTCCGTCAGCACCGCCTCCACCGGATCCAGCGCGGCCTCAGGCCGACCATCGTCATACAAAATCAACGCGTGCATGTCGCCTCCTTCGCGATCGGCAGTTCCCCCCGCTCCAGCCGGGCGATGACACTCTCCAGCCAGGCCAGATGCGCCTGGGTCATGTGGATGCCGCACTCCAGCGTGAGCATCCAGCAGAAGGTTTCCCGCGGGTCGTCCACCTGGGCGACGTAGGGCGTGCAGCGGTCGGGAATCGCCTGCAAACCCGCCAGCCCAGCGCGGCAGGTATCGGCGGCGCGGCGGAAGATCGCCAGGATCTCCTCGTCTCCGAGCTGGCCGGCGAAGAAGACCTGCACCAGCGCGGCGCTGCGCCCGGGCTTCGCGGGGGGCGGCGCCGCCAGCCACTCATGGAGCGCCTCCCGCCCGGCGTCGGTGAGGCGGTAGTCCTTGCGGTCGGGGCGCTCCTCCTGCTCCACGCGGTCCATCGCCACGTACCCTTGCTCGGTGAGTCGGGCGAGGGTGCGGTAGATCTGGCTCTGATCTGCCGGCCAAAAGTGCTGCACCGACAGGTCGAAGAGCGCCTTCAAGTCGTACCCCGAGCGTGGCCCGTATTGCAGAAAACCGAGTATGGCATGATCCAGCGACATGGCGGCAGCCGACCTTTCCGATAACGTACTCGTCATGTATATGACACGTCCTATATTATGACCATCCGATAACCTTGTCAAGAGGGTCTGCCCACTTTATATTGCGGGACGGACGCACATTATTGACGGAGGGGGAGGGCGGTTGTATAGTAAGCGTATCTTTCCGTGGAGGTTTTTCCGATGCGTCGTCTTGGGTTCACGCTGATCGAACTCCTGGTCGTCATAGCTATAATTGCTATCCTCGCTGCCATCCTCTTCCCCGTCTTCGCCAAGGCGCGGGAGAAGGCGCGGCAGGCAAGCTGCACGAACAACCAGAAGCAGCTCGTGACCGCCACGCTGATGTGGGCGCAGGACAACAACGAGATGCTCCCCGATGCCGCCGGCTTCTGGGGCGACCTGAACATCGACCGCGGCGTGCTCAAATGCCCCACGAAATCCCGCCTGGCCAACGGCTACGTCTTCAACCAGATGATCGGCGGCATCGCGTTGGGCAAGCTGACCACGCCGGAAACCGCGATGGTGGTAACGGACGGCTCGCACATCGGCACCGCGACGCAGCCCTATGATAACGTGGCCTACAGCGCCGCGGACTTCGACCTCGCCCGCCACAACAACAAGGCCCTCGCCGGCTACAGCGACGGCCATGTCGCGATGACCACCTACGCCCCCTACGAGTGGACCGACTACGGCTTCCCCAGCGGTTCGCCCATGGCCAACCTCGACAGCACCGACGACACGACCAAGGGCAGTTGGTGGGATGCGACCAACGGGTACTACTACGGCTCCAAAGGCTACGTGCTCTGCATCTGGGGCGGCACCGATATCACCAATTTGTCCAGCGGCTACGTCTCCAGCGTGGTGCCCAGTGCCGGCAACGCGAGTTATAACTGGGCCTCCGCCCCGCAGGCAGACCCCCGCGCGGTCATCAACCCGGCCACGAACACCCGCGCCGCGTCCACGTGGTACTCCGCTGCCAACGGCGGCAACTTCACGTTAACCGTCACGCTGACCGACCCGACCGACACCAGCGTGCATATGATGCACCTCTACATGCTGGACTGGGACAACAACGGCCGTGCCATCTCCCTCGACGTGCGCGGCGGCACCGGCACCACCTCGCTGCTCGGGGCCCCCGCCACCTGGACGTGCGCCAACCAGGGCCGCTGGTTCAACTTCCGCTTCCGCGGCAACGTCAACGTGCTGCTCAAGTCCACCACCGGCGCCTCCAACGTCACCCTGTCGGCGGTGGCCTTCGACTAATGCCACCGGCACCCGCACACGCGAAAGGCGCCCCGTGTCTCCACACGGGGCGCCTTTTAACTGCGGCGTTTGGGGCGCGGCAGGTAGACAAGAGGTTGAGTTGCGTTCCCACCGATAGTATACCCGCGCCGTATCTTTTAAACCACCATTCCGGCGATAAGAGGGGAATAATGCCGTAACTTGCATGCTCCGAAGGAGCCGCAGATGCTAGCCACGGGTGCAACCCGTGGTACCAGCCGCAAATAACTGAAAGCCCCGAGGGGACGACAGACAGCCGATCTGCCGCCCCCTCGGGGCTCGGACTTTTGCGGTCACCGGAACCACGGGCTCACGCTCGTGGCTAGCATCTGCGGCTCCTTCGGAGCAAGTGGCAGGCTGACCGATATGCGTGCCCGTCGCCTAACCTTGCTCCACACGGTGTGCTCCCCCTACTCCGCCACCGCCGTGCCCCACTCCGCTGGTTCGACGCGGCTTTCGTTGGGGATGTCGTTGGTGACGTTGGCGCTGAAGCTGCTGTTCATCAGGTAGGAGCGCGCCGCGGTGGCACTGCCGGTGACATTGCCGTAGAGGATGCCGAGGTCGTACCTGATCTGCCCGCCGGGGTGCAGCGCCAGGCCGATGGTCTCCAGCGGGATGGTCACGACGGCGCTGTAGCCGGTGCCCGTCTTCTGGTACTCCAGGCCGATGCGGTCGCACACCTCGATGGCGTCGAAGGCCTCTTTGTTCCCCGGCGAGCGAAACACGATGGGCGTGCCGGTGAAGCCTTTCACCTTCGGGCGGTAGATGACCGCGAGCGGCTTGCCGTTCTGGCGGGTCACGAGGATGCGCACGTCGCCGGGGACCGGCGCCTGGCGTTTCGCGTCCGCTGCCGGATCGGTGGCGAGCTGGATGTCCAGGCAGTTGCCGCCTTTGAAGACAATCGACGAATCGGGCTGGTTGTTGATGAGTTCGTACGGGCTGCTCACGTCATACGCGATGTAGAGGTTCTGGGCGTCATACGCGGCGCGGACACTGAAACCGCGGCTCGTATCGTACAGTTTCGTCAACGCCTCGGCGTTGGCCAGGCCTTTCTTGTCGCGCACAATGGTCAGGCGCTTCCCGTGCGTCAGCTTCGCGTTGTAGGCCGTCAGCGCGTCCGCGGCGGTTTTGACCTCGGCGTCGCTCAGGGTAAAGGCGCCGCCGGGCAGATGCTGTACGGTGTCCAGGCCGAAGATTTCGGTGACGCGGGCATCAGCGGCGCCGGCGAGCAGGAAGTAGCGGCTCTTGCCCGCGCTGCCCGGCAGGTTGTCCAGCTTCACCAGTTGTCCGGTGAGCACCTCGGAGGCGGTGACATCCGCCCCCAGCCCCTTGCCGTCGCGGCTATCGCGCATCAGCATGGCGAGATACACGCCGTCCGTGGTGAAGAGGTGATAGCCGCCGAAGTAATTGGCCAGGCCGGTGACCTGCCCGGCCACGCCCAGCGGATTCGTCAGGCCCAGGAAGTGCCCCGGCGACTGCATGGGCATGTTCAGGCACGATTTCCACTCGCGCTGCCCGGGATACGCCCACTGCAGCGCGCCGTCCGCCGACCACTTGGCCAGCCAGTTCTCCTTGCTGCCGTACATGTCGTAGGTGAAGGTGCCGCCGTCGGCATCCATCCAGCCCGCGCCGTGCCCGGTCTTCGAGAGGGCAACCGTCTCGATCTGCGTCAGGTCATAAAAGGCGTGCCCGTCGGCGTCGATGTGCGTCGGGTGACTCACGCCGTTGCCCAGCCAGAGGTCGAGGTCGCCGTCGATCGGGTTGAAGCCAGCGTTGCCGAGTTTCGCCGGCGTCGGGATCAGCTCGTCATCCTGCACGGTCTGGTCGTTGTTTTTGTCCTGCCAATAGTAGCTGCCGTCGGGATATTTCGCCGCGTTTTCCATCAGCGCGAACGGCACCACATGGCCCACGTAGTCGTTGTGGTGGAAGATGGTGATGAACGCGGCGAACGGTTTGTACAGGTCGCCGTCGCGGACGGACATGATCGACGTGAAGCTGTTCTGGCCCACGCCGTACTGCTTGCCGTTCTTCGCGGTAAAGAAGACCGGGTGCTCGATATACCCGCTCACCCCTTGCGGCAGCATCATATTCGGGCTCGTCGCCCGCCAGATGGTGCTGACCGGAGTGCACGTGTTCTGCCCCCAGTCGATCTTCCACAGCACGTTGTGGCAGTAGATTTCGTCCGGCTGTTTCGGGTCGATGTAGGAATAGCCGAAATAGGCGCAGCCGCCGAAGAACTCGTTGACGAAGGCGCCGCTTTTCGCGTCCCACTCGCTGACGCGCTTGGGGTAATCCAGCATTTCCGCCACCCACAGGTGGTCGTGCTTATCCAGCGCGATGCCGCCGGGCGCGAGCAGGCCATTCGGGGTGTAGCGGCCTTTCGCCGGGCGTCCGCCGGCCATGCCGATGCCGCGCAGGTATTGCCCTTGCGCGTCGAAGACGGAAATGTTCTGCAGTGCGCCGGCGTTTGTCACGTAAATCAGGCCATCCGGGCCGACGGTGATGCCCTGCGGCTGATCCAGGTGGGTTTGCGCCAGCGGGGTCGCCGCGCCATCCTTAACGGCGAGCAGGGTATCGCCGCTGATCACCGCGAGGCTGCCGTCCGGGCGGGCGGCCATGCGGCCCGGCGCCGGCACGCTCCAGGTGCCGTTCGCCTTGCCGCTCTGCGCATCGTAAAGGGCGATCAGGTTGCGGGCGCGATACGCGATGTAGAGGGTACCGCGGGCACACGCGAGGCCGGAGACCACGTTCGTCTGCGGTGTGCCGCCGTCGGGCGGCAGCACGTACGGCTGGCCGTTGCCGAAGTTCAGCGTGCGCGAGTCGGCCAGGTCGCAGATCCGCGCGCCTTCATTCTGATTGAACCCCCCGTCGCCGGCGGAGAAGAGGTGCTTGCCGTCGGTGGCCAGATAGACCGCGCCGTTGCGCGCACCCCAGATCTTTTTCCCCGTGAAATCGGTGCGGATGGTGCCCCAGCCGGCTTCGGCCGCGCTCCAGGAGAGGATCACGCCGCCATCGAAGGTCACGGCGTCCTGCGGAGTGCCATGGTCGCCGCCCCAGCCGCCGGTGCCGTCATCCGTCGCATACGGCGGCGTGCCGGAGTTGTGCGGGGAAAAGAGATATTTCTGCGTGATGGGCTGGTGGTAGATGCCCTTCCAGGTATACTCGCCCGCGGGCAGCGGGCTGCCGAGGTCGTCCATACCGTCCCACAACTCGACGTTTTTGCCGGCCTGCCGGTTCCCCTGCGCCACCAGGATGCGGCGCACGATCTTCTGCTGGTCGATGAGCTGCACGGTGACCTGGCTGTCTTCCGGCAGGGTGTAGTTGAATTTCAACGGCAGCGGTTTGGCCGGCGGCACGCCGTCTTCGACCATCTCCTTCGGCAGATGCCCGGTGGCGGAGAAGATGAGTTTCCCCCAGCAGTCGGCCGTCTGGTACGGGAAGCCGGGGAAGCCCAGCACATCGTAACACCACGCCGCGCCGCCGGCGGTGGCCAGGCCGTCGGGCCGGCTCCACTGAAACTGCACGGTGCCGGCGACCAGATCGCCGCCCTTCAACGGGACTTTCGCGCCCATGGTGCTCCAGGGGATGCGATACTCGAAGGTGTAGCCGCGGCCATCGTCCATCTTCAGGTATTTCGCCTGGAAGAAGTTGTG
The DNA here is from genome assembly GCA_903928345.1 of uncultured bacterium. Classification (GTDB taxonomy): domain Bacteria; phylum Armatimonadota; class Hebobacteria; order CAIYQO01; family CAIYQO01. Next base: position 687 of record CAIYQO010000015.1, on the reverse strand, counting down.
CGGCACCATGCCGTGCGGCGCCCATTCCGGACGCGTCGGCAGGTAGGACATGCTCGAGTGCATCTGCAGGCAAGGCTCCTGCTTGTCGGTGTAATTCCACAACGTCATGTGCACCAGGTTCATGTTCTTCACATCACCCTGGCCATAACCGATGTGCAGGGGATACCCCATCTTCGGGTCCAGCGAGAGGCGGAACTGGCAGGCGTCGGCGTCCCATGCCTTGTCGGCGTCCACCGTGGGGTCGTGTCGGTTCATCATCGGCGTGGTGTCGCGGATCACCGCGCTCAGGTACAGGGCTTCCTTGTCGTACATCACCGCAAATTTGGCGCTCTGCATGTCGCTGGTCTCGGAGACGACGTACATGGAGAGCTGCCCGGAGAGATCCCAGTCGTTCAGCTTGCCGTCGATGACCACTTTGCCCGGCGTCGGCACGGCATACAGCTTCTTATGCCGCCCCATCCCGGTATCCGCACACGCCGCCAGCGCGGTCAGCGCCAACAGTACGATGAGCAAAAAGCGACGACCCATGGAACACACCTCCGCGGGGGATGAATGCCCGGTTTGACACCAGTGCGGGCGGTTAGTTACACGAAGAAAAAGGAAGCGGTGTAGACATTGGGCTCGTAGTAGCGACGCAGCGCAGCAAGGCGCGTCCCTCACATCGAAGATGTGAGGGGTAACGGCCCT
>CAIYQO010000014.1 GCA_903928345.1 uncultured bacterium | reverse complement strand
GACTTATGTGAAGTAAATGATTATGCCAAGCTGATCCAGCCGTTGAGAGTGGCAAGGTGTATTTCTCGTCCCCTGACTTCGCATAATTTTTTCGATCCATCGCCTGCTGCCTGCCCCATTTCTTGTCAGGTATGCACCAATGCGCCATGCTGGTCAAGGGCCTCTCGCCCTACATTCTGACCAAGGAGGCGCATTATGCGTACCGATCCCTGTTTGGCGACTCAGCGTCCACTGAGTACGCTCATTACCGAGGCCGAAGCGTTCCTTCGGCAGCAACCGTACTGGTCCAAGACCATCCAGCGTGTCCGCTGTACCTGGCGTGCCTTTGCCAGCTTCGCCCAGACTGACCCAGACGGTGCGACCTTTTCTCTCGACTTGGTGCAGCGGTTTCTGCGGGAGCAGTACGGGTATCCGCCAGCGGATGATCTTCACCCGATCACGCCCAAGCTCCAAGTACGCTTGCGTGCGATGCGTATGCTCGTCGATTTCGCCCTTCATGGACGGTGGGTCTATCGCAGCCGTACGACACCAGCCCTCTTGTCACCAGACCATCAGCGCCTGCTGGAGACGTTTCTCGCCGATTGGTCGCGCCGCGGTGCGTCCGCGCGGACACTGCGCCCCTGCAAAGTCCGACTCCGGCAGTTCTTCCTGTATCTCCAGGAGCACGATCTCATCTACCAGCAGGTGACTCCGGCGGTGATTTCCGCGTTTTTATGCACCCAACTCGAGTTTCGCCAGAAGACGGTGCAGATGATCACCTATTATCTGCGCACGTTGTTGCGTTTTCTCTATCTCCAGGAGTACCTGCCGGCCGATGTGTCCGGCGATGTGCCCCACGTGCGTGTGATTCATCAGCGACGGATTCCCTCCACCTGGCGCGCCGAGGATGTGACACGGTTATTAGCCGTCGTCGACCGCGGCAATCCCACCGGCAAACGCGATTATGCCATCCTCGTGTTGGTCACCCGCCTGGGGCTCCGCGTCGGGGATATCCGTGAACTGCGATTAGAACATTTTCACTGGGAGACGCACCAACTGGTCTTCCCCCAAGCCAAGACCGGGCAGGTGGTCAGTTTGCCGTTGTTGGACGAGATCGGCTGGGCGGTAATCGACTATCTCCAACACGGGCGTCCGCAGACGACGACTCGGCAGGTGTTCGTGAAGCACAAGGCCCCCTTTGGCCCCTTTGCCCCCAACAACAACCTCTATAATATGATTGACCTGTATCGGCAACGCGCTGGCATCGCCCTCCCCACAGAGCAGCGTCACGGCTTACATTCGTTGCGCCATACCCTGGCCAGCGCATTGTTAGCGCAGCAGACACCGCTCTCCACGATTGCGGCGATCCTCGGGCACCTGGATTCAGGCTCCACCAAGGTGTATCTCAAAGTCGACTTGGCCCACCTGCGCCAGTGCGCCCTCGACCCTGAGGAGGTGCTCCATGCAACCGAGTGAACCGAGATTGACGTTTGTCAGCCCGCTCGCTGAGTATTGTGCCGGGCTCTATGCCGAGAAGCGTGCGCTGGGCTATCACTACCGGAGCGCTGGTTACCTACTACAAGAGCTCGATCGTTTCTTCCTGGAGCAACATGCCGAGCCGCATGTGCTTCCCAAAGCGCTGGTACAATGCTGGACGACTAAGCGGGCGCATGAACACCCAGGGAATCACCGATTTCGTGTGGGAGGGATTCGCCAGTTAGCTCTCTTTATGGTGCGGCAAGGCGTGATGGCGTATGCGCCGCCTCCGCTGCACCTGGTCGCCGCCTCCCAGCAGTTCGCTCCCTATATTTTTACCCAGGCTGAGATGCAGCGCTTCCTGCACGCGGCAGATCAGGTGCGCACGTGTAAGAGCTCTCCCCCGGGACGCGCGATGATGATCGCTGCGGCGTTTCGGGTGCTCTATGGGTGTGGTCTGCGCGCCTCGGAAGTCTGTCGGCTGCACGTCCAGGAGGTCGATCTGGATGCCGGCGTGCTCACCATCCGCCAGACCAAGTTCGATAAGGATCGCCTGGTGCCTATGGCTCCCATGCTCACCACGCATCTACGCGCCTATGCCCAGTGCCGGTTGGGAACCGCCGCCCCGACCGGCTACTTCTTTCCTGCGCCGGATCACGGGCCATTGTGCCGGGCCGTGCTCTATGCCGCCTTTCGGCAGCTCCTCTGGGCGTGCGGCATTTCGCATGGCGGGCCGGGGAAGGGGCCACGCCTGCATGACCTGCGGCACACCTTTGCGGTCCATTGTTTACAACGGTGGGTACGAGACGGTCGAGACTTGACGGCAGCGTTACCGGTGCTCTCCACCTATCTGGGGCACAACTCCCTGTATGGCACCCAGCGGTATCTGCGGTTGACGGCGGAACTCTATCCCGATATTACCGCCGCCGTCGAAGCACACTTTGGCCAGGTGATCCCGGAAAGGAGCGACCGATGAAGCCCACCGATTTCGCCGGCCATCTGACCCAGTACCTGGGGGCCTATCTACCCGGCCAACGCAATGTCAGTGCGAATACGATCAAGTCGTACCGCGATACGTTCCGGTTGTTGCTCCGCTACTGCCGTGACGAACGCAGTCTCGCGGTGAACCGGCTGACGCTGCAGATGGTGAACGCATCGCTCATCGAGGACTTCCTCCACTGGCTGACGGAGACGCGGGGCAATCAGGGCGCCACGCGCAATCAGCGCTTGGCTGCCATTCATGGCTTCTTTCGCTATTTGCAACATGAAGACCCGGCCAGGCTGCTCGTCTGTCAACAGATATTGGCAATTCCGTTCCGACGGCATCCGCGCACGCCGGTGCGTCATCTGACGGCAGAGGCGCTGCAGACCGTGTTGGCGCAGCCTGACCAACAGACGCCGAGTGGTCGGCGGGATCTCACGTTGCTCTGCCTCCTGTATGATACTGGGGCGCGCGTACAGGAGTTGGTCGATCTCACGGTGCGGGATGTCCGTCTCGAGGCGCCAGCCGTGATCCGTCTGACTGGGAAAGGACGCAAAACGCGGCATGTCCCCTTGATGGCCCGCACGGTCACCTTGTTGGAGAGCTACCTGCAGGAACGACGACTGACGACCCCGGATTTGCTGGATCATCCGCTGTTCTATAACCGTCAGCATCATAAACTCACCCGTGCCGGGGTGACGTATGTGTTGCGGAAGTATGTCGAACAGGCGCGGTCCCAGACGACGGGGCTCCCCGAGACGGTCACGCCCCATCTCGTTCGCCATACCAAGGCGATGCACCTGTTGCAAGCCAACATCAACCTGATCTATATCCGGGATCTGCTCGGTCATGTGGATATCAAGACGACGGAGGTGTATGCCCGCGCCGATACGGAGATGAAGCGGCAGGCATTAGCCCAACTGCCGCCGCCGCCAGGCCCGGCGGATCGACCGACCTGGGATGAGGACGAGCCGTTGTTGGCCTGGTTGAACAGCCTCTAACCCATAAGGTTCCCCCATCTGACGGCGCTTTACGTGGAAGGGTGCGCATGATTGAGTGCCCTTCCACGATCTCCGACTTGATCTTTTTACCGACTTGAGCGATGAATGGCCTCCCGGAAGGTATGCCGGGGGGAGGAGGATCATCCTCAGTGTGTGGATTGACAGGTCTTTTCGTGGGGACGCCGCGGCGTGGACAGCGCCCCTTGGCGCTGACGACGTGGTTGGCACGATTATTAATCGAGAGTGAACATCGGGGACCACACGCCACCGGCGTGGCCGCGCTCCTGAACGATGGGACGATACACGTGGCCAAAGCAGCCCTTCCCGCCTCGCGCTTTGTGCGGACCGCCGCCTATCGGGACGTGTGCGCGCACGGCACGCTCTTCATCGGGCATACGCGCTGGCCGACGCAAGGCTCCCATCGGCAGAATCAGAACAATCAGCCCTTGCTTTCGCCCATGTCTCCCCACGTGGCGCTGACCCACAATGGGCATCTTCCGCGGGTTGACCGCTACTTCGCCCACTTCCACCTCCCGCGCGAGTGGGAAGTCGATAGCGAGGTGCTACTCCGCTTAGCCTGCCGGCATGTCACCCCGGAAGGGTTGGCGCTCCCCGCGTTACTGCAAGACCTTACATGCTGTGCCGGGCAACTGGCCGTCGTGCTGGCGGTCGCGTCTCACCCCGATGAGGTGATCTTCATTCGGCGCGATAAGCCATTATACCTGGCGTATCATGCCGGGATGCATTTGCTCACCTATGCATCCGAAGACGCGATATTGCAACGCGCGTTGCCGTGGGTGTCGCAATGGCAGATTCAACCGATACCAGTCAATACGGCGTGGGTAGTGCATCGCCAGCATCTGGCCTCTCCAGTCAGCTATCGGTGGTAACCAGAGAGAAGATTATGGCAAGTTATCAGGAGGAATCAGGGGAGAATCACGTGTAATCCCGCAGGATACTTCGCATAAGTACTTACTTCACATAAG
>CAIYQO010000013.1 GCA_903928345.1 uncultured bacterium | reverse complement strand
CCCGGCCAGCGCCGCGTAACGGCCCTGAACACAGCCGGGCACCAACCGAGCGACAGCCCCCACACGGAGCGGACGCAGGACCCACTATCGCTGGCGGGAGGAAGACCGAGCGCTCGCGGCGAAATTATCAAAACTTCAGAAAATAGAATGGTTTGAAATTACATATGGAAACTACTTTTTACAAAAGAGGTAATTGCTGAACGACCTTTAATCCTTTATCGAAGAATACAAGCTTCGCTGCACCATCATTAGTTAACGTTAACATCCCACGTGCCATCCCATCGACATCCCGAAGATTGAAAAAAGGGACGCCGTCCACAAGACTGAATGCTCCTCGTACAGTTCCGGCAGTGTCATATAGATTAAAAAATGGATTGCCGTCTTTTTCGAGAGAAAACATCCCGCGAGCTTTCCCATCGGAATCCCAAAGGTTTCAAACATGGATCAGCATTCACTAATCTGAATGCTCCTCGTTCTTCTCCGTGAGTATCCCAAAGATGAAAACCTGGATCACCATCTTTTCCTATACCAACAGCGCCTCGCTGCTTACCTGTCGAATCATATAGAGTCAACGCGGGTGCATTCTCATTATCAATGGTTAATCCTAAGGAACTTTTACCGGCTCCATCCCAAAGCCAAATTCCAGGGGCTCCGTCCTTATCCATCAATAATGCCTCTCGAATTTTACCGTTCGCATCTAACAAGTCGATCCTTGGCGCATCATCCTCGTCGAGAGATACATTACCACGCAATTGACCTGCATTATCCCATAAAATTATCGCTGGTTTACCGTTGACAACGCTCATAGCTTCACACAGTTTTCCTGCGGCATTTTGAAGTTCAAATGATGGCTCACCATTTACGAACTGAAATATTCCGCTCGATTTCCCCTTTGTATCTGAGAATGTAATACGCGGATCTCCGCTCTTATCCATACTAAAATTTATATACCCTTTGCCATTTGAATTCCACAGTGACAAATATGGATTCCCGTTCTCATCTAAACTTAGGCCCGTTCGTGCATTACCTTCAGCGTCAACAAATGACAAACCTGGTATTCCATCTTTTCCCACATATAATCTCCCACGAGTCTTTCCTTTCTCGTCAACTAGCTCCACACTCTTTGTTTTAAGGTTGTCAGAAATATAGTCTTCATCATTAAAATCTACTGATGTAGTTTTAACTGTAACTAAAGCAATTGATGGTGATACTTTCTTGACTAATGTGGGCCCATCAAGTTTTTCTATTCCAGCGCTAACCGTAAAATCTATACTTTCATCGCGCAATGTCGTTCGGACATAATTGATAGGAATAGCGAAGCCGATATTCTCGATACCTTTATCAACAAGTTTAGCATTGATGATACCAACTACTTCTCCCTTTTCATTGATAAGTGGCCCACCACTGTTTCCTGGATTCACCGGCGCATCAATTTGAAATGCTTTTTGTGTTCTAATTGTATTTATGCCAGCAATTGTCCCGCGGTTTACTTTTAGATTTGTCCCTGTAGAATCGATAATTGGGAAACCACATGCACGGACTTCTTCACCGAGTTGCACTTTATTAGAATCGACGAAGGAAAGACTCGGTATATCTGTTGCCTGAATTTGGAGGAGGGCAATGTCATGCGCGTAATCCGTTGACAGTATTGACGCTTCATACGTTTTCCCGCCAAGAGTCACTGAAATCGAATCAGCTCCGCTGACAACGTGATTACACGTCAATAAATAGCCACCAGCATTCACAACAAAGGCTGTACCTGAGGTCGTGATTACCTTTTTGTCATCAGCCCAAGATATCGATGCGACAACTACGAAGCATATCACAAGAACGAGAACGATTATAGATTTCACCATGGGACTATCCTTCTGTCTCCGCAGACAAACTGATTGTTCTCATCTTAGGCAGTAGGGGTTTTCTTTGTCAATAGGCAAACTAACACTCAATAAACGATCATGCCACTCTTTTCCTCACCCCGCCCCCGCCCGCACATCCACACATTTCACGTGCTCCTTATCCCGCAGGATGAGCAGGCCGTGGGCGAGGGCGAGGGGCATGTAGATCTCTTTGCCGTCGAGCACCTGGGCTTTGGCGAGTTCGTGGTAGCCGGTGGGGGTGGCGTCGATGAGGTAGAGCAGGCCGATGTTGCTGTCCACGTGGTAGATCATCCCGTCGGCGATGAGAAAGCTGCCGGTGCCGAAGGAGGGCTTGCCCTGGGTGCTCCAGTGGAGCGTGCCGTCGGGGGCGAGGCAGGTCAGTCCGTTGTAGGAGACGTACAGAGCGCCGCGGTAGTAGAGGTTTTGCTGGATGACGGACATGTATGGCTTGCCGGTGTAGAGCTGAGTCACCGTCCACGCCCCGCCCGCGTGCCCCACCTGCAGCAGCGTGCCAGTGGCGGCGTACCACGCGCAGAGAAAGAAGCGGCCGTCGCCCAGGTCGGTGGGCCAGGGGATGGGATTGTCGCAACGCCAGCCGGTGAAGCGCCAGAGTTCCCGCCCGTCGCGCGGATCGAGGCCGACGATGTTCGGGTGCACCGCGAACTGGTCGCCGGCGCCGCCCTTGCCGATCATGACAAGCTGCGCGACGCCGTCGATGGTGGTCAGGTAGGGCGAGGTGTAGCCCATCACCCCGATGGGCGCGCTTTTCCACGCGACTTTGCCAGTCGCGGCATCCAGCGACACCACGCCGGCGTCGGGGCTCTGCGGCGCGACGATAACCCAACGGCGGTAGCGCAGCGGCGACTGCGGCACGCCCCATTCGGCGGCTGTCCCGTGAAAATCGCGCACCAGGTCGAGGTGCCAGCGGCTGCGGTGGGTTTTGCGGTCCACGCAGTGCATCTCCCCATTCGCGGCGATGACGTAGACCGCGCGCGCGTCTACCGTGGGCGTGCTCAACGCGCCGTAGGGGCTTTTCCCCGCGCCGAAGGTGAAGCGCCAGCGCTCGACGCCGGTCTCCAGTGCCAGGCAGCGGAGGATCGTCTTCGCGTGCGCCTGGTCCTGCTCGAGGAAGAACACCTCGCCGTCGCGCACCGCCGTGCCGCCGTAGCCGAGGGTGGAGGGCACCGACCAGCGCACGGGCGGCCCGCCCGCCGGCCACGTGCGCGCCAGCCCGGTCTCCGGGGAGACGCCATTGCGCGCCGGCCCCATATACTGCGGCCACTCCGCCGCCCGCGCGGACAGCGCGGCCATCAGGAGCAGCAGCGCGCACAGGACGACAAGGCAACGGGACGATGTGACAGCGGGATCATGCATACCTAACGGTACATGGGCAAACGGGGAGGCGTCAAGGGGCGTGGCGGAGAAGGCGGCTGCCTGTTCACGCCAGGGGATCGTAAACGTTCTGCCGGTCAATTCGGCAAAGGTTTTGCCCAATCCCTTCAGCAACGGGTGTCGTATCATGCGCGCCAGCGCGGTGTTGGCGCAGAGGATGTGCCCCGCCTGGTCGGTGATCATGACGGCGGTGTCGATGCTCTCCAGGATGGCAGTGATCTCCCCGACCTGCGCTTCATAGTTCACCCGCGCCGTCTCACTCTGCACGGAGGAAGATCGGCGACTCCGCGCCTTTGCGTGCCCCTATGCACACCCAGCACGGCGCTCTCCGGCGCACAGGGAAGCTCGCCCTCCATTTTATCTTTGATAGACACCTGACTTCGCGGGGAGTACAATCTCCCGAGGAGCGTATTGCCATGAAAACATCCCTACCGTTTATCGTGTGTGTTGTGATGCTGCTCGGTATGCTGCCTGTGCGGACGCAGAATCGTGTGGCGCAGCGGAAGCTGGGCGAGGTGGTCATCCCGCTGCAGTATGACGCCGCGTATAACTTTTCCGCGGGATTTGCTGTCGTGCGATGGGATAATCAGTGGGGCGTCATCGACAAAACCGGGAAGGTAGTCGTTCCTCTGCAGTATGCCGAGGTGCGAGGTTTCTCCACAGGATTATGGACGGTACGGCGTGAGGGCAAGTGGGGGTATGTCGATAACACGGGGAAGGAAGTCGTTCACCCGCAGTACGACGAGGTGCGGGACTGCTCCGAGGGACGTTGGGCAGTAGCGCGTGAGGGCAAGTGGGGCTTCATCAACAAAACCGGGAAGCGGGTTGTCCCCCTGCAATATGATAAGGTTTTGCGCTTCTCCACGGGACTCACGGCGGTCGCGCGTGATGGGAAGTGGGGCTTTATCGATACCACCGGCAAGATGGTCATCCCGCTGCAGTATAGCGAAGCCAAAAGCTTTGCCGAGGGATTCGCTCCGGTGAACTCTGACGGCAAGTGGGGGTTCATTGATCACACGGGGAAGATGGTGATCGCTCCGCAATATGATGCGGCTATGAGCTTCTCCACCGGGGTTGCCTCCGTGATGCGCGATCAGAAGTGGGGGTTCATCGATACCACCGGGAAGGTGGTGGTTCCCCTGCGGTATGACTATGCCTTTAACTTCTACGCGGGACTGGCGGCGGTACAGCGGGGGGGCAAATGGGGCTTCATCGACATCACCGGGAAGGAAGTGGTGCCCCCGCAGTATGACGATATGCGGGAATTCGCCGATGGGTTCCTGATGGTGCGACGCGATAAGAAATGGGGGGTGATCGACACCACCGGCAAGGTGGTGATTCCGCTGCAGTATGACGAGACCAAAGACTTCAACCAGGGACTGGCCGCCGTGTCGTGTGACGACAAATGGGGCTTCATCGACAAAACCGGGAAGGTCGTGATCCCGCTGCTATATGACTGGACCGGCAGTTTCACCGAGGGATGCGCTCCGGTAGCGCGCGATGACAAGTGGGGGTTCATCGATACCACGGGGAAGGTCGTTGTTCCCCTGCAGTATGACGAGGCCTACAGTTTCACCGATGGACTCGCCGCCGTGCGAAGTGAGGGAAATTGGGGATACATCGCCCACGGGCCGCAGTAAGCGCCTAACCGACTCATCTGAGGCCGGAAGTTGAGGATAAATTTGGCGGAGAGGGAGGGATTCGAACCCCCGGATCGGGTTTCTAATCCGCTCACACGATTTCGAGTCGTCCCGGTCGCCAACGGTGGTTAGCGAGAGGGATTTCGCCCTTTCAGCCAGGTTCGGGGAACACACGATTCATTCCCATGAAGTGAACTTAGATCAGATCTGCGGTCGACCCATGTTACGGATTCAGCCCACGCTCTTCACCACACGATTCGGGTCATCCAGCGGAGCAATTCTACCAAGCGCGACTTGCCACTGTCAAGGCTTGCAGTAATAACAAAGTATCGACTTTGTGAAGGGTGAATCAGAGGAAACTGGTGAAAACCGGAAACTCGGAACACTACCTCCTGATTTTGGATACACAGCGATCATACAAGCAGGAATTTCGCGCTTTCCTACACCACCACGTGTACATATACTCATGCGGGATACCATATCCCCCAAGGCAGACTTGGCTCTTCTACTATATAGCCATAACGCCATATAGTAGCAACGCTATCATCTGCGAGGCTTCTTGCACTTCACCACCCCCTCGACTGCCCGAAGATACAATGCGCCGTATGTCTGCAATTGCCACTCCGGGGTATCGAGCGATTTACCCAACTGCCAGCCGGCGTACGCGCCGATGGGTGCCGCCCAGGGACCGGCAACCACACCGACGATCAGCGCGCCCCAGAGCATACCGTTGATCTTCTGCAAGTTCGCGGTGTCGTTATTCAATCTATATTACGAGCGATGCTCATGCGTGTGAGGAAGTCCAGGCGTGCCGTAATGTGGTCGACACGGCGCCGGGCGCTTGGGGAGGTTGCCGGTGCCTGTTGCAACAACTGCGCAATGGCCTCCCGGGCCTGCGACTGCAACGTGCGCGTGTTGGGGCACCGCTCCTGCAAGGCATCTAGGACGGGCGTCGCCCAATACAGGTCACGGATGACCGCCTGGTGCATATGGTGGATCAGCAACACGGCGAGTGCGTCGAGTGGCGCACCATGCAGCGGGTACACCGCGTAGGCAGCCATGTACCAAGCCAGGCGCTCACGATCGGTGCCGCTTTGCGCGCCGTATTCGGCAATGTGGAGCAGCAGGATCTGGGCCTCGTTGCGGACCTCCCCGCGTGCCTGCCTGCGCCAGAAGCAGACATCGAAGTGTGCCGGATCCAACTGCGCCTTTACAGTCTCGCGCAACTCGGCAAACAACTCCCTCCAGATGCGCGTCTCCGTCATTACTGCACTCCATGTCCGGTCATTTCCAGGTATTTCTCCGCGGCATTCCGCTGGGAATACACAACGATGATTTCCACGCGTGGATTCATTTGCCGACGAATTTCAGGTAAGATTTTCGCATCGTCCGTGCTCGTAAATGAAAAGTCCCCCGCATCGAGTTGGCCGCGCGCGACAATTTTGAGTATTTTGCCATCGAGGCCGGTGTCGTGCTGCCACAGGTCGGCGACAGCCTTGGCGCGCAAATAACTTTGCTCCCAGGCGTTTGCTTCGTCATCCCCGGCATGTCCTTCAATCAGGATATATTTATATGCTCCGGAGGCATATGGATCTTCCGAATGGATCACGCTATGATATTTCGCCAATTGCTTTCCAAAAGCGAGCAACACCTCCTGCGCATTCGGCTTGATGACGACGCTGTTCTTTGCAAACATTTCACGCCCATCAAACCAATATCGCTGCAGATCGCCTTCTGTCCACGTGCGGCGAACAATCCCGCTACTGAACGCCGTATTCAAATACGTGTAAGGCGATTTGCCGGTTACCCCCAAGGCATCGGCCATCGTACTTTGAAAATCACGCACGGCGACTTGTTGCAGCAGATCGGAACTGGCGGTGCTCACCATGACGACCGTCAGGATCAACAGTAAGAGCAGAATAATCACCATATCCGCCAGCACAACAAACGGATTCGCCGGGAATTCGATAGGGTTGCGTGTTTTCATACTCGATCCTCACAGCGCATTAGCGGCGTAATCCGGTGAATAAGTGATAGCGGTCAAGAATCTTTGTGATGGCGGTGGTGAACTTGACCCAGAATCCCGCCGTTTGGTCCTGTACGCGCGCGACTTGCTGTACCACCACGTCAACGCGGCCGGTAGTGTTGGCGATGGCACGTTCCATATGTTCCAGACCGGTACGCAGTGTGGTGATCTGGGTGGTGATCCGTTGTTCTTGCGAGTCCATCCCATCCTGGTCGGGCACCCGTTGGCTCATGGTGTGTAACAGATCACGACTTTCACGTCCCAACGTTTCTACCATATGCAAACGCGGCGCGAGATCAGTAATCTTCGTAAGATCGAGGTGGGCGAGCGACTCCTGGACGCGTTTGATGCTCTCCTGCAGTTGTGTACTACTCGAAACATCCGTGATATCAAGTAAGGTACGTTCGAGCGAGGTCAACAATTGATCCAGGTGCATGGTTAAATCGGTAATTTTATCGGTAACTTCTCTGGTACGTTTTTCTTCCGTCGCAAGGACATCGGTGACTTCTGACGATAGCTTTCGCACACTTTCCGCAATAGTTTTTGTTGAGTCAGGAAATACTTTCAACTCGTTCTTGATCTCCTCAAATACGGTGTTCGCCGTCTTTAATTCCGCATTCAACAATGACGATGTTTCGCCGAATGCGGTTATCAGCGGTTTTAACGCATCGGCTTGATCGGTGATATGATTATGCGCTTCGGTTAATGTGTCCTGTATCGTATGCATGGCTGTATTGGTGTGCGTCATACTCTGACCCATGAGCACGGATACGGCAATTAAATGTTTGACATGTGTTTCGATATTCGTGATAACATGCGTGATGGATTTTTCCATGTTCGTTGAGAAATTTGTAAACGTGGGTGTCATGGTGCTGATGGTCGAATCCAGTGCATTCACCGAGGTTTGCACCTTCGTCCCCAAGCCATCGATGGTCGGGCCGAGTGTGGTGATACTTATCGTCATCGCACTCGCGGAGGATGACAACTCTTGCGCGGCGCCGGCAAGCTTCAATGAGGAATTGCGCATGTCGTCAAGCATGCCTTCATTCGTCGTCGTGGCGATAACCGGATAAATGAACACCTCGGCAAAGGCTTGCAGACGCGCACCGAGCCGTTGGCATTTCGCATCGTAGAAGTGATTGAACAACGACTGCACAATGGTAAAGAAGAGTCCCGTTAACGTGGAATAGAATGCTGCATGGAGACCGGATAAGAGTTGGCCGACATTCTCGACTAATTTTGCGGTACGCGCAATGACGTCACCGGTGATTTGTCCCTGCATGCCGCCCAGGGAAGTCAGCGCGACGGCAATGCCCAACACGGTACCGAGCAGGCCGACGAAGACATACACACCCGCGAGATACCGACCGAGATGAATCCACTGGTACATTTCTAAATCGTCGGTCTCCATGCGGCCGGTCAGGGCGCAGAGTTCGATCACGCGGATGACGACGGGGCGCGCGGACACCTTAGCGAGTTGCGAATCGGTTACCCGCGTATTGCGCACCTCCACCTCGTCGCGCAGCAGGCGAACGATGTCCTGTGGCGAGTGCAGGTTGCGATTATTGAAGCGCTTGCTTGCCGTCTCCAGGGCAGGCCATTCCTGCTGCGCAATGCGCCGCCAAGCTTGCCAGACATTCATGGCACCAATGACAAAGCCTATCGCATTGATCGTAATGACGAATACCACCACGATACGCAAAATTACATCGATCACACGTGTCCTCCTCGCGCTCTACCTGTCCCTACTTACAACGCCAAGGTAATTAACGGTACGCGTTGCTTATCCGCCACACTGCCATTCTCATGAAAATACGTATACGTAGCGGACACCTGGAGCGCCAGGTTGTTGACCGACAGGTTATACCGGCAGCGCATGGCCCTTTTATCTACATTGACTAAAGTGGCCCACGTCAAGCATTCGGGGGCGTGATCCCCCACGATCCCCAATACTTGAATTTCGCTTTGATCCCCTGCCTGCAGGTCATCGCTCTGCGGAGGGGGGGATGCGTCCAGACGCGTATTGGACGACACATTCCACCACTCTTCTCCGTTGAACAGCACTTGCATGCCATACGGCACCGAATTGATGACGCGCGCGCCGGGCACCCATACGGTGCCGTACGCCACGGCAAGGTGGCGTGCGCGATCGGGAATCCGCAAGTGTCGCTCACAGAGCGGATCTTCCATGTAGCGTTCCACCCAATCCTCCAGCGGGCGTAAGAAGGAATTCCCGCCCAGGCAGATGTAATAGGTCACATCGCCGGGGGTGATGTCGCGGTGAAATATCCCCCGCTGCAACGCCTCACCCACGGAAGTCAACGGGTCCGCGACCAGAGCGCGGAGAAGAGGGGCCTTCACGATGGGGGTGCCTGTGCGGGTGTTGACCACCACGCTGGCCCGTTCCTGCAGTTGGCGTTTCAATTGATCGGCAAAATCGTGGGCGCGAATATCCTCGTTATACGTGTTGATGGTGGCATGCAGATCTGGTTCCCCTTCTTTTCTCCTCCGTATTTCCTCCTCGTCTAGGATATCAGAATTCCAATTGTTTACCGCTAAAAACAGTGCGAGTTTACCTTGCTCACCTTCATAGCACGCAGGTCCGGGATCCGGTACCACCCTGGCGACGGTGTCTGCGAGCCCATCGGTAACGCTCTCGCCGCCGAAGGTTTCCGCGCTGGTCCCCACCCCGAGGCAACCGGTAAGTTCCATGGCGACCCGCCCGGTAGCCGGATCGGTGCGTGCAAGGCCGAGGACGACATCCGTCGTGCCCCCGCCGCTATCGAAGACCAGGATATAGCTGCCGTGGTCGTGGTTGATGGGGAACTGTTCACTGCCGATGATGGGCCAGGGATCCTGGTCGGCCTTCGGCGGGTTGAGCAAGCCGAACGCCGCGCAGAAGGGCTCCCACTTGAAAAGGGCGGACTTGATCGGATACCCGGCGTCAGTCAGGCAGTGGCGCATCGCGCGTTCCTGCTGTTGTGCGATGCGATCGTTGTCGAGTACGGGCAGGCTGATCACGTAGCGGATGTCCAGCGACGCCGCCTCATCGCCGTATAATTGCCCGAGCTTGCGTTCGATCAGCTCTTCGCGAATCTTTTTCAAATACAGCGTCACCAGCATTTGCGGCCAGCGGGTGCCCCAGCGCGCAGTGGCGCATTGTATGGCATTTTCTTTACTGATCTGCTCGGCCGGCGACACTTTCACCGCCGCGATGTTCTCTGCCACATCGATGCGCAACAGCGTTTTGATCTCGCGAAACAGATACCCCTGGCTTGTATTGTTGTTGTAATACGCCGTCGCTTCCTCGCCGATCAGATAATGGTCTCTATCATTCTTGTCGATCCAGATGCGGGTGGGAAAGCGATCCTTCCCATTCAGTTGCAGAAACGTGATCTCATCGCGTTCCGGATCCCGGCCGCACTGGCGCAGCACAACCGAAGTGTAGGCGGTACCGAAATCGATGCCGACAATCACATCGGGCGGATTGTTGCGCGCCGGATCGCGCAGGGAATAGAGGGTGACTTTGTGCGTGTTGCCGGGCAGGACATGGAGCTGCAGGGTCTGCCGGGGATCGATCACGGGGAACTCCTGCCACAGGCGGCGCAGCTTGATGACCTTGGTCTCATGCCCGGCTAACAGGCATTCCCGCTGATCGCAACTATACCCCGACGGGGGTTGGATTTTGCAGGTGCCGGGCATGGCCCCGTAATTCCGCAAGTGTATCAGCCTTTCGCTGGTAGTGCGGCGAAAAATGGCGGCGGCCTCCAGCGGACGAATGTCGGCAGGGGTTTGTACCTTCACCCAGATGGGCACCTGCTGCTGGCGTTTACCCTCCGGTTGCCAGGGGTCAGACTGCCGCGGCTTATCGTTCGTCTCGATGTGCACGCTTGCCAACTGGCAATCCTCCGAGAGCGATGGAATTGTGATGCCGGCATACGCCTGTGCCTCCGGTGCCAGAATGTTGGGCCGCGTGCCGGAGAGCACCGCTCCGGGGAGCGGGTCGACCAGAACCATCTCGATGGCGACGTTGCGGCGCCCCATGTTGCGCAGCGGAAACTCGCGGTCGGTCGCCGTTTGATAGGGTACCGTGAACTCAATGGGATCAATCACCGCTTCCCCGGTCGAGCGTCCGCAAAGCGGGCAATACAACCAGTCGGCTTCCAGCTCCTGCGCACAGTCGTCCCCCGTATGGATGGCATCACACCTGTAGATTGTCATCGCCGTCACCATGTTGCTCCTTCTTACCCCTTGCGGTTAAAACGTCGTATGGCAATACGGGCACTTGCGGACGCGGCTCTTTTGTCGGGAGTCATACACATAGAGCGCGATCAGGTTGTTGCCCAGGTCAATCCTGCACTTCGGACACCGGTAGCGCCCATTGTCGCCTTTGGCGATAATGCGCCCCAACTGCCCGAACTCGTCATCGTACGCCTTCTCCAACGCGGGATTGCGGAAGATGTAGGGGAGCATCAGCATTTCCAGTTCGCTGTCGGACACCTGCTGATGTTTCCGGACGAACATGCCGTGATACTTCTGGAAGAAGGCGCGATACCGTTTGATAAAGGCGGTGGTATCCCAATCAATCTGCCACCAGCGGGTGATCAGCGTATCCAGGTAATTGTTCAGTCCTTCTTTTTTGATACGGAGGGCGGACTCGTCGATATCATTGGAGAAGAACACATCGGCCGCTGAGGTGCCGCCACGCGGCGGGATATCGCGCAACACGTATTCTGCCGCGCGGCTACCCTCCTGAAGGATGCCCAGCGCGATGCCGTAGAGGTAGCCGGTGCGCAGATTGGTCCACAGGCGTTCATCCTCCTGGCGCCAACCAAGCCACTCTTCGATGTCACCGCGGGCATGATGTTCCAATCCTTTGTAGTCGGCGGTCGCCCAGTGCCCAGTTTGATCGTCCAGGGGGGCAATGGTGCCCAACGAGAAAGAGGCCATCTCGCGGTGAAAAATGATCTGGTTTCGATCTTCGAGCGTACGCCGTTGCACCGGCACACCCTGGCATTGCCCCAGCAACGAATTGAAGTCCGCCCCGCTTGTGCCATGGTTGAAGTAGACGGCCGCGTATTTCTTCCGCGCATCGGATCCATCGTGCCGCCCCCCCGGATACCATTCAAGGAAATAGGCATCTTCGCCGGTGATGACGGATTTTACCTTCTGCAGTCGGTCTGGATCTTCCATCAGGCGATCGACTACACTCTTGCGCTGCATCGGTTGGCGGAAAGTCTCGCGGGCGTCCGCGACAATGACATCCAGCTCCATGGGATCGATTTCCTCCGACACTTTCACCCGGTTGGACGAGTCGTATTGCCCCACCTCGTTGATGCGCCGCAACAACTCGGTACGCACATCACGCTGATAGTAGAGTGAGGCAGATTGCAACGCCAAGTCTCGTTCCAATTCCTCGCGGGTCGTATTCAGGTTCCGATCAGCGATCAGATGATCCAGGCAGCCGTCATATTCGTTATCGATCGTCTCGCCTGCCGTAAAGAGTTCCTGACCGTTGATCGCGCGGGTATAGCCATCGGTCGCGCGCGTGTTGGCTTCCGCATCGATGCTCGCGCCGTATTGCACCAGGTTGGATTTCAGGATGTCCAGCCGTTTTTGCAGCCCGCACGTGGTATTGGTCAGCCGGTCGATCAGGCGCGTGACGCTGCGCTGAAAATCGATATACAACCGGGAAATCTCTTCGCGCGCCTTCAACCGCGCCAACTCCTGATAATACGCGGTGGCGTGCCCGAGATACTCGTCGACATACCGGGTCACCGCGGCGCGCTTCTGCAGCGTCAGCGACAGGAAGGGGTCTTTGCGGCACTCGGCGATGCGGTCCAGGCTTTGCCGCATCTCCTCTTCCAGCCCTTGTAAGCCGGCGGGACGTGCCGCGATCACCCGCTGCAGATCGGCATTCAGCTCCGTCAGGAAGGCGTTCAGAAAGCCGATGCCGCGTTGCGCAAAGGTCAACGGCTTCAACCCCTGCTCGGGCATGGGGGGGAGGATGCCGAAAAAGATGTCGATGGCGGTGGACAGCGAGGCGAGTAGTTGCGCGCTGGCGACCCCGCGCTTTTTGGTAATGGTCTGCGGTATGATGCCCACGGGGAAGTCGATGGATGTCGCCTGAAAATCGGTAACGACCAGTCCCGCTTCCAACTGTTGCTGAGCGAGTTCCAGCGGGGTATGATCTTCAATCGCTTTATCACGTATCTTACTCAACAAGCGCCCGATGCCCTGGGTGACATCGGCGCCCGCGTCGCTATCGGGGTGATCGTTCAACAGGAAATTCAGCAGCTTTTGTGGATCGGCGAGTGGAATCGTCCGCTTCATGCCCCGGTACAGGTCGACGGTACACTCTATCGGGAGGGTCAACTCGTCAATCGCCCGTTTCATCAGGCGCACGGCACACCCTTTGGCCACGCGTGCGAAGGGGAACTCAATGGTACTGATATGGAAGGTGTAAAAGGGTTGCGGGGCGCCGCAGAGGTCGCGCGTAAGGAGTAACTCGCGTGTTTGGCTCCGATCCCCGTCACGATGCCCGGCGAATGGCCCGATCAGCGAGTTGTAAATGTAGTCGGATGTGGCGGTGATTAGCTTGGCATAATCCGTTTTGGCATTGCTCTGCGTTTGCAGGATATACTGGTAATTATACGGGAGTTGGGGGACGCCCGGCGCCACCCGAAGCCCATCGAAGATCGCCTCATATTCCGACCGATCATCGGAAAAATGGTTCAATTCCAGCAGGGCAGCGTAGGCATTCCCCTTTTGTTTTGTTTGATCGCTGTCACTGGAAGGGATGAGAAACATCCCTGTCGTCGCGACATTCACGTTATTCATCACCTCGATCCGCTTGTTGAGCAGGTATCCGAGATCGATGAAGGCACCGCTGGACGTGCCGCCGCACAGGGAGCCGACTACGTAGATATCGATGGCGCGCGTACCGTCGTTCTGGTGAAGGGTCACGTGGTAGCGGGCGTTGCTGGCACGGTTAAAGGCGACTCCGGCGGTTTGATCTGTGAGCGTTTCACTTCGCAATTCATCCAGCGCCTCGGTGAGGACAGAGTTCAGCGCCGCCATGTTGCGAGGGAACATCAACGCGATGCGGCCGACATGCCGCCAGTTGCCCGCACCATCAATCACCTGTGTAGCCTTCCGCGACACGCTATCAATATTCCAGCGGGGAAATTCCATGCGCTCTTGATAGGTGCCTGGATTGCGGATGAGGCCCGCGTATTCCTGCTGGCCGATGGTCGTTTGCCGCACGATGTTCGTCGAAGCAATCAGGCTCGAAGCCGGCACTGGAGCAGTCTCGAACACCAGCATCTGTAACCAGGGTACGTTCTCCGCCGACCCATACATCCAGGTCAGCCGCTCTAAAATTTGATTGCAGATCATGGCGCCGGTGGAGCCCATGCCGATGACTAACGTCCGGCGGCCGTTGATCGCAATGACGGGCATGGCTTGGTTGGCATTTACCATTTTTCTCTCCTCCATCTCAATCGGATACCGTTACCGACGCGGGCGCACCGCATACATAATGACGCCGATCAACACGACAACCACACCCGCCGCGACGATCAGCCAGAGCGGGACGCTTTGTTGCAAGATGACGGGTAGGTAAATCGCCAGCGCAAAGATGACCCACAGCGTGATGCTGAGCCAGCACCCCAGGCGGGCGATCAGGGGGGGGAAGCCCAGACGCGCAAAGAGCATCGTGAAGAGTAAACTGAAGATATATGCGCCGGTCAGCGAGATCAGCAACCAGACGAGACCGTGTAGCGAGAAGATCGCATGTACGGTACTCGGCAGATTAACGCTCGAATCCGAGGCCCCCACATCCTGGGCGACGACCGGCAGCAGGGTTAGCATCACGAGTAGCCCGGCGCTACCCGCGCGAAGTCGACTCCACATCACTGTCCTCCCTTTTCATGCAAACGCGCGTAAAATGTACCGATGGTAATACGACTGTTGTCCATCAAATGGATCGGTTTCTGGCTGGTGGTCAAGGGAATAGGCCGGTTGCCCAGGGTCAGGTACTGGTTGTAGCCGGCCACCGTCACCTCGCCCAACAGTGAGGTGGAGAAGCTTGCCAGCTTACTACCGACCATCACCCGCTCGGTATCGTACTCGTTCAGCGTGATCACGTTTTCTCCGGCGGCAGGTTTGTAATCGGGGGTGGCGAGATATACCGTCGTACCATATTTACACGGTATATACGGCGGGGTGGTTCCCTCCAGGAAGACGCCGCGCGTCTTTAACGCATTAGCGAGCAGCACGCCCGCGATGACGAGCAGCAACAGCACACCGCCCACGAAGGCGATGATCCAGCTGTGCCCATCCGACGACCGGTGATCGATGGCCCCCGATGGCGTGTGTTGACCGCCAGCCGGCTGTTTCCCGGAATACGCGCGCGGTTTCGCCATCGGCCCCAGCGCGGTGGGCGTGAGGGGCAGGAAGACGCGGATAAACAACGCGTAGGTCTTTAGCGTATCACCGACGGCATTCCGCTCGCTGCCCTCGATCTCGTAACACGGTTTCACTTCATGAAACCCAGTGCCCGCCAACGTGGCTTCGAAGTTCGGGCTGTTTTCCACCAGCGGATATTTCGGGTCGTCATCGGGCGGGTTGGCGCGATCCATGTCGCTCACCACGCAATAGATGGAACTGGGGCGCATGGCCGCCGAAGTCGCCGCGATGGCTTGCAACACGGCGTGGCCGTCATCATGCCCGCCGCTATGTCCTTCGTCAATCGATTGGTGCGCCAGGGCATCCAATGCGTTGGCGTGCGCGGTGCTGTCGACCGGTTGCTCCCAGCTGGCGGGGTTGCGATGCAGCGCCAACTTAAACGGGGCCAGCGAGAGGCGCTCCTGACTCGTCAGATAGTGGCGTTGCAACTCGCGGATCAACTGGCGCGCATCCATGGCCGATTTCGACGCCGGACGCACGGCGTTGAGGAGAAAGACGAAGTGATAAGCCTGACCGCGCACGTCAATATTGTCGCTTGATGGCACGTGCTCCAGGTAGTCGACCAGGCCTTTGCAGGAGGCGAGTCGTCCCTGGGCATCCATGGCATCCGGCTCACTCGCCGGGTCGGGAGACGCGTGCACACGCGCGCTCGCGAGGAGCACGAGTGACAGAATGGCAAAGAGCACGTGCTTCATCATAACGATCCCTCGGTGCGGAAGGTGCGAATGCGCGTCCGGCGCGTGTCGGGTGCGGTGTGTTCCGGGTAGACCAGCACCAGGCGATCTTCGGCCAACACGAAATGCGGGTGGGCGTTCACCGGCATCCCGATTTGCCGACAGGTAGCCGTCGGTGCATGGAATAGCTCGTAGACCATAGTCGCGTCAGCGCGACGGCGGAGCACCAGGCGCGCCGTGTCCGTGCCCTGCAGGCAGATGGCGCCGGAGATGGAGTGCGCCGTAGCCGAGGTTTGGATAGGATCGGCGGTGGGCGTCCAGCTCTGCGTGCTGAAGGGGATCACGGTATTCTCCGTGATCAAGAACAGTTGCGCGCCGGTCCAGCAGAAATCGTGACAGATCTCCCGCAGCGGGAACGACAGCGGTTGGTCGTCACCTGTATATTGCCGCAGGACCGTGCCGACGTGGTTACGGGTGTGCCCCATGGCGACCACCGTACCATCGATGACAGCCATACGTTGCCAGCTAATGGCTTCGTTTTCGTCATCCAGGCGTGCCAACGTGTTGTCCACCGGATCGAGCCGCCAGAGTCCTGTTTGTGCGGCCAGGTAAATCTGCGTGTCCGCCACCAGGTCGTTCACCTCGTGGCCGGAGAAGGGCAACTTGAAGTCGTGCGTCTGCGTCAACTGGTGCGTCAGGCGCCATTGCAGCCGACCCGATTTATACAACCATACCAGCCGGTGCGCGCCGGCCGCTTGCCGGTGCGGCCGGCTCTCCCCCGGTTCGGGGTCAAAGTTACAGACGTCGTCCCCGACATTGATCAGTTGAAACGCCGCCTGGCAGGTGAGGGAGGCAATTTGATCCTCCAACAGCACGGAGCGGACCCGCCCCAGCGCCGTGGCGCCGAAGGGCACCGGCCGCCCGTGTGGCTCCCAGCCATGCCCGTTCCAGATCAGGCAATGCATTGCCTCGCTGGAAAAACTGTAGAGCCGACCGTACCGGTA
Organism: uncultured bacterium; assembly: GCA_903928345.1. GTDB lineage: Bacteria > Armatimonadota > Hebobacteria > CAIYQO01 > CAIYQO01. Next base: position 2,045 of record CAIYQO010000013.1, on the reverse strand, counting down.
GACGGATTGTTCGAGGAGAATGTTCGGCAACTCGAAGTAGTCGCTGTCGGCGTGACGGCACAGGTGTAGATCCCCAATAACAGGCCCCTGGATGACGCAGGTGCGCGTGCCGTTCAAGGGTCCGAACGTAAAGGGGAAAGCGGTAGACGATTCATACAGCGGTTGCCCGCATCCCGGTGTCGCACAACGATCATGGGTGATGCGATGCAAGCGACCGCACGCCCGGCAGAATTTGAAAAATTGCCCGCAGGAACGGCACCCCTTCTCGACCCGACCGTCATCCTGCAGCAGGGCGACGTATTGGTTGCCACAATACGGGCATTTTTGTCCGACCGGTCGTCCGCAATGGACGCAAAACATAGCCTCCGGCACCTGGGTGGGCACGACTTCTCCGCATTTTACACATTTACTCACAATAACTCCTTGGGCTAGCGGGCGACATACTTGCGCACGCGGGCAAGGCGTACCACCGTGCCGTCCACTTGAAAGCCCATGCGGCGTACGGAATGGACCTTGTCCTTCCGCGCGTCGTCGGCGGAAATAAATGCGAGGTCGGCATCGCCTTCGGACTGGTGCAAGGCGCCGTCAAAGTCGTCGATGTCCTTCACCGGGTAGATCACCTGCACACCCGCCTGCTGCAACGCGCAGTGCACGGTGTATTGCAGTTCGTCGATCAGGAGCAGCAACTGCTGATTGGTGAGCCCGAAGGACGCCAGCATCGCCGGGGAGTGGATCGGCGTATACACATACCGCTCCAGGCGGTCGAGCAGGTCGGCGCCCCAGTTAGTCGGTGGCGTTTGCGCGAGCCGGGCCAGTTGCAGTAATTGCTCCGTGCCGTCGCGCAACGCGTCTAACCCCGGCCGCCCGGGCAACTGGGCCAACGCCTCGTCTGCCGCCACGACCAATTCAGCCATGGTTTTCTTGGCGGCAGCTTTGCTTTGCGCTTCGTGCATCATTGACATCTCTTGTTCGACTTCTTCAGCATATTTCTCGGCATTATCGACTCTGGCGTTCGCCGATATTAATTCCGTTTCCTTCTCCGAAATTAATTGCTGCGCATCTCGCAATTTGGAATGCAGATCGTCGATCACTCCATCATTTCCCTGCGGACGAGTAATCATGGGTTGGTCGAATGACGACGAAAAGTAGCCTCGACTCGGAATCCCATTCGTCGGGTATTCTGGCGTAGCCTGTACCGTGGCGGCTTGTTCAGCGAGTCGGCCTTCCAATCCTCTGATCTTCTCATTGAGTCTATCGATAACCTTAAAATGGTCTGCTTTTAATATATAGTCTATACTTTTATCATCGGACCAGCGTTGCTTTTCCGCTCTATCCTGCCCAACCGGCTCTCCACCAAGTGGCCCTGCATGCACAACGGTCTCTTTCGCCGGTGGCGCAGACAAAGATTTTGGCGCCGGTGAAGGCGGAGGGGGCGCAACAGTCGGCGTGCGCTTACCCTCATTTCTCAACTGGGTGATCTCGTCATTGAGACGTTTGATCTCCTTCTCCACAAAACGAATATGGCTGGTTGATGCTTTTTGGACTTCATCCGGCAGCATGTTTAACTCGTTTATCCAACATTTTAGTATAAGGTTTCGTTGCTGGGCCATTTTGTCTCGTAAATACTTAAGGCTGTTCGCCACGTCAGCATATTTGACGGATTGTCGGTCAAATTGCCTCAGATTTTCACGCAATTCTGTAATTAAAATTGATTGAATATGGCTAGGGAAATTCTGTTTGTTGTTTAACAACAATTTGATGCCACTTACCAGTCGTTGGGTTTTCTCCCCATCGAATATACCGTTCGCGTTGAGGGTCTCGATGAGAGCATTAATATCAGTCACGACCTGCTGATAGCGAGACGGCATAATCAGCAGCGTCGGTTCCTTTTCGCGCCAGTGATAATAGATGGTTCCCCGGCAACAACCCAGACCGGATGTTTGCCGTTCAGGGCCTTAGACAAACTGGCGGTCACTTAGTATAATAAGGCATGTTTCGACGCAGTTCAAGCCAGGGGAGTCTGTGGGAGTCCGCGTTCCAGCTGT
>CAIYQO010000012.1 GCA_903928345.1 uncultured bacterium | reverse complement strand
GACCGGCCTCCACGCACACCCCTTCTCCCCGACCTTTCAAACAAGATGTCCCTCAGTGTACCTGAGTGACACCCCGCTGTCATGCCGGATGGCCAGGACGGGTGAGCAAAGCGGGGATGCAGAGGGTAAGCGGCGACAGTAGACAGCGAGCAGACACATGGCCGGGCTAGCCTGGCAGCCCTATCCAACATGAATGATCCGGCCTAGTAGGGTTTCAGCCTGTGCATGAGGAGCGCATTGACCGGCATTTCCTGCAGGCCACCATATGAGGTGAAGCGCAGCATTCGGGCGGGATTCAGCACGATATAGCCGGATTCGCGGCCACAGGCCAGCATGCCACCGGACGTCATCACCTTCTGGATGAGTAAGCTCACTTCCACCGGGAGTTTCTTCCGTTCCTGGCCGCTCATGTGTGTCTGCAAGTAGATGCGATTCCCGTTGATCATCTCCCACACCCCGAAGATCACGGCCTCGCGACTGGGCAAACTCTGGGTGTCGTAATCGGGGCGGCAGCGCGCGTCGAACTCCTCCTGGCTAATCTCATGCGTGTGCAGTGCCCCCATAGCCAACGGCCAACTCGGCTTGAGGTGCGTGATCAGGTCTACGCGGACAACCAGATGCGGTTGGAAGGCGGTCAGTACGTGATCGCTGCCGATCAGCAACTGCGGTGCCGAAAACAGACGGTTGGGTTGGATCGATTCCAGAATACTGATGGCGATGTGGGGGTCGTCCTGGATAAATGTGGTGACATTCCCATCTTCGAGATGGACACGCATTTCCAAGGCAGTAGCGGTATCGATGATGGTGCTCCTTGCTGGCGGCTGTGCGCGACCGCTCGCGGGTGCGGGGGTGTCGGGCGGACGCACGCAGACCGCCGTTGGGATTATCCGCTTACCGCGCGGTGGCGTCCGCTCGGGCTGCCACTCGGCATGCGGTCCGAGCGGCAGCCGCGGAGTGCACCCCGCGCCTTTGCGGCTGGCGGGATTCGGTCGAACGCGGGGTTATTGCGCTTTGACCAATGCCCCGACTTCCTGCTGGCTGATCCACACGTTGTTCTCCTTGAAATATTGCCAGCGCAGGTAGCCGGTCATGGACATATACGCGGTTTGCATGGTGAAGGCCTGCAGACCGTGTATACGGGGGACAGTAGACGCCTGAACCTGTTGCGCAAGACCGCAACAGAGCAGCATCATCGATACGACCAGAATGGTATATCGTTTCATGGATCATCCTCCTTGGGAAGCCGACCGCGAGCACGTATGCAAGGCCGGTCTACCGCGACTATTAGAACATACGTTGCGCTTCATCGGCATCACCCATTCAGGGGATATCCAGTACACAGGGGAAAATAGACTTCCCCCAAGCGCACCCCCCAGGCGCTGCGCAACCGCTGGAAACCGCGCGCGCGCCGACGGAATCGGTACGCCTCTATCGAATGGGGGAGGCGGATCTCTCTATATCTGAAGTTTTGATAATTTCGCCGCGAGCGCTCGGTCTTCCTCCCGCCAGCGATAGTGGGTCCTGCGTCCGCTCCGTGTGGGGGCTGTCGCTCGGTTGGTGCCCGGCTGTGTTCAGGGCCGTTACGCGGCGCTGGCCGGG
>CAIYQO010000011.1 GCA_903928345.1 uncultured bacterium | reverse complement strand
GGGTCGCGTTGTGCCTGCGCGCGCGGGCGATCGGCACGTCATTGTATGAGGCGTCTGCGGCGTTATGGCACGACTATCTGAAAAACGAACTCCGCAATCCTACTATTACGGCGGTGGGGTGTGCATAAGCGAAAGTCCTATCAAGACGAAACCGTTTTGCTTGGTGTCATCCGATGGCGTGACTTCGAGCAAACCATTGCTGACCGTCACCGTCACGGATTTGAACGTCTCGCTCTTCACGGTTGTGCCGTCCTGGTAGCGAATCGTCACCGCGTGAAACACGTGCCCCGTACCCCCGACGGGATAGTAGGAATTCTGCGACACGTCGAGGCTGCCGCCGACTGTCGTATTAACCTGCTGGGCCTGCGGCGTTTCCGCCGGTTTCGGTTTGTCACAGCCGATCAAGGACAGTACCAGCAGCAACAGACCGGACAACGCATAGCGCATGACGAATACCTCCTTGTACTTGTGAACAGATCCCATGGTACGCGCGGCGTTGCGAGCTGTCAATTCGTGCCTCTGCCGGTGAAATCGGGGTATACTCTCCGCATGCGCAACATAAAGTTAATCATCTACGGATTCCTCGCGCTGGTGGTCACCCTCGTGGTGATGGGCGCGCTGCTCTTCGGGGCGGCGGGCACATGGGCGTACCCGCGGGCGTGGGAGTGGCTGGCGCTCTTCGCGGTGTTGTGTATGGCGGTGTCGATCTACTTCGCCTACGCCTCGCCGGAGCTGTTTGCCCGGCGCACGCAGGTTACTGAGCCGGAGCGCACGCAGGCGATCCTCATGGGCGGCATCCGCGTGCTCTTCATGGCGGGATTCGTCCTGGCCGGCCTCGATCACCGCTTCGGCTGGTCGCACGTGCCCCTCTGGGCGAGTTGGGCGGCCGACGGCGTGATGGTCGTCACCTTCGTACTCATCTCGCATGTCATGTTGGAAAATGCCTACGCCGCGACGGTGGTTCGGGTTGAGGAGGGGCAGCACATCATCGACACGGGCCTCTACGCCAGCGTGCGCCACCCCATGTATACCGCGGCGGTGTGGATGCTCCTCTCCTTCCCCGTGTCACTGGGTTCCTGGTGGGCGCTCCTCCCCTTCGTCGTCATCGACGCCGGCATCGTCGCGCGCCTGCTGAATGAAGAAACCGTGCTCCTGCGCGACCTGCCGGGGTATGCGGAATACTGCCGGCGTGTGCGGTGGCGGTTGGTGCCGGGGGTGTGGTAGAGATTCATACGAACCGCGCGACCCCTCCCCCCTGCCTGTTTTCCACCTGCCGATAAATCGGCAGGCTACCGGCTGCGCCCCATAAATGGGGCTTTGGTAGGCAGCGCAAGGTACTGTTCACGTTTGGTTAGCTAAACTAAGCTCGACAGGACCGTTTTAACCGAAATTTTTTGGACGAATAACCATCAAACCAAGTTCACGAACGCTTGCCAAGCCCCTTTTTAAGGGGCGCAGCCGGTAGCCTGACGTTTTAACGTCAGGTCGGAGAACCGCCCGGAGCGAGGCGAAAATTCACCTCCTCTCCCTGTCACCAAGTCACCCTGTCACCCCACCACCCGCCGCACGAACGCCGCGAAATCCGTCGCCGGTCTGCCGAGGAGCATCTCCAGCACGCGGGGGTTGCCGGTGAAGCCGTGGGCGTGGTAGTAGCGGAACATCGTCGCCAGGGTGGCGGCGCGCTCGGGGCCGATGGCGGTGCGGGCGCGGGTTTCCCAGACATCCAGCGGCACCTCTTCCGCGACGACAGGGTGGCCGAGTGCCGCGCTCAGGATCGCCGCCGTGGCGGGGCCGTCGAGGGTCTGCGGGCCGGATAGCTCATACGTCGCGCCTTCGTGGCCGGACTCGGTGAGCACGCGGGCGGCCACCGCGGCCACATCCTCCAGGTCCACCAGCGACATCGGCGCGTGCAGGCCGTAGAGCACGGGATAAACGCCCTGCTCGATGCGCGGCCAGGACTCCAGCATATTCTGCATATACGAGGCGGGCTGCAGGATGGTGAAGGGCAGGCCGGACTGGATGAGGGCGTCCTCCACGCGCAGCTTGTGCGCGTGGTGCGGCAGTGCGCTGATTTGCGGGTGCATGACGGAGTGGAAAATGAAGTAGACCCCCGCCGCGCGCGCCGCGTCGAGCAGCGCCAGGCCGAGTTCCGCCTCGTTGGGTAGCACCGCCGGGGGAACGTGATACACCGCCCGCACGCCGTCGAGGGCGGCGGCCAGCGACGCGGGGTCGGCCAGGTCGCCGACGGTCACCTCCGCCGCCCCGAGGCGTTGTGCCAGGGCAACCTGCTCCGCGCGATGCACCAGCGCACGCACGGTGGCCCCGCGCGCTGCCAGCGCGCGCACCACTACCTGCCCCGACTTGCCCGCCGCTCCGGTGACGAGAATCATGGTCGTGCTCCTTCCGCCTCACGCAAGGCGCGCAAATGCGCTACCGCCGCCGAATGGTGCGGCCAGCGGTCGGCATCAAAGGCCGCAATGTGCGCGCAGGGAAAATCGTCGCATTGCGCGCAGTGGTCGAGCCCACGCTCGAAGATGCAGCACACCCGCATGGCGCAGTCGCCGCACCACTGGTGGTCGCTGCGCGTATGACAGCCGTCGCACTGTTCGGGCTGCAGGTCACAATTGTTGCAGTCGATGCCGCAGGGAGCCATTTGCATGGGTGGGTCCTCACTTGTCGCTAGCCTGCATTATTCATAACATTTCGAATAATGCCTCAGCTAGCCCGGCAGTCCTATAGATCGTGAATCATCCGGGCTAGTGTAGCAAAGCATACGGAGCGGTGCAATGCCGCGCGTGGCAAAGTATGCTATCATACTCCCCGTCATGGTAGACCAACCCTTTGCACAACCCGAAAGCCCGGCCCTCGTCGTCATGCCCGGCGTGTCCATCCCGCGGGCGGAGTTGCAGTTTCGCACCTCGCGCAGCAGCGGGCCGGGGGGGCAGCACGTGAATAAGGTGGAGACGAAGGTGGAGCTGCTCTTCGACGTGGCCGGCTCCCCCAGCCTCAATGAGTTTGTACGCGCGCGCCTGCTCGACGAGTTGCACTCGTGGCTGGACAGCACCGGCACGCTGCACGTGGTGTCCGACCGGTACCGCAGCCAGTATCGCAACCGCGAGGACGTGACCGCGCGCTTCGTCATGCTGCTGCAGCACGCCCTGCGCCCGCGCACCCCGCGCAAACCCACCCGCATCTCCCGCGCCCGCAAAGAGGCCCGCCTGCAGGAAAAACGCCAGCACGGGGAGATCAAACGGCGGCGGCGGGGGGAGGACTGACCCCTTGCGTCCCGCAAGGACGCCCGAACTGTATTGGAAGGTTAGTCGCGATAAGGAGACCATATGAGAATCAATTATCGTACTGGACTATGGCATGAATTTCATGCTATTATTTTGATGTGTATTTGTATTGCATGTTGTATTACGAGTACTATAGCGATTGCAGGGCCGGAAATAGATAATCATCCAATTCTCCCTGAGGATGCAATTATAACGACTGTCGCGGTTGGAAATAGTCCAGGCGAGATTGCTGTCGATGAGGGTACATCACAAATTTACGTTACAAATTATTCTTCTGGTTCAGTCAGTGTTATTGATGGCCATGAGCATAAAGTTCTAGCAACAATTGATGTCGGCGGCCATCCCAATCATTTAGCACTTATACCCGATTTGAAGCAAGTTTTCGTAACTAATGAAGACCCTGATCAATATGTATCAATAATCGATATCAAAACTAACACTATCTGTAACAAGATACCAATGGAAAACCGGTCATTTGGTATTTCTGCAAATCCAGACTCAGGCATATTATATCTACTTACTGGAGCTAACGAGGTAAATACTTGCATCTTAGATGCAAACACCCATGCAGTATCACGCATGAAAAATGCGCCTGATAACACGATGTGCATCGCAGTAAACTCTACTGCAAAACGTCTCTATTTTGCAGTAGATAATGAAATCGCTGTGTTCGATGAGAAGTCAAGTGTTACAATTGCGCCAATTCAATTGGGAAGCCTGCCTCTTGCAATTGCGTTCAATCCAGCCACGAATAGAGTGTTTGCAACAACATTTGACAATCACCTGTATATTATTGACGGAATAAAGAATACGGTAATTATGAAGATAGCATTGGCGAAAGGCGCATACCCCATTGCGATCAATCCTGTTACAGATCAAGTCTTCATTAGCAGTTATAAAGAAAAGAAGGTATATGTATTTGACGGTATGAGTGGCAAATTAAATGTTACAGTCTCTGTATCGAAACAAGGTATTCCAGCAAAGATATCCGTAAATCCTAAAACTAACTTATTGTATGTCTCGATGCATGAAACTAATTCAGTATGCATTATTAATGGGAATGATTATCTGACCCTAGACGAAATGACTTTCAGGCCATTATGGCATAAACATCCTAGATCGTCTGACGATACACCACGTATCCCGTAAAGACACTCGAACATAGCCCGAAATTTCCAATTCCGGGCCGGACACTTGACCCTTATACTGCCCCCGCCCCACTCCCCGCCAACGTCCGCGGGCGAAACAAGTGTCCCGGCAGCCGCGTCAGCAGATCGCGCGTGGCGCGGGCGGCGGGCTCGTGGATGTGGCGGGCGACCAGGGTGGCGGCGGTGACGGCGAGGATCTGCGCGTAAAAGGTGTAGCGCAGGTCGGGCGGCAGGTGGAAGGCCGCGTGCAGCCAGTCGGGCAGGTGGCCGCCCAAGGCAGGCATCGGCGCCGCGGCCAGCGTGACGATCACCGAATACACCGCCGCCTGCACCGCCCGCCCGGCGCCGGGAATCACCTTGTAAATCAACGTGTTGAGCGCCACGATAATCCCCGCGCTCGCGAAGCCCACCAGCAGGTGTATTACCGGCAGCGTGCAATACACCGCGCGGGCCGAGGTGAGCCAGATCCACACCAGCGGCAGCGGGGCCAGCGCCCCGGTGCACGCCACCAGCACGGGCCGACAGCCATAGCGATCCACCACGCGACCCCAGAAGGGCGAGGAGAGCAGCATCGTCAGCGTGGCCACGGTGGAGACGGCGCCCAGCCCGAAGTAGGAGATGTGCAGGTCGCGCAGCATGTAGGTGGCGTAAAAGGGCGCCGCAATGGCCTGCAGCGACCAGAAGAGCGCGTACGTCATCACCAGCATAAGTGGTTTGTTCGCGAAGGTGGCGCGCACCAGCGCCCGAAAATGCCCGTCGGACGGCGGCGCGGGCACGTCGGCCTGCGGCAGGAAGAAGGCGGTGGAGAGCAGCCCCATCGCCACCCCGAAGGCAAACAGCCAGGTGAAGGCACTCACCGACCGCGCCTGCACGACATCCAGAAAGCGCCCACCGAGCAGGCCGAAGACCGCGCCGACGATGCCGCCGTACATGGTGGTGCGCCCGAAGAAGGTGCCGCGGTACGCCGCCGGGATCAGATCTCCCACCCAGCTCCAGCGCGCGTTGCCGGCCATGTTGCCGAAGGCGGTGATGAGGGTGATGAGGCCGATGAGCGCCCCGATGCGCACCGCCGGCTGCGCGCACAGCGCGGGGAGGAGCAGCACCGGCACCCAACCGAGCACGCTGAGGAGGGAGGCGACGATGGTCATCGTCCGCCGGCTCACCCCGCGCTCCAGCAGCGCCGAGGAGAGCAACTGCACCACCACGCAGAGCATCGGCACGCTGGTGAGCAGGCCGATCTGCACGTTGTCCGCCCCGAGCTTGAGGGCGTAGCCGGTGATGAACATGCCGCCGTTCACGGCACCGTAGACCGTGCCGATGATCGCCTGCCCGTACGAGTATTTCACCGCACGGGCCACGGCGACGGACGGCTCAAGCATGCTGCTGTGATGACTGACGGCCATTACTCTCGTCGTTCCCGCCGCGCGCGCTCCCCCGTGGGCAACGCAGACGCAACGATGGCGAAAAATGAGACGCTTGGTGTTCGGAGGGCTATCTTACACTTTTTATTGACCCCTCGCTACCCTTCACGGTACTATGCCGCTATATGCGAAAGCGCTGGGCAGCTCTGACGGCAGGCGTGCGCGCGTTGGCCGATTCGCCGGTGCTGGTGAAGGAGCTGCGCACGCTGCTGCGCGGGTGGCGGGCGCCGGCGCTGATGGCGGCATCCGCCGGGCTGGGCGCGCTGGCCTGCGTGGTGCTGCTCTTCGTCTTCTGGCCGGCGCGGACACCGATCGCGCAGGCGGCGGCGATCTACCCCCAGGTCGGACGGCAGGTCTTCGTCGGGCTGGTGATGCTGGAGGGCGCGGTCTGCACGCTGGCGCTGCCCATCCTCACCGCCGGCGCCTTTGCCGGGGAGCGCCAGCGCGGGTTGCTGGACAGCCTGTTTCTCACCCGGCTCACCAATACCGACATCGTGCTGGGCAAGCTGCTGGCCGCGCTGGCCTTTATGATGCTGCTGCTCGTCTGCAACCTGCCCGTGCTCGCCATCGTGGCGGTACTCGGCGGCGTCACCCCCGGCGATCTCCTCTGGGCGCTGCTGCTCTTGCTGCACGCCGCGCTCGTGCAGGGGGCGCTGGGGCTCTACCTCTCGCTGCGCGCGCCGAATACCGTCACGGCCGCCGGGCTCACCTTCGTGCTGTTCGGCGTGGGGCTGGCGCTTTGCTCCGTGCTGCTGACGGGGGCGTACCTGCACCTGGAGGTCTTCTGGATCGTCGTGGCGGGGTTCGTCCTCTCCGTCGGCCTCGCCGCGTCGGCGGGCACGGGGCGCGTGCTCTCCTACTGGCGCGTCTTCGGCCTCACCTGGGGCAGCATGCTCCTGCTCGTGCTCCTCGGCGTGCTGGGCGGGTGCCTGGCCCGGGTCAGCCCCGTCACCGTCTTTACGCTGGCGCACCCGTCCATGCTCTTCTACATGCTGCTCATGGTGGACAGCGACAACCTGCCGCGGCTCATCCTCCTCACGTTGGCCCTCTGCACGCTGGAGGCCTGGGCCGCCCACGCCCTCTACCGCGCCACCCTGGACACCCTCAACACCGCCCGCCCCCTGGTGTGGAGCCGGGAGATGCGCACCTCCTGGCGCCACCGCTCCCGCCGGTGAAAAGATGTATCGCCGGGGTCTCTCCGCCGCGGCGCGGTCAGCCTTCGCGATAATTCCCTTCCCACACGTATAACGAAAGTTACCGTTTTTATACGGTTAACATAACGGGGCGAGCAGATGTTTTCCCCGTGAAAAATAAACCGGGAAACTTTTCCACGCCCCTTGCACCTCCCCCAAGCCGGTGCTATACTGAGTGTGTTGGATATGCCTCGTCGTACCCTGGGGCCGAGTAAAGGTGCCACCACCCAAGGCGCCCGCAACTCTCTCCTCCACACGTAAACTGCTCGGTCCCAGGGTATTTTCCGACGCCCTCGCCGCGGCAAACTGTCACGGAAACAGGACTTCTCCCCCACGACCGCGAAGCTATAATCCCGTATGCGGTTCAACGGATTTACAGCCCGCATCCCGCTTCTGGTCATCGGCGTCACGCTGGGCCTGTTGCTGTCCCCCGGGACGCGGCCCGCACGCGCCAACGACGCCCCCCTCATCCTCGAAGTCCTCACCACCGACGTCCCGCAGGGCGGCACGGCCTTTCTGCTCGTCGATGCCCCCGGCGCCAACCGGATCACCGTGCAGCACGGCGAATTCAGCTACCCACCGGAGCTGCGCCTGGGCAGCCAGTGGGAGGTGGTGATGGGGGTGCCCGCCGACGCCCCCGCGGGCCGCTACGAGCTGCTCGTCGAGGCGGAGACGGACGAGGGCACGCGCGAGGCGCGCACGGCCTTCACCATCACCAAGCGCGCCTTCCCCACCCAGCGCCTGAGCCGGCCCAGCGAGGAGGAGCAGTACGCGGCGCCCGCCGCCCGCGGCGAGACGCGCCTCATCGCCACCGCCCTCAACCGCGTCACCCCGCGTCGCTGGCACGGCGGCTTTGCGCGCCCCGTGGCGGGCGATCTGACCACCGACTACGGCACGCAGCGCCTGCGCAACGGCAAGGAGGTGGGCCGCCACGCCGGCCTGGACCTGGCCGCCCCGCGCGGCACCCCGGTCTACGCCGCCGCCGCCGGTACCGTGGCGCTGGCGCGCCCCCTCACCCTGCACGGTCGCACCGTGGTGCTCGACCACGGCGGCGGCGTCGCCGGCCTTTACCTGCACCTGGAAGATTTCGCCGTCAAAGAGGGCGACCTCGTCATCCCCGGCACCCTCCTCGGCCACGTCGGCACCAGCGGCCTCACCCCCGCCCCCCACCTGCACTACGCGCTGTACGTGCACGGGACGCCGGTGGACCCGGGGCTGTTGAAGGAGGTGCCGGATGGGTGGTGAAGTTTAGTAACGGGCAACTTTCCTTTGCACTAGGTTTCTTGCTGATCCGAATACCAGTCAACTACTTCGTCACATACCCGACGTGGAAAAATATAAGTGGCGTATATCATGCTGAATACACATCTGGCGGCCATATTCTCGCAATCCCGCACGCCTTCTACGACGAAACAGTCTCCGTCCACGTTGCGCTGGTACCGGGGCAAGTGGTGGTGGAAGGGTGACGGGATCATCGCAGGAGGGGGACGAGATGTTTTGCCCGCAATGCCGTTATGAAGTCGCAGCGACGGACCGTTTTTGCGCCCGCTGTGGTGCCGCGCTGACGCTGACAACGACGCCGACAGTGCCGCCGCCAGTGGTAACGCGCAGCCGGTCGCGTGGCTGGGTGATAGCCTTCGCCATCCTGCTCTGCCTGACTTGCTTCGGGCTGGTGATCGGCATTCCGCTGCTGGTGACGGAAACTAAGGCCCGTCCCGCCGGTACGCCGCCGCGCAACCTGGGGTGGCTCATCGCCGGTGGCGTGTATCTCCTCCTTTTCTTCATGATCATCGCCGCGAGTGGCGGCCACCACACCGTGGCACCATCATCGCCTTCCACACCCTCATCGTCTCTGACCACATCATCGTCACAGACTTACAAAGTTGGTGATACCATCACATTGAAAAACCATACTCTGACGGTGACGGAGGTGAAAGCGCCCTATCACAGCCCGAACTCCTACGTGCACCCGACCGGCAGCGACCATCAATTCGTCGTCGTCCACGTGGTCATCCACAATACCGGACGCGACACACTGCCGGTCAATCCTCTCGGTTTTCGATTGGAAGACGAGACGGGCACGCAACGCACCGAATCCTGGATTATGGGCCTGGCGGACGGGCTGGAATATGTGCAACTCTCGCCGGGTGGGCATGTCGAGGGCAATATCGGCTTCGAGGCAAAGGTGGACAGCCGCACGTTGAAGCTTCATTATAGCGGCGGCCTTTTCGGTGGCGGCGAGGTGGTGGTGAACCTATTGGCACGATAAGTACCGCGTCACGCCTCACTCCCCCGCTCTTGCACCGTCGGGCGACATTCTCTATACTGAGGGGGTCGGGAGGACGCGAGTTATGGGGCGGACACGGAAAAAGGTCTCGATCATCACGGATCTGGACACACTGGCGGCGGAGTTGAGTCCGACGCCGCTGCTGCTGGTGCGGCCGCAGTGGGAGCGCAAGTATCCCGATCAGCGGATGCAGACCACGGTGGAACTGACGAATCTGGACGCCATCAACCTCGCGGCAACCACTTTCTACGACACGCATTGACCCTGCACTGGTAATGCACCACGCGGGCGGCCCTCGGCCGCCCGCGTTTTTGTGTCTGCTTCCTGCAACGGGACGCTACAACCCCCACTTCGTCTTCAAATATCCCTCGATCTGCACGATTTGCGCCGGCGTTTGCGCCGCGGAGTAGATGATCAGCTCGCCCAGGCGGCCGTAGAGGCTGTCCTGTCCGCGGTCGGTGCCGATGTCGGTCGCGGTGAGATTGCCGGTGGTGTTTGCCGTGCCGTAATACCCCGCGGGCACGTTCGTGGTGTTCGAGGGCACGCTGACGAGGGAGAAGTAGCGCGGCGTGCGGCTGTAGGGTACCACCGGCACGCCCGCGTTGAGCGCGACCTGCACGCCGTTGACGCGGATGGTGCCTTCCCGCAGCGCGGGATTGGTGTATTGATTGAGCAGGCTGCCGCCCGGAGCCGACCAATTGCGGTCGCCGCAGAAGTCGAACTTGGTGGGATCGCCGAGGATCATGCCCGAGTATTCCACCCCGACCGAGCAACTGTCGTAGTAGACGAAGAAGACGGAGCGGATGGTGGAGATGGTGGTGAACTTGAGGTAGTTGACCGGGTAGTTGCCGCCGACCACCGGCTCGCACCCGGCGCAGAAGTCGACGTACGGGTGGCCGTTAAGCGATTGCAGGCTCATGGTGCCGCCCCCGACGGTGGCGTTGTTGCCTTTGCTGCTTTGATCCGTCCACCCGGTGACGTTGCCGCCCGAGCCGACGACGCCGGCGTCCGCCTTATACCACAGCTCCATGTTCGCCAGCGGCACCACCGAGGGCACCTGGGTCTTGCCGGACATGCTGGGCGGGGTGTTCGTCATCTCCACGTGCCCGTCCGCGCAGCCCATCTGGTAGCCGCCCGTGGCTTTGTAGGAGTGGCGCGCCTTCAGGTCGGTCGCGTCATACGCGATGTTGTCGTAGGTGGCCAGGTACAGGGTGTCCTGCGGCGAGGCGGCGTGTTTGCCGTCGATGGTGAGCATGGCGGTGGAGGGGTCGGGCAACTGGCCCAGCGAACTGCCCGCCCACAGATTGTTGTACAGATACGCGTTGGTCAGCGTGGCGTCGGTCGGGCAGCGCAGCACACCTTTGTCGATGTTGATCGCCCCCCAGGCGGTCGTGGCGTCGGGGAGGGATTCGTCGTGATCGCCCGCATACATGAGGAAGGCCATTACCAGTTGGCGCTGGTTGTTCAGGCAGGAGGTCTGGCGGGCCTTTTCGCGTGCTTTGGCGAAGACGGGGAAAAGGATGGCGGCGAGAATCGCTATTATGGCGATGACGACCAGGAGTTCGATGAGGATGAACCCTTTGCGCATGGGCGGCTCCTTTCGGCGTATAATGAATGAAATCGGTCCTTCACATAGAGAGCGATTACCGCGCTTAAGTTTACACGCTTTTCCTCCGCTGTCAAGGGAAGCGGCGGGACGGGGTTGGCGGGTTTGCCCTGACCGAGGGACGGGAATAGCATAGATAACAAGGAGGGTATGCCGATGGAGACGGACGTCCGCGCCACCGCACCGCGCTACTTCTGGGACACCTGGGCCGACACCGTGCCGGTCGGCAACCTGTATGTCGTGTTCCTCCTCCTCTCGCTCGCCGACCTGGTCGCCACCGTGCGCCAGGTGCAGGCGACCGTCATCACCGAAGGCAACCCGCTGGCGCTGTGGGCGCTGCACGTCGGCGGCGCGGTGGGCATCACCGCGTACAAAGTCTGCCTCGTCGGCGTCATCCTCGGCGCGCTGGCCGTCGTCGACCGCACGCGCCCGCGCCTCGCCCGCGTGGTGCTGCTGGCCGCCTGCATCCTGATGGGCATCATTGCGCTGCGTCAGCTCGGCATTATGTCCGTCTTCGCACTGCTGCGCCATTAACCGCCCTTGCGCGCAAAACCGCCCATACCGCACGTGTGACAGCCCTCGGTTTGCGGCATCCTTTCCAGTGGAGGATTACCTTGACAGGGCGTGCGCCCCTTCGTATACTCGGAGGGGCGACCGCCCCGCCGGGGTCCCATCCGTTCTGACGGAAAGGGGTGCAGCATGAAGAGGCTGTGGTCACTCGGGATGATGGCGGCGGTGCTCGCCGCGATGTCCGCCGCGCCGGCGTACGTCAATTTAAACGGCGCAACGGGCATCATCAGCTTGCCCAACGCCAACACCGTGGGCGCGAATAACTTTTCGGCCGCCGCCGACGTGCTCTTCTTCGACTCGACGCGAGTCGTGGGGCGCGCGGCGTACGGCATCACGAACCACCTGGAAGTCGGCGGCGCCATCAGCGCCGGCTCCGACTCGTACTACGGACTGGCGGCCAAGTATCAGGTGCCCCTCACCCCGCTGGGGTTCAACTGGGCGGTCGGCGGTTCGGCCTTCCACGCCACGAACGGCAATAACAGCGAACAGCTCTATGTGGCGGGCACGCGGCCCTTCCCGTTCAGCGGCACCACCGGGGTGACCTTCTACGGCACCCTCGGCGCCAACCTGACGTGGCTCGACTCGGACGCCGGACTTCGGCCCTTCCTGGGCGGGCAACTGCTGCTCGGGCCGCGCACGCAGATCGATGGCGAGGTGCAGTTCGACACCGGCTCCTTCGACGAGCGCACGACGCTGTCGCTGGGCGCGCGGCAAGTCTTCTCGCCGGTCTTCTCCGGCCAGATCGGCCTGACGAATTCCGTCGGCTTCCTGGGCTCGGGTGAGCACAGCGCCTTCGTCGGGCTGTCGTTCTCGCAGTAACCCCGCGGACCGCGCGTCCCGGGTGACAAGCACGCCACTACCGCCCGCGCGGGCGGTAGTCGGCGTGCGTTAGGAAACTCTCTAAAAAGAGAGTTTCGAAGGGGCGCCATGCCGATCCGCACGTGGCTCATCGGGCTCTGTCTCCTCGCGCTGCTGCCGGCGCGGGCGCTGCCCACCTTCACCGGCCCCACCGGGATGGTGGTGCTGCCCGACGCGCTGCCCACCCCGGCGTGGGTGGACACCGCCGTCGGGGTGCTCGACACCCCCAACACGCGCGGACTGAACGTGCGCGCTGTCGCCGGGTCGCGCTGGGGGGAGCTGGGCGCCCTGTACGAACGCGATGACCGCCCCTGGTGGGGGTTCAACGCCAAGGTGCTGCTGATGGGCGACGGCGAAACCAACGGCCTGGGCCTCGGGGTGGCCACGCTGGACGCCCCCAGCCAGCCCGACTGGCCCGGCACCGCCACCCAGGAGCGCGTCGCCTACCTGGCGGACACCGCCGTCGCCGCGTACGGCAGCCTCACCCTCGGCGTCAGCTACACATATCTGAACGACGGCGTCGGGACCGAGCAGGGCGTGCGGCCCTTCCTCGGCGGCAAGGTGCACGTGGGCGAGGCGGTGGAGTTCGCCGCCGAATGGCAAATGCGCACGCGCAGCCTCACTGAAACCGACCCCATCACCTCGCTGATGATCGTCTACCACACCAACAGCCTCCTCACCACCGCCGTGGGCACGACGAACGCCGACGGCTGGCTGGGCACCGAACGCCGGTATTACTTCGCCCAACTCGGGCTGCAGTTGAAACCGTAGGGGGTGGTCCGATAAGCGGGAAATGTAGCCGCGGGCTTTAGCCCGCGCAGGTCGCACCGCAGGCTAAAGCTCTTTGACGATTGGTTGCGGCTCTGGTAGCAGAAACGTGCTTGCGGCCCGTAGAGCATGGGCGCCGTCCCATGCCTGGTCGCCGCATTCCTCTTCCGCTGAAGCAGCGAGCAAAGGCTGTCGATATATTTGGGAGGGCGAGCGTCCCCGCGAGCCGCGTGCGAGGCAACCATAAATGACAAACAGGCGGTCTGGACGTGAGACCCATGCACACGCCCAGCCCGTCTTCTTGTATCGATCCCGGCTCATTTGCGCGCGGCTCGCGGGGACGCTCGCCCTCCCAAAGTGGTCGCATCGTTTCTCAGTTGGCTCCATCGGATGATAATTGCGACGGGCAGGTATGGGACGGCGCCCATACCCTACAGGGTGAACGGTAAGCACGCAGACCATTACTCGAAACACTTCGCAAAGACCAGAAGCCTGCGGCTACATCTTCACACCTGACCGACCAACGACCTTCCTCCCGTTTCCACACGCTCCAATTATCCCCGAAACGCTGACTTCTTCCACTTGACAAACGCCTGTTCTTATGCTACCGTGGGCGGAGAAAGCGAGGGCGGAATGACCGTGGCGGGGGCGGATGTGGAGAGCGGGCTGGCGGTGCGCGGCGAGGTGCCGTGGCCGCTGGTGGCGATTGTCGGCACGCGCACGCCCACGCCGGAAGCGGCGGATGCCGCCTTTCAAGTGGCCAAACTGCTGGCGCGGGCGGGCATCGGCGTGGTAAGCGGGCTGGCGCTGGGCATCGACGCCGGCGCGCATCGCGGGTGCCTGGCCGGCGGCGGGCGCACCGTGGCCGTACTCGGTCACGGGCTGGACGCGCCGCTATATCCCCCCGAACACCTGGGCCTCGCGCAGGCCATCGCCGGGCGCGGCGCGCTGGTCTCTCCATTTTTAGCTGCCACCACCGTCACCCGCCGCACGTTGCTGGCGCGCAACCGCTGGATCGCCGAGTTGGCCTGCGCCGTATGGGTGGTGCAGAGCGGCGTGCCCGGCGGCGCACTGGCGGCCGCCGCTCATGCCCGCCACGCGAAGATCCCCGTGCTCGCCTCCCCGTGGGACGACCCGCGCTGGGACGCCGGCTACCGCAGCCTGATCGACCACGGCGCCGAATCGGTGGACGTGCTCACCGTCGCCGCCCGCCTGCAAACCCTCTGCGCCCGCCCCGCCCCCAACCCGGAGCAGGGCGTGCTGGCGCTGTAGAATCGTGCTCGAAATCGACCGTCTTTTGCCCCGGAGGGGCAACGTATTTTAGCCCAGGGCACGAGCCCTGGGAACCGTGTCCAAAGATATATTTCGCGCCCTGGAGGGGCGCCGCGAGGCCTTGCGCCGCCCCTCCGGGGCGGGTTTATCTTTAACGCCACCTGATCCCAGGGCTTGCGCCCTGGGCTATAATACGCCGCCCCTCCGGGGCCGATTACACGCCAGCCCCACGGACATCCCCCTGCTACCCGCCTTTACGCCCCCTTGCTTACACGTTATACTCTGGCATCCCTGTTTGCGAGGAGTTCCTTATGCGGTTGCGGGTGTTGGCGTGTGTGTTGAGCGTGCTGGCTGGCACGGTGCTGTGGGCGGCGCCGCTGGTGGTGTTTCCGCTGGAGCGCACGGCGTATTTCATCGGGGAGACGGTGCCGTTGGGCTTCAGCGGGGTGGCGGCGGACGTGCCGCTGCAGCTCGACGCGGTGAACGGCGACGGGCGGGTGGCGCTGTTCCACGGCAAACCCGGCGCACTGTGGCTGCACACCGACGCGCTGGCGCCCGGCGACTATACGCTTGAGCTGAACGGTACCCCCACCGGCCAGCGGTTCACCCTGACGAGCGTGCTGCGCAAATCCGCCGGGTCGATGCAGGACGAGGCCACCCCGCGCGCCGCGTGGAGCAGCGACCTGACCGCGCAGACGCTGCGCGACAGCGGGCTGACCGCCTGCGTAGAGCTGGGCGCCTCCGACATGGGCCGCGCCGGGTATCTGGACGCCATGGCACGCACCGGCGCACTGCTGCTGGTGAATCCGGACACGCGCCCCACCAGCTTCTTCCCCGTCGGTCCCAACCCGGCGGAGCGCGACGGGATGAGCCAGCGCATGATCCTCACCGCGCAGGCAAACGGGCGCTACCCCAACTTCGGCGGCTTTCTCTACGGCTGGGACACCACCGGGCACGCGGTGGGCGGCAAGCGCGGGTTGCTGATCTACTGGGGCTGGGGCGACAAAACGGACGCCTTGCGCCACTACATCGACCGCGACGACGCGGGGAAGCTGGCGGAATTCACCCGCCGCACCGGCCTGCCGCCGGTGACGATGGCCGAATACATCGCCTACCTCGTCTCCATCGGCCACCCGGAGATGGCGCCCGCCATCGACCTGCCCACCAAACGCTGGCTGGAGGAGATCGCCAAGTACGCCAAACCGATGCCCACTGCGGAGCGCACGGCCTTCGAAACGCGTCTGGATGCCTGGTCGCGCTATCTGATGGGCCTGTACGGCGAAACGTACGCCACCTTCGGCGCCAACCTGCGCGCTGTAGACCCCTCGCTACGCCACACCGCCAGCGTGCAGATCGACCATGCGCCTACGCTGGCGGGGCAATACTTCCCCGCCGCCTACGCGGCGCTCGATTTACAGTATCAAACGACGTGGAACGACCAGGTGGGCGGCCCCGACTACGCCTACCAGTGGCTCTTCACCAGCGCGCTGCTGGAGATGGGACGTGGGGAGAAGCCCACGTGGATCAGCAACGCCATGGCCCCCGTGCATGGCTGCGCGGACGTGCCCGGCAAGCTCACCCGCGTGGCGGCGCACGATTTGGCCTTCGGCGGCGCAGGCGTGGGCTTCGCGCTGGAGGGCTTCAGCAACCTGCTCGGTGGCATGAACTACGGGCAGTCGGGGTGGGAGAATATCAAGGGGAAGATCGGCGAGGCCGACGTGCGCGCCGCGCGTGACTTTCTCGACCGCTTCGCCGCGCTGGCCGTCAACGGCCACGGCGACCACGGCGTGGGCATCCTCTTCTCGCGCACCCAGCTCGGGCGGCAATACCTGGCGATGGGCTTCGGTACGCCGGAATACCAGGCGCTGGTGGCACTGACGCGATTGGGTTACACGCCATGCTTCGTGAGCGAAGAGGACCTGCTGGCCGGGCGCGCGGCCTCGCTGCCGGCGCTGGTGGTGATCGGGCAGACGGTGCCGCCCCCCGCGCCGGTGCTGGCCGCCCTCGCCGCCTTCACCAGGGGCGGCGGGCGCCTGCTGGTCGACGGCGGCACCACGGTGACGCTGCCCGGCGCGGCGCCGCTGGGGTACACCTTCCCGACGAATATCCCCGGCAAGCCGCACAGTTGGAGCGCGCCGAACATGGTGGGCAACGACAACGACGCCATATTGTACGCCCGCTGGCACCCCGCGCTGGCGGCGGCGTTCAGCAAGGCGCTGGGCGGCACGGGGCACGCGCTGCTCGCATCCGAGCAAGGCGCCGCGACGCAGGTGAGCCTGCTGCAGATCGATGGGGGCCGCGATGCGAAGTACGTAGTGGCGGTGAACGACTCCTTCCAGCATACGCAAGCCGACTGGGTGCAGCTCAGCGAAAAGCTTGCCCCGCCAATCGCGTTATGTGAACCGAAAGCGCATACCGCGCTGTATGATTGCACGGATGAGAAGGCCCTCTCCTTCAATTTGACGTATCCCGCGAATCCTAACATGCCGACCGTGGATTGCGACCTCACCCATTCCACCGCGCGGGTCTACGCCGTCCTCACCCGTCCGCTGGCGAAGATCGACCTGTCCGCCGCGCAGACCGTCGCGCCGGGCAAGCCGCTGGCGCTGCGTGTGGCCTTCCTCGACGCCGCCGGGCAGCCGCTGGCGGGGGTGATCCCCTTCCACCTGGCGGTGCGCCGGCCCGACGGCGCGCTGTATACCGAACTGTACCGCGCCACCGACCGCACCGGGGCCTTCACCCTGGCGCTGCCGTTGCCCGCCAACGTACCCGCGGGGACGTGGGCGGTCGCCGTGCGCTGCCAGCTCACCGGCGAGGAAGCCTCCCTGCCGATTACCGTGACCGCCACGAAAGCGCCCGCCTTCACCGAAGCACTAACCGACCGCGTCGTGGTGCGCGAGCCCGCAGCCATCGATGCCGTCCTCGCGAAGGGCGCCACGGTGGTGCTGCCCCTCTTCGACTCCCCGCGCGCGGCGGAATTGCGCGCGGTGGCGGACGACCTGCAGGCGGCGCTGGCGAAGCGCGGCGTGACGGTGGAGATCCGCGACAAGCCCGTCGTCGGCACCTACACGCTGGCCTATGAACTCACCGACGCACAGGCGGCGGAGAACGCGCGCATCGACGCCGGAGGAGAGATCGGGCGCATCAGCCGCCTCACCGTGAACGGCAACGACTGGTACAGCGCGCTCAGCGGCTACCGCTGCGGCAAGCCGCTGCTGCTGCTCGAGCTGGCCGGACTGCAGGATGCCCGGGGTGCCGCCGTGGTGACCAACCCATTGGCCACCGCGTTGGGCACCGCCGGCGTGCTCTGGCCGCAGGCGAGCGCCGCCTATCCCGGCGCGGGGCGCGCGGTGGTACAGGGCGTGCCGTGGGCCTTCGCCCCGCGCGTGACGGCGGTGGTGGTGCAGGCGATGGACGTGGACGGCCTGCGCGCGGCGATCCCGGCGCTGACGGCCTTACCCGCCGACCGGCTCACCCCGGGCATCCAAGCGAGCCGCGCGGCGCTGTGGCGCGAATTCCACGTGGGCGGCGCGCCGGAGGGACCGCGCGTCGGCAAGCTCACCGCGCACGGCCTCACCGTGAACCCGGCGGCGCAGCCCTTCGCCATCGCCTTCCCCACCGGGTTGCCCCCCACGCCGGCGCAGGTCACCGCGCTGCCGCCGGTGGTGCACGCGGCGACCGCCATCCCGGCGACCTTCAAACAGACGCAGTACGTGCTCTACCAGCGCGACGGCGACGGGTACATCGAGACGGCCACTGTGGGCTTCCTGATGCCCGACCTGCGCTTCTCCGACGCCGTGGCGGTGGAGATCGACGTGCCCACCGCAGGCATCACGCACGTGGTAGCCGACGGGCAATTCCGCTACAATGAGCACAAACCGATGTGGCAGGCGCAATGGGAGGATATCCTCAACCTGCGCGACACGCTCATCCCCAAGGAGCGCCGCCCGCTGCACTTCGACGTCTACCTCGACGGCAAGCCCGCCGGCACGCTCACCCCGACCGCGACCGCCGAGAAGGACGTGCAACTCGAACTGCGCAACCCCTCCGGCGGCGCCCCGCGCACCGCCCGCGAAGAGGTGGTGCTGCAACTCGCCGGCGACGTGACCCTCCCCGCCGGCCGCCACGAACTCCGTTGCGTCCCGCAGAACGTTGTGGACGGGCATTTGGATAAGGTGACGGTGGGGAAATAGGGGATGCACACGCGCAGGACGCCGCTATAATCGGTTACGGTTCGCCCACGCGACCCCTATCCCCCAACCCCTTTCCCCGGCGCGGAGAAAGGGGAGCACCGGGAGGAAGGACGTCAAGCGCGGCTTATTTCTGTACCTGCGGTTAGGCTTGGAATTTCAGGTATCGGCTGACGACCCTCTACATTGTTACCCCCCTTTCTCCGCGTCGGGGATAGGGGTCGTGCGGGGGCATCCGTGCACGAAAAAGAAGACGGCTTGGGCGTGGAAATGGTGTTCACGCACAGGCCGTTTCTGCACGCATTCCCGGCTCACCCGCTCGCGGCTCGCGGGTACGCTCGCCTTCCCAAAGGTGGTCGACGACCTTTTCCCGTGGCTCCATCGGCATAGAAATGTGACGACCGGTACGGGACGGCGCCCGTACCCTACGGCAGCGATCTGTTAGCGGAACCGAGCGTATGGTATAATTCATTATCCGAGCGCAAAGGAGTTGCCCGATGAAGCGCCTGCTCTTCCCGGCGATCATGCTCCTGACGACCGCGGCGGCGGTGGCGAATCCGATTGAGATTCCGGAACGCCCCTTCCTCGTGCTTGTACCCACCGTACACAACCCCTTTCCGTGGATCGCGTTCCTGGCGTTGGGTGTGGAATACCTGATAATCCGCTATGCATTCCGCGAATTCCTCACATGGAAGCAGTCGTTGGTCGCGTTCTTGCTTATCCACCTGGTCACCTTTCCGCTCACCACGTTGCTGGCTACCATTTTTACCTGGCGGGCGGAAGTGTTGCCGCTGGTGACTGAGCCGATCTTCTTTACGTTGGCGATGCGCTATTACGGGAAATGGATGCCGCCGGAATGGCTGATCCCCAGCGTCGTAGGGGCCAACCTGGCGAGTTTCCTTATCGGGATCCTCCTGATGCCGCTGGTCATCTGGAGCATGATGCCGCACTGACGCGCTTTTTCTCCCCCGCCCCTCGACATTTTCCCCCCGAATGTGGGATGATAAGGACATCACCCGGTCTGCCGCTTACCGCCTCCTTCTTACCCGGCACGGGCAATCTGTTTAGCAAATGAGCGCACGCATGGCTGAAACACCTGTCATGACCATCTCCTCCCGCGGCATCAAGCGGTTGCGCGGGGGGCACTTGTGGATTTACTCCTCCGACGTGCTCGACCGCGGTGGGGCCGTCGGCGGGGACCTGGTGGCGCTGGCCGACGAGCGCCGGCACGACTACGGCTACGCCTTCTACAGCGACGCCTCGGAGATCACGCTGCGCTGGTGCGCGCCTGCCGGGCCCGTCCCCGACCGCGAATTCTGGCATCGCCGCTTCCGGCAGGCGGAGTTGCACCGGCAGCACGTGGTGGCGGACACGGATGCCTACCGCGTGATCTACAGCGAAGGCGATCTGCTTTCCTCGCTCATCGTCGACCGCTACGCCGACCACTTTGTGCTGCAAACCCTCTCCCAGGGCACCGACCGGCTGCTCGACACCTGGGTGTCGCTGCTGGAGGAGCTGTACCATCCCCTCTCCATCAGCGTGCGCAACGATGCCCACGTGCGCCAGTACGAAAAGTTGCCGCTGGAGAAGCGCCTGCTCACCGGCGACCTGCCCGACGAAGTGACGGTGCAGCTCAACGGGCTGACCTTCGGGGTGGAGATCCTCGGCGGGCAAAAGACGGGCGCCTTCCTCGATCAGCGCGAGAACTACGCGGCGGCGGCACGTTACGCGTGGGGCCGCGCGCTGGACGCCTTCACCTTTGCCGGCGGCTTCGCGCTGCATCTGGCCCCGCACGTGGACGAGGTGCTGGCAGTGGACATCTCCGACGAGGCCTGCGCGCTGGCCCGCTTGAACGCCGCGCGCAACGATATGAAGAATGTGGACGTGGTGCGCGCCAACGTGTTCGACCTGCTGCGCGAGCTGGACCGCGCCGGGGAGCGCTTCAACACCATCGTCCTCGACCCGCCCGCCTTCGCCAAAAGCAAAACGTCGTTGGAAGGCGCCTATCGCGGGTACAAGGAGATCAACCTGCGCGCGCTGCGCCTGCTCACCGCGGGGGGCGTGCTGGTGACCTGCAGTTGCTCCTACCACATGGGTGAGCATGCCTTCCTGCAGATGCTCGGTGAGGCGATGGCCGACGCGGGCCGCCCGGTGCGCATCCTGGAGCAGCGCCTGCAAGCCCGCGACCACCCGGTGCTGCTGGGCGTGCCGGAAACGAAATATCTGAAGTGCGTGATCGCCCAGGTGATCGGGTGAGGGATGAGCATGGCCGGCGTCGACGGGGCGACGGCAGAGTGGTCGGGAAGTTCTCCACACAATCAACGCCCGGCACGGGAAACTTCTCTCCCCGATTGCCGTCTATAGTATGAGGGAGTTTACCACATGGACTACGTCGTCATCTCCGGCGGGGCCGGCTTTCTCGGATCGCATCTGACGGATGCCTGGCTGGCGCGCGGGTTCGGCGTGGTGGTGATCGACAGCCTCATCACCGGCAACCTGCACAACCTGGCGCATCTGAAGGGTGATCCGCGCCTGCAGATCTTCCAGCAGGACTGCGCCGAACCGCTGGCGCTCGACCTGCCGGTGCGCTACGTGCTGCACTTCGCCAGCCCGGCCAGCCCGGTGGACTACATGGAGCACCCCTTCGAAACGCTCTTTGCCGGCTCCTACGGTGCCCATCGCATGTTGGAGTTGGCGCGGGTGCACGAGGCGCGTTTCCTGCTCGCCTCCACCTCCGAGGTCTACGGCGACCCGTCGATCCACCCGCAGCCGGAGTCGTACTACGGCAACGTAAATTCCGTCGGGCCGCGCTCGTGTTACGACGAGGCCAAGCGCTACGCCGAAGCCCTCACCATGGCGTACCGGCGCTACCGCGGCGTGAACACCGGCATCGTGCGCATCTTTAACACCTACGGCCCGCGCATGCGCCTCAACGACGGCCGCGCCATCCCCAACTTCGTCTATCAGGCGCTCACCGGCCAGCCCATCACCCTGCACGGCGACGGGGAGATGACGCGCAGCTTCTGCTACGTGAAGGATCTGGTGGACGGCATCCTGCGCCTGGTGCAGAGCGACATCCCCGACCCGGTGAATATCGGCAATCCGGAGGAATACACCATCCGCCAGCTCGCCGAGCGCATCCTGGCTATCACCGGTGCCGACTGCCCCATCATCTACAAGCCGCTCATGGCCGACGACCCGAAGGTGCGCAAGCCGGACATCACCCGCGCCCGCGCCCTCCTCGGCTGGGAACCCACCATCTCCCTCGACGACGGCCTCACGCCGACCATCGAGGCGTTCCGGGGCGCGCTGGCGATGTACGTGGCGTAAATCAGGTCACCCCTCTACCCCAACCCTCCCCCCGTAACATCCTGTGATGGGGGGAGGGGGCACGCTTCCCTATCTGCATCAAATTGTTTTCGCCCCTATTGACATAGTGTAATAGCAACACTATAATGCGGGCGAGGTGAGCCATGCCGTATACCTACGAATATCCCCGGGCGGCGGTGACGGTGGACTGCGTGGTCTTCGGGTATGACGCCGCGGCGCTGCAGGTGTTGCTCATTCAGCGCGGGCTGGCACCCTTCGCGGGGGCGTGGGCGCTGCCGGGCGGGTTCGTGCACGTAGACGAGACACTGGACGATGCCGCGCGCCGCGAGCTGCGCGAGGAGACGGGCGTCACCGACCTGTACCTGGAGCAGCTCTACACCTTCGGGGCCCTCGACCGCGACCCGCGCGAGCGCGTGGTGAGCGTGGCCTACTACGCGCTGGTCGACCCCGCGCATTTCGCCCTCGCCGCCGCCACTGACGCCACCCGCGCCGCCTGGTTCGCGGTGGACGCCGTGCCGCCGCTGGCCTTCGACCACGCACACATCCTCGCCGTGGCCCTTGCTCGCTTACGCGGCAAGGTGCGCTACCAGCCCCTTGGCTTCGAACTGCTGCCGGAAAAGTTCACCCTCACCGGGCTGCAACGGTTGTACGAGACGATCCTCGGCACCCCGCTGGACAAGCGCAACTTCCGCAAAAAAATCCTCGCCATGGAGTTGCTCCGCGAACTCGATGAGGTAGAGCAGGACGTCCCCCACCGCGCCGCGCGCCTGTACCAATTCGACGAATCGAAGTACCGCGCGCTGACGGAGCGAGGGTTCAATTTCGAGCTGTAGGAGGGTGACCATGGGCGTCGGATTCGAGCTGGTAAATTTCACGCAACGCGAACGGGTGCAGTACCTGCATGTCGAAGGGACGAAGGCGCGGGAGCTGGCGGGGAATTCCGTGCCGGCGGCGATCACCACGTGGTATCTCCTCATGCACTCCGGCGATCACGTAGCTTTCGTCAGCGATACATATAGCGAATGGCCCTTTCCGACGGGTTCGCGTGACGATCTGACAGAATATCGCGAGGTGACGGATGAAGTGGTAGACGAGTTGATTCAGGTTGGCATATTGGAAGACCGTGGGCGGCGCTATGAAGATGCGGATGACCCTGATCACATTTACATCCGCGATCTCGTGAAACTGTGGGAGGAACCGAGCGCGGAACCACGCGAATTGCCGGATGCGCGCGATCTGCTTTCTCGCATGGATACGCGGTACCGGGCGCATCGACCGAAGTGAGAGCAAAAGCGACCATGACGACCGCGCGCGAAGAGGAGATCGGCAGCAAGATCATCGGCTGTTTATTCGGGATGGCCGTCGGCGATGCCCTTGGTCTGCCACGTGAAGGGTTGTCGCGCCGGCGGGCGGCGCGCATCTTCGGTGCGCCGCCCCTGTCACATCAGCTGCTCTTCGGGCATGGTCTGGTGAGTGACGACACGGAACACGCCATCATGGTCGCCGAAGCGGTGATGGCGGCGCAAGGGGATGCCGCGCGTTTCGCGCAGGTACTCGCTTGGAAGATGCGCCTGTGGTTACTGGGGATTCCCGCCGGGATCGGGTTGGCGACAGCCCGCGCGATCATCAAGCTCTGGCTGGGGTGGTCACCGGCACACAGCGGGGTGTTTTCGGCCGGCAACGGCCCGGCGATGCGCGCGCCGTTGCTCGGGACAGTGTGGGCTTTCGGACCGGAGACGCTGAGTGAGTTCGTCACGGTGTCCACCCGGATGACGCATACCGACCCGCGAGCGATGCAAGGCGCATGGCTGATCGCCGAAGCGGCACGGGCGGGGACGCAACACGGACCGCTGCTCGATCCGGCGCCGTTGCTGGCCGACTGGCAGCAACGTGTGGACGATCCGCAACTGCGTGACGCCTTGGCGCTTATCGCGTGCCACCTGGCGCAGGGATCGACGGCGGACACTTTTGCCGAGGCGCTGGGGCTCACAGAGGGCGTCAGCGGGTTCATCAACCATACGGTGCCGGTAGCGTTGTACGTCTGGCTGCGGTATCCGCATGATTTCCGGCAGGCGCTCGAGGCGGTGATTACACTCGGGGGCGATGCCGATACCACCGGAGCCATTGTCGGCGGACTGATGGGTGCGACGCTGGGGGCGGAGGCCATCCCGGAGGCCTGGGTGCGGGGAATCGCGGAATGGCCGAAAACCACCCGCTGGATGCGCCTGTTGGGCGAACGCCTAGCCTGCCATCTCGCCACAGGGGACGTGCTCCGACCGCCCGGGTACTGGTGGCCGGGGTTGCTGCTGCGCAACCTGGCGGTGTTGCTCATTGTGCTGTACCATGGTTTGCGGCGACTCTGCCCGCCGTATTGAAAGGATGAATGATGCACGCCTTAATCCTGGTCGACATCCAGAACGATTTTCTCCCCACCGGCGCGCTGCCGGTGCCGGAGGGGGACGGGGTGGTGCCGGTGGCGAATGCGTTGTTGCCGGCGTTTGACCTGGTGGTGGCCACGCAGGATTGGCACCCGGCGGCGCACGGCAGCTTTGCCGCCAACCACCCGGGGCGTGTTCCCGGGGAGATGATCGAGCTGGCGGGACTGCCACAGATGCTGTGGCCGGTGCACTGCGTGCAGGAGACGCCGGGGGCGGCCTTTGCGCCAGGCCTCGATACGACGCGCATCACCCACGTGGTGCGCAAGGGCACCGACGCGGGCATCGACAGCTACAGCGGGTTCTTTGACAACGGGCAGCGGCAGGCCACCGGGTTGAAGGCGCTGTTGCGCGCGCACGGCGTGACGGCGGTATATCTTCTCGGTCTGGCGACGGACTACTGCGTGAAGTTCACCGCCCTCGACGCCCGCCGCCTGGGGTTTGGCACCTACTTGATCGTGGACGGCTGCCGCGGGGTGGACTTGCACCACGGCGACGTGGCGCGGGCGCTGGCCGACCTGCAGGCGCAGGGGGTGACGCTGTTGAATAGTGCGGATGTGCTCGCCGGTGTGTCGGCGGGAGAGTGAGGCTGCGATGACCGATGTGGTGATACGTTCCTTCCAGCACGAGGATCTGCCGGCGGTGCTGGCGCTCTACGCGCGGGTGATGACGCCGCGGGCGCCGCGCTACTGCCCCACCCTCCGCGCGGAGCAGGTGACGCGGCAGTTCTTCGGGCACCCGGAGTTCCGCGAGGACGGCCTGTTCGTCGCGGAGAGCGCCGGCGCGGTGGTCGGCTTCGCCTTCGGCGCGGTGCGCCTGACGCCCATTACACCGGATGACGACCTGGCCGGGGTGTACCTCAGCCTGCTCCTCGTGGATGAAGCCTTCCGTCGCCGCGGCCTGGGCAGCACGTTGCTGGCGCGGGTGGCGGAATTCGGCCGCCGCTATGGCAAAACGACCCTCTGCGCCAGCGCCAACCCGATGAACCCGCTGGCCTGCTGGCCGGGGGTGGACCGCACGTGGACGGACGCCGTGGGCCTCCTGCGCGCGCACGGCGGCACGCTGGTGCACACCGAGGTGTCGATGGACCAGCCCGTCGACGAGTTCGTCCTCTCCGACTACGCCGCGGGTCGCCTGCACGCCCTTGCCGCCGACGGGTTCCGCATCGTCTCCTACACGCCGGCCTACCACGACGCCCTGCTCGCCGCCGCGGGCACGCCCTTCTGGGTCCTCGACTTGCAATCGAAGATCGATCCGCTGCCGCACCCCTTCATCGAAACCGCCTTCCTCGACCTGGACATGGCGCACATCTACGGCCCCGACGACATCACCCTGGCCCTGCACGGCGACGCGCTGGCCGGCTTTGTGGCCCTCTGCCGCAATCCCGGCGAGACGATCAGCTTCCTCGGCCCCATCCGCATCGCCGACCGCTACCAGGGCGCCGGCCTGGGCAGCGTGATGATCCAATCCGCCCTGCTGCGCGAACGCGCCCACGGCATCACCCTCGTCGACCTCTGGTGCTCGCAAGCCAACGCGGATCGGTTCTACGCCCGCAACGGCTTCGTGCAGCGCGAGGCGTGGGATCAGTATGAGATTGCGATGTAAGCAGCCATTTTGGAGTGCGGCAAGCATTGCCGCTTTCAATTGATTCGACCATCTGAACCATCCTGCTACACGGATTGCGTGATATTGTGGAGCCGGCCTTGCTCCTCGTCAACACCCTAAAGGACGTGGCTACCTGATCAAGCACGCTGAAGCGCGCTCCCCGTTCCTCAGCCGGGTTCACCCAGCTTCATCGGGTAGCCATGTCCTTTAGGGCATGGGATGAAGAAGTGTGCTGGCTGCGTCAGATCACACAATCCGTACACACGCGAAACGCTGCGGCAGACCGGCACAAATGAAAGCGGCAATGCTTGCCGCACTCCAAAGTTACCGGCTTCCAAACCATCAACAGCCCTACCAAAAACAGGGCCGGGTGGAAAATCTCCACCCGGCCCTGCTGTTCCCTGTACCCCGTTACCTACGTCGCGGCTTCCACGTCGTCCGACACTTCTTCCTGGGTGACGACGACGGCGACGCCGGCGATGGTGACGGTTTCGAGCATGCGCATAATGCGGACGCCCTGGGCGGAGCGGCCCGTTTCGCGGATTTCGGCCACCTTGGAACGGATCACCGTGCCGGAGGTGGAGATGAAGAGCACTTCGTCCTTCTCCGCCACCACCTTGCAGTCGACCAGCGGGCCGTTCTTCTCGGTGATCTGCACCGTTTTGATGCCGATGCCGCCGCGGTGCTGCACCTTGTACTCGGTGAGCGGGGTGCGCTTGCCGTAGCCGCGTTCGGTGATGGCGAGCAGGTCGTAATCGGGCTTCACCATGGCCACGCCGACCACCAGGTCGCCTTCGCGCAGCTCGATGCCGCGTACGCCGGCGGCGGTGCGGCCCATGGCGCGCACTTCCTTCTCGTCGAAGCGGATGGACATGCCGTCGTGGCTGGCGAGCACCATGTGCTGCTGGCCGTCGGTCACCTTCACCCAGCGCAGCGCGTCGCCTTCTTCCAGCGAGAGCGCGATGAGCCCGCCGGTGCGCCGCGTCTCGAAGTCGCTGAGCACCGTCTTCTTCACGGTGCCGCGCTCGGTGACCATGAAGAGGTATTTGTCGTCGGTGAAGGCCTGCACGTTGAGCACCGCGGTGATCTGCTCGCCGGGCTCGATGTTCACCAGGTTGATGATGTTCGACCCGCGCGCGGTGCGGCTCGACGCCGGCACTTCGTGGGTGCGCAAGCGATACATCTTGCCCTTGTCGGTGAAGACGAGTAGGTAGCTGTGCGTGTTGGCCACGAAGAGGTGTTCGACGGTGTCCTCTTCCTTCGTGGTGAGGCCGATCACGCCCTTGCCGCCGCGACCTTGCGTGCGGTAGGTGTCGATGGGCAGCCGTTTCACGTAGCCGTCGCGCGTCATGGTGATAATCACGTCCTCTTCATCGATCAGATCTTCGATGGAAAGGTCGGACGCCTCTTCGGGGCGGATGCGCGTGCGGCGCCCGTCGCCGTGGCGCTTGCGCGTTTCGAGCAGCTCGCTCTTCACCTCGGCCATCAGCTTGCGCGGATTGGCGAGCAGGTCTTCCAGGTAGTTGATGCGCTTGATGATCTCCAGGTACTCCTTCTCGATCTTCTCGATCTCGAGGGAGGTGAGGCGGTGCAATTGCAAGTCGAGGACCGCCTGCGCCTGTCGCTCGCTCATCTGGAAGCTGTGCATCAAGCCTTCGCGCGCCGCGCTGGGGTTGCGGCTCTCGCGGATGAGCTTGATGACCGCGTCGAGGTTGGTGAGCGCGATGCGGTAGCCTTCCAGGATATGCGCGCGCTCGCGGAGCTGCTTCAACTCGAACTTGGTGCGCCGGGTGAGCACCACGCGGCGATGCTGGATGAATTCATTCAGCATATCGAGCAGGGTGAGGGTGTGCGGCTCCGGTTTGCCGTTCACCTGTACGATGCCCACCATGTTGAAGTTGAAGCGTTTGCGCAGCGGCGTGTGCTTATAGAGCTGGTTGAGCACCACGTGCGGGTTGACTTCGCGCTTGAGTTCGATGACCAGCTTCATGCCGACGCGGTCGGACTCGTCGCGCAGGTCGCTGATGCCCTGCACCTTCTTATCCTTCACCAACTCGGCGATCTGCTCCACCAGGCGCGCTTTGTTCACCTGGAACGGCAGCTCGGTAACGACGATGGACGTTTTGCCGTTGTCCGACGGTTCGAAGACGGTGCGCGCCTGCATGGTGCACGCCCCGTTGCCGGTGGTGTAGGCCTCGCGGATGCCCGCCGTGCCCAGGATGAGGCCGCCGGTGGGGAAGTCCGGCCCGGGCAGCACCTGCATCAACTCGTCGATGGAGACGTCACCCTCGCGGTCGATGAGCAGCGCGCAGGCGTCGATCACTTCGCACAGGTTATGCGGGGCGATTTCCGTGGCCATCCCCACCGCGATGCCGCTGGCGCCGTTGCAGAGGAGGTTCGGAAAGGCCGCCGGCAACACCGTGGGCTCCTTCGTCGTCTCGTCGAAGTTCGGCATGAAGTCCACGGTGTCGTGTTCGAGATCCGCCACCAGCTCCGCGCCCAGCGGGGTAAGCTTGGCCTCGGTGTAGCGCATCGCCGCCGGGGGATCGCCGTCCATGGAGCCGAAGTTCCCCTTCGGGTGCACCAGCGGGTAGCGGGAGTTCCAGTCCTGCGCCATGCGCACCAGGGTGTCGTAGATCGACGCGTCGCCGTGCGGGTGATATTTGCCCATGCACTCCCCGACGATGGTCGCGCATTTGCGCGTGATGCCGCCGGGGTTGAGGTTGAGTTCGCCCATGGCAAACAGCACGCGCCGCTGCGACGGCTTGAGGCCGTCGCGCACGTCGGGCAACGCACGGCTGATGATGACGCTCATCGCGAAGCGGAGATAGGAATCTTTCATCTCGTCCACGAGGGATACGTCGGTAATCTCGCGGGCGATTAACGAATCGTCGGACATGCCGGCTCCTTATGCGGGGACCTACCCCCCAGCCCCCTCCCTTCAGGGAGGGGGGTAATGTGATTGTAGTGTTATCGGGAACCACCCCTTCCCTGCAGGGAGGGGGCAGGGGGATAGGTCCCGGTGGTGTGGAATCGCGTGACTGCACACCAGATACAGCGTTTTCTATCGTTAATCTTTCGACGCCGCCGGAGGCGACTCCTGCCCCGCGTGTGCGAGGAAAGTACGCATTATTATAGCACACGCATGTTTTTATGACCAGCCACGCGGGTGCCAGGCGGCTTGTCGCAGGTTGTAACATGGCGAAACGCCGCGGAAATACAGCGCCGGTACGCTACAGGTGGGTAAAACGCCATGCGCAGGTCGAAAACTCAATATCCCAGTATCAGTGCCGTGCTTGGGCTGGAATGCCTGACCACGCATTTTCAGCCGATCGTCTCCGTCAAACAGCACCGCGTCGTCGGGCTGGAGGCGTTGAGTCGCGGCGTGGATGGACACACCGGGGAGCTGGTGCCGCCGCGGCTGCTCTTTCAGAACGCCGCGATGGAGGGGCTGACGCTGGAACTCGACCGCCAGTGCCGCCTCACCGCGCTGGAGCGCTTCGCCCCGTTGCACCAGCGCGATCCGCGCCGGTTGTGCTTCCTGAATATTGCCGCCGACATCATCCTGCCCGGCATCGTGGGGTCGTCGCACCTGGTGAGCACGGCGGAGCGGCTGGGCATCGACCCCCGCTGCGTGGTGGTGGAGATCAACGAGGCGCGCAACGGCGACCTGAGCGCGCTGCAGGAGTTCGTGGAGCGCTACCATGCCTATGGGTTCCTCATCGCGCTGGATAACGTGGGCATGGGGCATTCCGACCTCGGACGCATCCCGCTGCTGAAGCCGGATATCCTGAAGATCGACCGCGCGCTGCTGCGCGACATCGACGTCGAGGAGTGCCAGCAGGTGGTGGTGGCCTCGCTCGTCACCATGGGGCACCAGATCGGCGCCCAGGTGGTGGCGGAGGGCATCGAACGCGAGGCGGAGGCGCTCATCGCACTGGAGCTGGACGCGGATCTGCTGCAGGGGTTCTTCTTCGCCGAACCCGCCGAAGAGGTGGAGCCCGTCCTCGCCGAGGTCATGGAGCCGCTGCGCCACACCACGACGGCCTTCCAGCAGGCGATGATCCGCCGCATTCGCGACCGGCGCGCGCGGCACCATGAATACGATCAACTGTTGCGCGCGGTGGCGCAGGCCCTCGCCGTGGTGCGCCGCGAGCGCTTCGACGAGGTATTGACGGCGTGCAGCGCGCGCTTCCCGCTCATCGACGGCCTGTACGTGCTTAACGGCGCGGGGGTGCAGACGACGGAGACGGTGCTCAACCCGCACAAAATAGCGTCCGTCAGCCCGCTGTACCACCCCGCCTGCGCCGGCGACGACCACTCCGCGAAGGAATATTTCTACCTGCTCGCCAACACGAGCATCGACAAATACACCACCACGCCGTACATCTCGCTGGCCACCGGCGCCCTCTGCGTCACCGTCAGCACCCTCTTCCGCGACGCCGACGGCTACGGATTCGTGCTGTGCTGCGATATGCCGGCGGAGTAGGGAACGGACGGGGAAACCACAGATTTCACAGATTTGCACAGAGAGATGGGTCAATAAGAAGGGCGACAACAGCTCAGGTGGATTCTTGGTCACTGTTTGGAAAGGGGCTAAGAGCCCGGCTCGACTGCAGGGAGGGGTAAGCAGGCCAGCACCGTTTGGAAGCATGACGGCAGTCGCGCGCCCGGGTGGAAATGATTGTGCCCATGGGTGATTCCCCACATCCGCTGTGCGGAAAATCACTCATGGGCACTGCACCGTTGCCTGGCGCGGGGCTGCCGCCGACCTCATAAGAAAACACACTGTTTTCTTACACTGCACACCCGGCGGCGCCTGGTTAGGGACTTCCAAACAGTGCTGTAGGTCTCCCGCTTGCCTGATATTCGGGCCGGGCTCTCGCCCCTTTCCAAACGGTGACCAAGAATCCACCTGTTCGGATCACGACCTTGCACCCGGCCCAAAAATCGCCTTAATCTGCGGTTTCCGTCCCTAGAACCCCACCGTCTGCTTCCCCTGCCGGGCGTCCACCTTGGCGCGCACTTCGACGGCTTGGGCTTCGTAGCCGGGCTTGTTCATCAGGGCGAACATGTTCTTTTTGTAGCTCTCCACCCCCGGCTGGTCGAAGGGGTTGACGCCGAGGAGGTAGCCGCTGAGGCCGCAGGCCTTTTCGAAGGCGTAGAGCAGCGCGCCGACGGGGTGGGCGGTGAGGGTGGGGATCGTGAAGGTCATGCTGGGCACGCCGCCGTCGCGGTGGGCGAGGGCGGTACCCTGGAAGGCGCGGCGGTTCACTGCGTCCACCGACTGCCCGGCGAGGAAGTTCAGGCCGTCGGCGTTGTCGGCGTCGGTGGGGATGGTCACCACGGGCAGACCGCCGGCGATGTTGATGAAGGTCTCGAAGATGTCGCGCCGCCCCTGCTGAATCCACTGGCCCATGGAATGCAGGTCGGTGGTGAATTCCACGCTGGCGGGGAAGAGGCCCATGTTGTTCTTGCCCTCGCTCTCGCCGTAGAGCTGCTTCCACCACTCCGACAGGTAGTGCAGCCGCGGCTCGAAGGCCGCCAGCAGCTCGATGTTCTTATCCTGCCGGTAGAGGAGGTTGCGCGCCACGGCGTAGACGTAGGCGGGGTTGGTTTCCAGTGCATCGTTGGCGCACGCCGCGGCGGCGTCCACCGCGCCCGCGTGCAACGCCGCGATGTCCACGCCGGCGAAGGCGATGGGCAGCAGGCCCACGGCGGTCAGCACGCTATAGCGCCCCCCCACGTTGCCGGGAATGGGGAAGGTGGTGTACCCCTCCTGCCCGGCCATTTTGCGCAGCGCACCGCCCACCGGATCGGTGCTGGCCACGATGAGCCCCTTCGCCGCCTCGGCGCCCACCTGGCGCACGAGCTGGTCGCGCAGCAGGCGGAAGGCCACCGCGGGCTCGGTAGTGGTGCCGGACTTGCTCACCACGTTAATGCAGAAGCGTTTCCCCTCCAGCGCTTTGAGCAGCGCGGCCGTATAATCTGCGGAGAGCGTGTGCCCGGCGTACCACACCTGCGGGGCATCCGGCACGGCCAGGGCTTCGATGACGGTGCGTGCGCCCAGGTACGACCCGCCGATGCCTACCACCACCATCACGTCCGCCGCGTCGCGCAGCCGTGCCGCAACCGCGGCGATCTCCGCCAACTGCGCCGCGGGCATCATCGCCTGCGGATCGAGCCAACCGAGAAAATCGGCGCCCGGGCCGCTGCCCTGGTGCAATTGCGTGTGCGCCAGCGACACCTGCGGCTGCCAGGCCGCGATCATCGCCGGTGTGACTTCCGGCAGCAGATACGAGTAATCCAGCGTGATGGGTACGGACGACATGCAGACCTCCCGAGAGATGACAAACCGGGCGGTATTATAGCATATTTGGGGGGCGGAGAGGCATACCTGCAGGGACTGTCCCGTCGCGTTGGCGTGAAGGAGCACGGAGCGCCTAAAAAACGTACCCGTGCAGGAGAACCGCCTCCGCAGGCTACAGGGGCTGTCCCGTAGCGTTGGTCAGCAACACAAGCCCACGGGACAGCCCCTGCAGAAGTCGAAAGCGGAATGTACGTGCCGGACAGGCGCAGCAAATGGGCGGCTTCCTCGCGTGATACGCCACGGGACAGTCCCTGCGGAAGCTCACAGCGCCAGCGTCAGACTTTCCGTGCCCATCAGCTTTTGCGCCTGTTTCAGGCTGCGCTTCAGGCGGTCTTCTTCCCACTTGAGCACTTCCTTTTCGGGGGCGTGGCGCTCGGAGGGGAAGCGGG
Source organism: uncultured bacterium (assembly GCA_903928345.1). Lineage (GTDB taxonomy): Bacteria > Armatimonadota > Hebobacteria > CAIYQO01 > CAIYQO01. Next base: position 26,989 of record CAIYQO010000011.1, on the reverse strand, counting down.
TGTCAGCGTCGGGGGCGGGCATGGCGCCGCGGCGCAGCAGGGCGGCCAGCGCGCGGGCGGTGATGCGCGGGTAGGTCTGCAGGAAGACGTCGTCGAGCACCGGCACGTGGATACGTTCGGCGCCGGTCTGCAGGAAGACGGGCAGCTCGGGTTTGCGCGCCTTGAGCACGCGCAGCACGCCGGTGATATCGATCACCCCGTCGCCCAGCGGGCAGTTGACCAGTGTGGCGCCCATGTCGCTGCGCACCACCTGCACGTCCTTCAGGTGCACGCTAAAGCACACGCCGGCCAGCGTCTCGGCGGCGGCGACGGGCTCTTCGGGCACGGTGAGGGCGTTGCCCATGTCGAAGCACACGCCCACCCACTCGCTTTCCGCCGCCTGGACGAGCGCGGCGAGGTCGGCGGAGGCGGTGTGGCGGCCATTTTCGAAGGCGAGGCGGATCTTATACTTCTTCGCGCGCGTGATCGCCTTGTCCAGCTCCGCGAGCAGGCGCTCCAGCACCTTCTGACGCTGCTGCATAGTGCCCTTCAGGTGGGAGAGGCTCACCGTCACCTGCGGCGCGCCCAGGTTGTACGCGGCGTGGATCATATCCACCAGGTGCTCGCTCTCCGGCAGGTTGGTGGAGACGTGCAGCAGCAGCCCCAGCTCCTCCGCCTTGCCGCGGAGGCGCGCCAGGGTGACCATGTCGCTGTCGCCGAGCTGTTTGCGGGCGAGCTGCACCGCGGTGCATTTATATTGCGCCGCCTTTTCCAGCAGTTGTTCCGCCGTCAGTTCGCCGCGGCCCACGGGGGTGTAGTCGCGCAGGCCGCCGGCCAGGAGGAGTGAATAGGCGTGAAGTCCGAGTTTCATGACACAATCCGGTCCGGGTCGAGCGGCACGCCGTGCCGCGGTGGGGCTACTCCATGGGCTGGGTCGAAATGTAAATTAGGTGCTGCTGCCAGATGCGTTGCGCGGTCTGGCGGACGATGGAGGCGCGGTCGCGCGTGGCCTGTTGAATGCCGTGCTGCACGGCTTTGTGCTCCAGGTGTTCGGCCAACGCGGCCACCGCGGCGCTGCGCACGTCGTCGCTCTTCTTGCGGTACGGGGAGAAGAGGCGCGGGTAGAGGATCTGCAGCAGCACGTCGCGCGCGCTGTCGGTGTCGAAATGCCCGAGGGCCAGGGCGGCGGCCAGTTGCACGCCGGGTGGCTCTTCCCGCCCCATGCGCGGCTGCAGCAGGCGCAGCACCTGCTCCTCGATATTCGGCTGCGGGCAGATGCCCACCAGCGACACGGCGCGGGCGCGCACGTCCGGCACGTCGTCGTTCATCCCTTCCAGCAGGTACGGGGCGGCCTTTTCGCGCGCGATGCGCACCGCTGCCATCACCGCCTCGCTGCGCACGCGCGGGTCGGCGTGGTGGATCATTTTGCTCACCGCGCCCAGCGCGTCCTCGTTGCCCACCTCGGCCAGCACTTGCAACAGGTTGCGGTAGACGTACCACGGGTTATTCTCGCGCAGCTCCTGCAGCAGCAGCGGCAGCTCGATGTTGCCGAATTCGCGCAGCAGTTGCATCAGCCGCGCGCGCTCCTGAATGGAGGTGGCGTTCTTCAGCGCGGCGATGAGCGGGCGCAACGCGCGGCCCCCGAGCTGCGACACCACGCGGCGCACGCGCTCCAGGTTGTCGGGCTGCTGCACCGATTCATCGATGAGCCCGCGCATCGCGGTGTCGGTGCCGATATGATCCAGCGTATCGTTGAGCTGCGTCACCACCTCGGGATTCGTCTCGCGCTCCAGGCGGCGGCGGATCGTGTCGAGCAGGGAGGACATCCCCTCCCAGTTGTGCTGGGTGGTCATCCCCTCCATGCGGCGCTCGGTGGCCTGCAGCGTCTCGCGCAGCACCTGCGTGTCCATCTCCTGCTGCACGCGCTGGGTGAGCATGCCGTCCATCGCGCTGGGCAGCGGGGTGGCGTCGGCGGGCGCTTCGCGCAGCATGCGCACCAGCCCGTTCATCACCACGCGGCGCGCGCGCGCATTGGCCTCCGACATCATGCCCGATAGCTCGCGCCACTCGTCCGCGCTCATGGTGTCCAACTTCAACGGCGGCGGATTCTGGCCGCGCATATCGGCGGTCACGGCGGCGGCGTTGCTCTCGTTGAGCAAGGCCTGCAGTTGCGGCGGCAGCGTCGTGGCACTCTCGGCGCCGGGGTGCCCGATGCCCCCCAGCAGCTCGGGCGGCAGCATGCGCGGCAGGCCCATCGGCACGTTGACCGTGCCCGGGGGCAGGGCGCCTTGGTTCCACGCCGGCTGTCCGCCGCCGCCCCCGCCGCCCATCGCGTTCACGTTATGCTGCAGGGCATGTCCGAGCAGCTTGATATTCTCCAGGCTCAGCGCCATCAGCCGTTCGCCCAACGGGGTGTCGTTCTCTACCACTTCGCCCATCGTCAGCGTCTGCAAGAAGCGCGTGAGTTCTTCCTCGGTGATGCCGGCGGTGACCCCGATGGCGCGCAGGTGACCGTCGGTCATCCACGTCTGGTAGTCCTTGAGCACCAGTTGCAGGTCGCGCCGCTGGAAGACCTGCCCGTCGAAGGCGACGGTGTGGCCGTCATACGAAATGGTGAGCGCGGGCCGGTGGGTGAACAGCTTGTCCAGCGCCGTCACGGCGTCGCCGATGGTGCGGCGCACGATTTCGCTGTTGGGCGGGTAGAGGCGCAGTTGCACGCCCGCGAGGCGCAGTGTCATGGCGGCATCGATGACCAGCGGCTCGTCTTCCTTCGCCAGCTCGGTCACCGGCGGCATATCCCAGGTGTCCTGCGTGCCACCGAGGGAGGCCACCTGCGGCGCGATGAGCGTGGGGGTCATCAACTGGATGATCTGCGCGTACTGGGCGGCGCGCTCCAGCTCGCCGGCGGCGCTGAAGTGGTAGGCCAGGTCGCGGCTGGCGCGCTCGCCGCTGTCGGCGGTCGTGGTGGTGGCGCGTTCGAGGAGTTCGGCGATGTAGGCGTGGGCGTCGGTGCGCTGCTGGCCGGTGAGGCGCATGGAGACGGCGGCGGCCTGATCGGAATCGGTAAATTGCACGTTATCCGGATCGGCCGGGTCCACCGTGCGCAGATACCCGAGGGCGCGCCCGCGGTCCACCGTGCCGCGCGCGTTCTCGCCGGAGGTGCGCCACAGGGCGGCCAGGAAGTCCAGCTTGGACGGGCCGGCCAACGCGGCCTGGCCCAGCCGCACGGCGTCCTCTTCGTTGAGCCCGGCTTCCGGGGCGTCGGCCACGCGGTCGGGGTAGAATTCCCACACGCCCCGCGCGGTGAGGGTGAGCTGGCCGTCCTCCACCCAGGAGCGCAGGGTGGCTTCCATCGCCAGCGGCAGCCCGCCGGAAATTTTGAAGAGCGCCGCCGCCACCTGGGTCTGCGCCACGTCGGGCGCCACCTCGCGCAGGATGTTGAGCATCTGATCCTGGGTGAGGGGCGGTAGGGTGAGCACGGTGGTGCCGTTGACGCGCGCCAGCCGGTGCAGCGCGGAGGGGGTGTCGCCTTCCTCCGGCTCCGCGCCGCCGATGAGGCGCAGCCCGTGGCCGCCCGCGCCCTGCAGGGTCGCCAGCGAGACGATGGACTCGGTGTCGGCGCGGTGCAGGTCGTGCACGATCGCCACGTGGGGGATGGCGCGGATGAGTTCCATCATCACCCCCTCCAGCCCATGGCGCACCTGCTGATGGTCCTCCGGCGGCTTGGGCACGAAGGGCGAGGCGGGCAGCGCGGGGAAAAGGCCCGACAGCCACGGGTTGGCGCGGCAGATGCCCGTAAAGCGCTGTTGCAGGATCTGCGCGGGGTAGGCGGTGAGGAACTGGAAGATGATGGCGACGAGCAGCGTGAAGGGTACGTTCTGGTCGCTCGGTTCGCACGTCACCTGCGCCAGCGGCAGGTGCTGCCCACCGAGTAGACTGCCCACGCTGTTGAGCAGCCGCGTTTTGCCCGCCTGCGGGGCACCGAGCAGCAGCACGGAGACGGGCAGCAACCCGGGCAGGTTGAGGCGGGAGAGGATCTGCTCCACCCAGCCGTCGCGCCCGAAGAGACGCATGGCCTCCAGCTTGTGCTCCAGCGCGGCGCGGGCGGAAACGGCGCGCGCCATGCGCGCGGGGGGGGCATCGCTGAAGCCGGGCGCCTGCACCAGGTCGCGCTCCAGCGTCTGCAGGTACTGCACCGCGCTGTGGCCCGGCTCGGCGGAGACCGTGGTCATGATGAGGCGCGGCACCAGTTGCTCGCCGTTGGCCAGCGGGATCGCCTCGGTGCACATCGCCTGGCGGAGGTGGCTGATGAAGGCCTGCGCCACCATGCCCGTGATGCCGGGCAGCCAGGCGAAGAAGGTGTTGCGCGTGCCGCGCAGGAGGAGGGCGTTGCCGGGCAGCGCGTGCTGCGCGCGGGTGACCAGGGTGCGCAGCAGCGTGTCGCCCGCTTCGCGGCCATGCGACTGATTCACGCCGCCGATGCCCATCACGTCGAGGGCGATCAGTCCGCCCGGCTCGCCGATCGTTTGCTTCTCAAGCGTCTGTAACCACCCTGACACGGTTAACAACCCCGTCAGGGCATCGCGCGAGTCCGCCGCTTGAGAGGAAGAAAAATCCACGAAAACCTGCACCTGCATGATGGCGCGTCCGCAACGGCCTCCGCCCGGACGACGCATTAATCATAATATGTATTATAGCCGCTTTTCGCCGGTTTCGCAAAAACAGTCACTAAGAGCATCCCGCTCAGGAAACCGCCGATATGCGCCCACCAGGCCACCCCCCCGTTGGCGGCTTGTCCGGCAGAGCCCAACGCCGACACGCCGCTGAACAATTGCAGGATAAACCAGAAGGCGAGCACGATCACCGCGGGCAGCCGCACGATGGTGATGAAAAAGAAAAAGACGCACGTATCCACTTGCGCCTTGGGGAACTTCACCAGGTACGCGCCCAATACGCCCGCGATGGCGCCGCTGGCCCCCAGCGACGGCATGGTGATGGTGTCAGGGTTGCCCGTCACCTTGTAGGTGTAATACGCGCTGGCGACGAAGGCGGCGGTGGCGATGATGCCGCACAGGAGGTAGAAGAGCAGAAAGCGCAGCGGGCCCATGATGTCTTCTACGTTGTTGCCGAAGATCCACAGGTAGAGCATGTTGCCCGCGATGTGCAGCACGCTGGCGTGCATGAACATCGCCGTGAAAATAGAGAGCCACACCGGGTCGAGGGGCGGCGGCACGTGGTGATTCCGCCATGGCACGTGCAGGAAGTCCGCCGGGATCACCGCCGCGTGGTAGTAGAAGCTGTTGAGGACGTGCTCCCCCTGCAACTGCAGTGAGAACATGTAGAGGTAGACGGCGACATTCACCGCGATGAGGCTGATCGTCACCAGCGGAAAGGAGCGGCTCGGATTGTAGTCCCGAAAGGGCAGCATAGCGCAAGGATACCCGATTCCAGCCGGTTGTGCCGCTCGCCGCCCACGCAAGCGCCGGCCGACGCACGTCCTTGGCGGCACGCCGCCACAAACGTATTTTAGATTTTGGATGGTGGCGGGGCGTCCGCCCAGTAACTTTTAGATAAGCATGGTACGTCCGCCTAAACGCGGCCCCCATCTCCCAACCTCTTCCACCCGAGGGGAAGAGGGGCACCGGGGTGGGAATCTCGCATCCTGCGTGCGCCCTCAGCACCCGTTGCTCCCTTCCCCTCGGGGGGAAGGGCGTGCCTGTCCGCCGAAGCTCCGCAGAGCGAAGGCGGGGGATGAGGGCCGCGTGCAGGACGGCGAAGCGATCTTATTTGACAGGTATTGGCCATCCCGCCCGTGCCACGGCCTACGTCGTGCCGCCCGGAGCGGCGGCGGGCGTGTCGGCGGGCTTGGCCGGTTTCACGGATTTGGCGGCCGGCGGGGCGGGCGCGGCGGGGGTGGCGTCGGGCTTCGGGCCGAAGAACTCTTCGCTCTGCTTCTGCAGGTTCGCCTCGTCGACGCCGGCGTACATGCGCACCACCAGGCGTTGATCGGGCCGGTGGCTGATCTGCTGATCCTTGAGCTGTTCTTTCGGCTTTGCCGTGCCTTCCCACACCGTCTGCGGGTCGCTGCCGACGGGGTTCTCCATCTCGATGCGGATGTAGTCCGTCTCCACGCCCAGATCGGGGGCCACGCCGGGATGGTAGTTCACCACCACGTCGGCCTGCTTACCCTTGGAAAGCACCAGCGTCACCGCGGCGTCGCGCGAGAGAGGGGATTTCTCCGCCGGCTCGGTGCGCAACACCATGCCGCTCGGTACGGAATCGCTGAATTCTTTCTTATCCGCGGCGAAGGTACCCTTGAAGCCGGCACGGCGGATCTCCCGCGCGGCGGCGTCGCGCGACATGCCGGCCACGCTGGGCAGCGTCACCGTCAGCGGGCCGTCGCTCACCCAGTAGAGAATCTTCGTGTCCTTCGGGTCCACCTCGGTGCCCGCGGGCGGGTCCTGGCGGCACACCTTGCCGGCGTCCACGCTGCTCGCTTCGGTGCCCTCGGTGTAGGTAAAGCCGCGCATGGTAAGGAGATCCTGCGCCTGTTTCGCCGTCAGCCCCTGGGTCACCAGGTCGGGCACGACCGTTTTGCCGGCGACCGGCGTCGGGTCGATCGGGGTCCGCGGATGACCGAGCAGGTACGCGCCGTACCCCACTACGCCGCAGAGGATGAGAAACAGGAAGAAGATGACCCAGCCGCCGTTCCCGCCGCGCCGCGCTTCCGGCGGCGGGGCCGCGGGTTGCGCCGCCTGTGCGGGAGGCATACCGGCGGGGGCGCCGGCGGGCTTGCGGTAGATCATGGTGGCGTCCATCGCCTGGGGGGCGACGGACGCGGGGATCACCACCGTCAGCTCCTGCGACAACTGGTTGTGCACCTGGGTGAGCACCGCCTGCAGTTCCGCGGCGCTCTGGTAGCGCGCGCGCGGGTCCTTCTCCAGGCAGCGCAGGACGATCGCTTCCACCGGGGCGGGGATATCCGGGCGCAGCGTGCGCGGCAACGGCGGGCGTTCGTAGTTCTGCTTGTGCGCCACCGCCATGGCATTTTCGCCCTCGAAGACGGTGCGTCCGGTGAGGGCTTCGAAGAGCACCGCGCCCAGCGCGTAGAGGTCGGACACCGGGGTCGTGGCCTCGCCGCGCGCCTGCTCGGGGGAGAGGTAGTGCACGGAGCCGATGATCACGCCGGTGTCTTCGCCGTCGGTGGCGAGCTTGGCGATGCCGAAGTCCGTCACCTTCACCTTGTCGTCGGCGGTGAGCAGCACGTTGTGCGGTTTGATGTCGCGGTGCACCAGCCCGCTGCGGTGGGCGGCGTCCAGCGCGGCGGCGATCTGCCGGGCGACATCGAGGGCGGTGAGGATGGGCAACGGGCCATCGTGGCGCAGGCGCTGCTTCAGGTCCATCCCCTCCACCAGCTCCATCACGATGTAGTAGGTGCCGTCGGCGCTGCCGGTGTCGTAAACGCCGGCGATATTCTCGTGCGATAGGCGCGCGGCGGCCTGCGCTTCGCGGCGAAAGCGCTCGACGAAGTGCGGGTCGGTGGTGAACTGCTCGCGCATCACCTTCACGGCGACGGTGCGGTTGAGCAGCAGGTCATGGGCACGCCAGGTGACGGCCATGCCCCCCTCGCCCACCTTGCTTTCAAGCGCATAGCGCTTATTTAAAATCCGTTCACTCATGCGTACATCCAGCGGGGGGAATCGTGCTGAGCATACCGCGCCCGTAGGCGCCTGTCAATGTGCCGGGAGCGCGGGGGCCGGCAGCGCGTGCACGTCGAGGTCCAGGTGCACCGTGGCGCCTTCCACTACCGTCAGGCCGTGCGGCACCTTCAGGTGCGCGGTGACGGTGCGGCTCTGGCGGATGCCCGCCACGCTGAGGGGCGTGCATTCCAGGTAGGCGGGCAGACCGTTGAAGAGCGCCGGGTCGCCGTGCACCGTCACCGCGTCGGGACGCAGGTGCGGGGTGATCATCAGGTGCGGCGGCACGTCGAGCAGCACCGGCGGGTGCACCGCCATCGGACGGGTGGGCGGCAGGCCGGTGAAGGAACTCATGCGCACGCGCACCGTGGGGGTGAGCACGCGCACGTCGGACACGCGCTCGCCGTCGTCGCCCACCGGGCGCGGCGGGATCTCCTGGGCGTGACTCATCGGTTCGGAGGGGTCCACGGGCAGGATCACCGCGTGCACGCCTTCCAGCGCCGCCTTCGTGCCATCCACCGTCACCGTCTCCGGCTCCAGCACGTATTCGCCGATGGTGGTGCCCGTGGGTGGCGCGGTGATGAAGGAGACCTGCACCGGGAAGGTCTGGCGCACCAGCGCGGTGACGATCACCGTCACCGTGGGCGGGTTGCCGGCCAGCTTCACCCCGTCGGGCAGCGACACCTTCACCGGCGCGTAGTGCGTATTGGTATCGCTGATGCCGCTCACGTCGGTGCGCACCTTGATCTCGCCCGCCGAGAGCCCGTCCACGCGCTCCTTCTGCCCGCGCACGGTGATATCCACCGTGCGACTCTTCTCGTGCAGTCGGGCTTCCAGCCCCGCGGCCGGGCTGCCGTCCATAATCACCGGCACCTCGCGGAAGGTGCGGGTCAGTTCCGGCGACTCCTGCACCACGCGCACATAGACCCACAGGAAGAGGGCGATGCCGATGGCCAATATCAACGTGGCGCGTTCGCTGCTCATCCGTGCACCTCCCCGGAGGAGACAGGCGGCTTGGGCGCCGGCCCGGCGGGCTTCTCCGTGTGCTGCCAGAACCACCACTTGCCCTCCGCGCCTTGCGGCTGCAGCAGGATAAGCAGTTGCTCCTTCAGCGCCTCCACTGATTGGTTGCCGATCAAGCGGCCCTCCAGCGCCAGCGAGATACCGCCCGTTTCTTCCGAAATGACCACGATCACCGCGTCGGTGAGTTCGCTGAGGCCGATGGCGGCGCGGTGGCGCGTGCCATAGGGGCGCGGGCTGTCTTCACGGCTGGTGAGCGGGAAGAGGCACATCGCCGCCGCCACCAGGTCCCCCTGGATCACCACCCCGCCGTCGTGCATCGGCGTACCGGGGTAGAAGATCGTCTGCAGCAGCTCGCCCGACACCTTGCCGTTGACGCGCCGCCCGGTGCTGATGATGTCGTTCAGCCCCACCTCGCGCTCGATGGCGATGAGGCCGCCGATCTTCTTTTCCGACAGGCGGCGCGCCGCGCGCACCACCTCGTTAATCATCCCCACCACGTCCGTCGAGGGCTGCACCAACCGGAAGGCGCCGCGCAGCAGCCGCCCGCGGCCGATCTGCTCCACCACCAGCCGCAACTCAGGCTGAAAGAGCACGATGAGCGCGATGACCCAGCTCTGCAGGATGACGGTCAGGATCCAGTGCGACACGCGCAGGTTGAAGGCTTTCGTGAGGAGCACCACCGCCGCCACGGCGATGAAACCGCGGATGAGCTGCACCGCCCGCGTGCGCCGCACCAGGCGCAGCAGCAGATACACCCCGAGCGCCACCACCGTAATGTCGATGACGTCCGCGATGCCGATCGGCAGAAAGTATTGCTTGCACCAGGAAAGAACCTCGCCCATCCCCACCGTCCCCTGTAAACCGCTGTCATCTTACCATAGGGAACAGGGAACAGGGAACAGGGAACCGGGGAAGGGGTCGGCGATTCAAGGCCGGGGGGGCGTTTTTTTGTGCAAGGGCGGTGACGGCCACGCTCCCATTGACGCCGCCTGCGCGCGGTGGTACTGTGTCGCCAACCTCACGAGGGAGACGCTACCCGTGGCTTACACCTTACCGCACGATGAATTGACCTACTTGCGCCGCCTAGCGAAACGGCAGGCGGAGATCGCGGCGCTGCCGGTGATGGCGGCCCGCGTGCAGATGTGGACGGACATGAACGACGCCGTGCCGGGCACGCGCCCGCCCTTCTGCATCGAGACGTGGACCTTCGACCGCGACTTCATGCCGGCGTCGCTCTTCCAGTGCCAAACCGACTACGGCCGGCGGCTGGAGAACGGCTTGCTGCGCAACATCCGCCACCATGAGATCCTCAACGACGACCACGTGTGCCCGGACACGCTGGATATCGGCTGGCACGTGTGGATGAACCAGTACGGCATCGAGATCAAAACCCAGTCGGCCAAAGATGCCGAGGGGGTGAGCCTGGGCTACCACTTCGAGTGCCCGATCACCGACCTCAGCCAGGGCTACGCCATGGTGCAACCCGCCACCTTCGGCGTGGACCGCGAGAGCACGCTGGCGGAGAAGGCCTTCCTGGAGGAAAGCTTCGGCGACATCCTGCCCGTGGTGCTCCGTTCCGGTGTCTATGCCAACAACTACCTCACGCAGAGCCTGATGCGCCTGATGAGCATGGAAACCTTCTTCATGGCGATGTACGACAGCCCCGACAACCTGCACGGCATTCTGGGGCTGCTGCGCGACAACGCCGTGCGCATGGCGCACTGGGCGGAGGCCGAGGGGCTGCTGGTGGTGAACAATGGCAACCAGTGCACCTGCGGCACGTGCTACAACTTCACCACGCGGCTGCCGAAAGGCGCCGCCAACCCGGTGCAGCTCACCGACATGTGGGCGGGCATGGACAGCCAGGAGACGGTGGGGGTGAGCCCAGACCTCTTCCACGAGTTCTGCTTCCCCTACTATCGCGACCTGGCCGCGCTGTACGGGTTGGTCTACTGGGGTTGCTGCGAACCCGCCGACCCGCTGTGGGAGAAATCGTTGAGCCAACTGCCCAACCTGCACGCGGTGAGCATTAGCCGCTGGGCGAACGAGGCCTACATGGCGGAGGCGCTGGCGGGCCAAGGCATCGTCTATTCACGCAAGCCCGACCCGAACCTACTCGGTGTGGACGTGGTGCTGGACGAAGAGGCCTGGCGCAAGGAGATCCGCACCACCCTCGCAGTGACCGCGGGCAAGGACATCCCGCTGGAACTCATCGTGCGCGACGTCTACACCATGCACGGCAACCTGGGCAAACCCGCCCGCGCCGTGGAACTCGCCCGCGAAGAGATCGACAAGTTTTACCCGCCGCTGCAGGCGTAAGGCGACTTCCCCCGGGGGGAAGAGGTTATACGCTGATTATTACCGTTTGCCTGGTTTTCGACCCGACGATAAATCGTCGGGCTACCGGCTGCGCCCCATCAATGGGGCTTTGGTAGGCGGCGTAATGGTTGGTTAGGGAATGCCGCACGGATAAAAATTCGACTATGGGCCATCTCGAGCACGTCTTCAGCGTGCCGACATGAATTATTCGAGTCACGAACGCTTGACAAGCCCCTTTCAAGGGGCGCAGCCGGTAGCCTGACGATTTATCGTCGGGTCGGAAAACAGGCAAGCGTTCACGGTTAAGAATGCATCACGGGCGAGACCCCAATAGATCGGGGCAGGCTGCCCGTGCCACATAAAGGAGCCCCTATGACCCGCTGGTTGCTCGTGTTATCCTTCGTCTTTGCCCTCGCGGCGCCCGTGTGGGCGGTCGTGGCGGTGTCGCTGCCCTTTGGCGACAATATGGTGCTGCAACGCGGCCGGCCCGTGCCCGTGTGGGGCACCGCGGCGCCGGGCGAGGCGGTCACCGTGCGCTTTGCCGGGCAAACCGCGCACGCGGTGACGGGGGCCGATGGGCGCTGGCAGACGCGCCTGCGCGCCATGCACGCCAACGGCACCGGGCGCACGCTGACCATCGCCGGCACGAACACGCTGACGCTGAATAACGTGCTGGTCGGCGAGGTGTGGCTGTGCAGCGGGCAGAGCAACATGGACATGGCCACCGCGGGTGCGCAGCATAGCGACGTGGAAGCGGCGGATGCCGTGCACTACCCGCAAATCCGCCTCTTCAACGTGCGCAAGAACACCGCCGCGCTGCCGCAGACGCGCTGCGGCGGGGAGTGGGACGTATGCGGCCCGGTGCCGGTGAAATCCTTCTCCGCGGTGGGGTACTTCTTCGCGCGCACCCTCTACACCCGGCTGCACGTGCCCATCGGGGTGATCGAGTCGGCGTGGGGCGGCACTCCGGCGGAGTCGTGGACGGCGCTCGACACCCTGAAACGCCTGCCCGGCACCGCCGCCCGCGCGCAGGCGTTCGACCAGCAAGTGCAGGACTACCTGGCGCACCAGGCGGATTTTGACGCGCGCCGTGCCCGCGAGGAAGCGGTGTATCAGGAGAAGCTGGCGGCGTGGTTCAAAAACCTCGATGCACAGGACAAGGGGTTTACGGAGCACTGGGCCGACCCGGCGTACGACACCACGGGCTGGAAGACGGTCACCCCGCCGCTGGGCCTCGGCAACGTGCTCAACTGCTACAGCGGATCGTTGTGGCACCGCAAAACGGTGACCATCCCGCCCGCCTGGGTGGGCAAGGCGCTGGAGGTGCACCTGGGCGCGGTGGACGAGGCGGACGACACCTTCGTCAACGGCGAGCACGTCGGGCGCATCTGGTACGACGTGCCGAACTTCTACCTCATCCCGCGCGTCTACCCCGTGCCGGCGCGGCTGGTAACCTCCACCACGGTGACGATCACCGTGCGCGACGTGAATATCGTCGGCGACACCGGGCTGATGGGCCCGGCGGGCGAGATGAAGCTGCTCTGCCCCGGCGCCACCGGCGTCGTGCCGCTCACCGGCCCGTGGCGCTACCAGGTCGGGCTGGCGATCGACGGGCGGCAGATGCCGCAGGCGAACTACACCCCCGTCCCGGGCGGATCGGCGGGAGACCCGACCTCGCTCTACAACGGCATGATCGCTCCGCTGGTACCCTTCGCTTTGCGCGGCGCCATCTGGTATCAGGGAGAGGCCAACGCCGGCGACCCGAACGGCTACCGTGCGCTGCTGCCGGGGATGATCGCCTGCTGGCGCACGGCGTGGGGCCAGGGGGATTTCCCCTTCGGCATCGTCTCGCTGGCGAACTTCATGGGCCGCCAACAGGCGCCGGTGGAAAAGGGGAGCTGGGCGGACCTGCGTGAAGCGCAGGCCCTCACCGCGCAGGCGGACCCGCACAACGCGCTGGCGCTGGCCATCGACATCGGCGACGCCGGGGACATCCACCCGAAGAACAAGCAGGAGGTCGGCCGCCGGCTGGCACTGCCCATGCTGGCGCGGGTGTATGGGCAACGGGTGCCTTATTCCGGCCCGCGCTACGCGGGGCTGACGACGGCGGGCGCGACACTGCGCCTGCGCTTCGACTTCGCCGACGGCCTGGCCGCCCACGGCAGTCGCCTGGCCGGCTTCGCGGTGGCCGGCGCCGATAAGGTTTTCCACCTCGCCCAGGCGCGCATCGAGGGGCGCACCGTGGTCGTCTGGAGCCCCGCCGTGCCCGCCCCCGTCGCCGCGCGCTACGCCTGGGCCAACAACCCCATCTGCAACCTCTACAACGCCGCCAACCTCCCCGCCATCCCCTTCCGTACCGACACCTGGGCGGATTTCAGCGTGGCGGGGGAGAAGGTGACGGAGCCGTAAAAGCGTCTTTCTTTGGGAGGGCGAGCGTACCCGCGAGCCGCGTGCGCGGCATCCGTGAGCGACAATCGAAGACGGCCTGCACGTGAAATTTTACGCACGTGCAGGCCGTCTTCTTTTCCATCCACAGTTCCCTCGCGCGACCCCACCCCCTCGCCCCTCCCCCAGGCGCCTCGTACCCCTCGGCTGGGAGAGGGGGGCACTGCGGGGAAGAGTGTATGGTGCTGGAAAAACGCCAACTCGGCGCTATTACGATATTTGCTGTACAACGCCATCGATCATCCACACCGTCACTCCCCTCTCCCAGCCGAGTCGTGCGAGGCGCCTGGGGGAGGGGCGAGGGGGGTGGGGTCGCGCGAGCGCGCCGGTGGGGTATGCAACACAACGGCCCGCGCGTGAAAACGCGCGGGCCGTTGTCATGACGTCCGAGTTGATTTACCCGATCACATACACCCGCTGCTGCTTCGCCGCGAGGGTGGTTACCGTTTCCGTCGTGCCGGCCAGCACGTCCGTTACCGGGGTGGGGCCGTCCAGCGCCAGTTCCAGGTCGGTGAAGGACCAGAGCACTTGTTTCGTGCCGTGGTAGCGCACGCCGGCTTCGTCGGGGAGGACTTCCGGGTTGGTCATGTCGTCGGTGACGGCGTTGAAGACGCGCAACAAGGCGAGTTGGGCGTCGGTGGGCGTGTCATGCTCGCCGCGCCAGCCGCTGTAGTTCCAGCTCAGCCGGTCGCGGTGCATGTCCCACTGCAGCGACCACATCTGGCGATAGGCAAGGCCGCGGAAGAAGACGTCGTCTTTGTCGGCGCCCGCCGCGATCAGCGTGGGCTCGTCGTAGGTGACGATGCACTCCGCCCACATGAAGAGGCTGTCCAGCCGCATCTCGATGCCCGGGCCGTGGCGGTGGGTGCCGAAGACGCCCAGGTCCTCGTTGCAGTAGTGGATGCCCGCGCGCTGCATGGCGGCCATCAGGGTGAGGTGGGCGCGATACTGCGAGAGGATCGCCTGCCCCAACGGCGCCGCCGGGCGGTAGTGCCCGAGCAGGTGCGTCTGATCCGCCGTGCCGCCGTGCGTCTCCGCCTCGGTGTTCTGGACGTAGTGGAACTTGTCGCTGGACAGGTTGAAGGAGCTGTCCAGGAAGATGCCTTCCAGCCCCACGTTGTCGTGCGCATAACTCCAACTCTTCATCCAGTAGTCCCGCACCACGTTGTCGCGCAGGTTCATCACCGCGAAGGAGGGTGTGTAGTGGTCGGCCTCGATGGCGTTGGACGGGTTGCGCACCCAGGGATCCTTGGTGGCGGACAAGGCTTCCGCGATGGTGCCGGCGCGTTCGCGGAAGCGCACCCGCCCGGAGCCACCCGTGTGGCGCCCGATGAAGTCGAACATGACGGTGAGGGTGGACACCGAGGTGTTGCCCCACATCTCCACCCGCGCACCGCCCGTCTGGGCGTCGCGGCAGAAGGCGGTCAGCTTATCCTCGCCCACCGACTCGGCCACCTTGTAGTCCACGGTGCAGCACATGTTGCTGCAGTCGTAGGTGTTCATGTTGTTGGCGAAGTGGTTGGCGATGTAGACCGTCTTGATCCCCGCGTCGAGCACCTTGGGCAAGCCGTCCTTGCGGTAGTGCTCCATGTCGGGCAGCTCCCACTCCTCGATCTGGCCGTAGGAGGTGACGCGCTCGCGCGCCATGCCGATGTCCGCGTGCAGCGTGTCGGCAACCAGCTCGCGCATGGCCAGGTAGAGGTTCACGCGGTCGGTATGCCCCGTCACGCCGGGCGCCCAGAGCACTTCCATCGGCGCGGTGGCGAACTCGGTCCCCAGGTCGCCGCAGTGCTCGTGCGCGTGAACGAGCAGATCCACCCCGCGCGGCTTTTCGAAGAGCGAGCGGATATGCGCCGCCTGCGTAGCCCAGGTGATGAGCGCGCCGGCCTCAGCGGTGGTGAAGGTGTAACCCTGCAGCTCGGTCTGCAGCGGGGCGAACTGGAAGACGCTGGGATTCGAGCAGCCGGGCAGGAACCACTCGGTGGAGTGGAACTGGTCGACCGAGGTGATGGGCATGAAGGCGGGCACGAAGCAGTTGCGCATCCAGCAGGTGTTGCCCACCGCCGCGCCGTCGATCTCCCACGTGCCGCGGTCGAGGATCTTGTAGATGGGCACCGTCGGGCTGCTGTAGGTGTATTGGTAGCTGAAGCCGGTCAGCGTCACGTCGCGCAACTGCCGGGTCACCGGGCGCAGCGTGAGGCTCAGCCGGGTGTCGGGGGCGGGCAGCGGCCCCTGCGTCCAGTCGGTCAGCGCGTAGCGGGTGCGCACTTCGTGCACCATCCACTCCATCGGCCCGCCTTCGCGCATGTTCGCCGCCAGGTCGAGGGTGTAGGCGTCGCCGTCCTGCCGCACGCCGGCCAGCGTGTAGTCGCACAGCTCCACGCCGTTCGGGTTGCGAATCTCCACGCACATGGGCCGCCGCCCGCTGCGCAGCGCCGTGCCGCCCGCGGTCACCGCGCCCAACCCGAGAAACGCGTCGCCGCGTGTATCGAACGCCACCGCCACGCCGTTGGCGAAGGAAAGAACCGAGGGGAGAGCCGTCGTCGTCATAATCACCTTCCCGCACAAGTCGTGCCGATAGTTATTTCAACCACGCCCGAAAAACTCCTTGTTGCACCGGGGTAGCGGGGGGGGGGGAAAGATCGAAACTTTGGGAGGGCGCGCGTCCCCGCGCGCCACGGACGTGTGCGTCGTGAATATCGAGGAAGACGATCTGTGCGTAAAAACAGTGCACACGTGCAGATCGTCTACTTTTTCATCCTCGGATGCCTCGCCCGACCCCACTCCCCCAACCCCTCTCCCCCGCGGGGAGAGAGGGGGGTGGCGGGTGGAAGGGCGCCAGGCGCGCTTGCTTCTTCAAGCTGGAAATACGGTCTGGACTTCATCACCCGGTCAGCGACCATCCACGCAACCACTCCCCCTTTCTCCGCGCCGGGGAAAGGGGGCGGGGGGGATTGGGGTCGCACGGGTGAAGCATGACCGATAAATGCGACGGTCAGTGCGAGGAGCAATACCTCGTTCCGACCGTAGCATGTTTCATTACCGATTCCCTACTGCCCCTGCAACACCTCGAGCATCGCCGCGATGTTCTCGGGTTTGGCGTCGCCGGGGATGCTGTGGGCGGGGGCGGCGAGGTAGCCGCCGTCTTTGCCGATCTCGTCGAGCAGGCGCCGCACCTCGTCGCGCGTCTCCTGCGGGGTGCCGTAGGGCAGCGTGCGCTGGGTGCTGATGCCGCCGTAGAAGCTAAGGCGGTCGCCGTAGGTGCGCTTCATGGCGTAGACGTCCATCACTTCGGGCTGGAAGGGGTTGAAGACGTCCAGGCCGAGTTCGATGAGGTCGGGGAAGAGGCTGTCCACCTTGCCGCAGGAGTGGATGAAGACCGCCTTGCCCCGCGCCTTGGCCGCCGCATACATCTGCCCCACGCGCGGCTTGATGAACTCGCGCCACAGCGGTGCGCCCATCAGCACGCCCGTCTGCTGCCCCCAGTCGTCGCCGAACATCATGGCGTCCACGTCGTGGGCGCACGCCTTGGCGATGGCGCGCAGGTTGAACTCCAGGATACGGTCGAGCAGGCGGTGCGCGAAGGCGGGCTCGTCCACCATCGCCATCAGCAGCGTCTCCATGCCCGCCAGCGTCCACGCGCGCTCGAAGAGGCTGAAGCCCAGGTCGGCAATGCGGAAGAGGTCGGGATGCGCCGCCGTGAAGGCGCGGAAGTCGGCGCCGTACCGCGCGTCGTCGAAGTCGGGGAAGGTGTAGGCCTCCAGCGTCTCCGGCGTCACGCGCGTGTTGCATACCACGCCGATGTCCTTGTCCACTGTACGGTTCCACTGCACGCCGAAGGGGTCTTCCCACACTCCCGGCGTCGTCTCCACCCACGGCAGATGCGGCCCCGCCCCGATGGCCGTCAGGCAGTTGCCCAACCCCGCGCCAAAGTCCGGGTCGCCATAGAATTCTGCCATCTTCGCATACGCCGGTTGGGTAAAGCCGACGGCATACGGCGTCTTATCCGGCTGCTTGTGCTGCAGCGAAGTGATTACGCGGTCACGTGGGGTCATGGACATGGTGGTTATCCCCTTCAATCACATTGGTGTTGTGCGGATACAACATGACATTTCGGGCAGTACGTAAAGACTACCTGCACGGTGTCCTCACCACTGAAGCCCCGCGGGTCGAGATTCGCATCGTAAAAAGATGCGAGAAAAGGCATCTCATCCAAACACAGCGGGCAAAGCGTCGCTCTCCATGCGCGCTCCCAAGGTGTCTGCGTCAACTGGGGTTCGCCGCCGATTTGATAGTCGTTGGCGAATATCTCATCCAGCTCTCCATATAAATCAGGTGTCACCCAGTCGTCGTATTCTTCCTTGTTTCCCCGATGAATCAAAGCCTGTTGGCGTTCCGTCAATGCTATGAGCTTCACGCCCGAAGGCGGAAAGGCTTCTGGATAATTCTCATATATCGCTTTGGCCTTTCCAACCGCATACATCAAAAATTCGACGCCACACGCGGGTAATATACGATAGCTAAAAGGGAAGGTGGGAATTTTGCACGACCAGCAATACAGCAGCGGGAGGAATTCCGTTGGTGCATCAGTGCACCCCAGCCGTGGATCAGTCGTGTCGAGTTGGAAGTAGCGGATCAGCGGTTTTTCGCAATTGGGGCAATCTGCCACCGGCACCTGCTGTGCGCCGTAGAAGACGTGGCGGAACTCGCCTTCATGTTCCGGCACCGAGGTGACGAAATACCCTTGATCGATCAGCGGATGGAAAGGCATAGCACGTACTCGGCGACTTCAGTCACCCTGGTTATCTCACATTCACAGCGAAGGGTACGCGAAGGCTGTTAACCACCAGACAAATAGACGTTGGCGCTCAATGCGAAGGCCTCTTCCGGTGTACCAAACCAACCTCCATTGGCAAAAACCGAGACTTTATACGTTTCATTGCTATACGAGAAAAAGGCGAAACTCCAGGTCTCATCGCCGAAGTAGCGCAGGCGGCAAAGATGCGTCGGCGTATTGCGCAGCCGATCCACATACTCCTCACGCGACTCCGGCCAATCGGACGGTGGCCAGCCTTCGGTTGTATACGGCTCTTTGTAAGCGTCGATGTAGCAGAACTGTGCTTTGAAGTGGATGTCCAGCCGCGTATACATCCCGGCGAAGTGCTTCTCCGCATACGCGGTGATGCGTCGGCGGATCTCCTCCTGCTTGGCCGGTGGAATCGACTGTCCACCCGATTGAGGCGAGGTAATCTGGGCTTTACGCATGGTAATCCCTCCCTACGCTTCACCCCCCCGTTATTATAGCCCGTGCCTTCGCCAGCGCCGCGGGGATTTTGTCCGGGTCTTTGCCGCCGGCCTGGGCGAAGTCGGGGCGGCCGCCGCCGCCGCCGCCGGCGATCTTGGCGGCTTCGCGCACGATGGTCCCCGCCTGCAACGTGCCGGTCAAGTCTTTGCTCACCTTCACGGCAATGAGCACCTTGCCCTCGGTGGCGCTGGCGAGCACCACCACGCCGCGACCCAGCTTGTTCAGGTATTGATCCGCCAGGTTGGCCAGCGTGGCGGCGTCGACGCCTTCCAACTGCGCCAGGATCGCCGGCGTGCCGTTCAACTCCTCCGCCTGTGGGCCGGTGCCGGAGCCGCCCGCGGCCACCTTCACCTTCAAGTCGCTGATCAGCCCCTGGGCGTCGCGCAACTCGCGCTGCAACGCTTCCAGGCGGGCGGGCACTTCGTCGCCGGGCACCTTGAAGAGGAGGGCCAGCTCGCGCACCAGCGCCGCTTGCCCGCGCGCCCACGCCTGCGCCTTGAGGCCGGTGAGCGCCTCTATGCGGCGGATGCCCGCGGCGACGGAGGTCTCCACGGTGATCTTAAAGAGCCCCGTCTGCCCGGTTCGATCGAGGTGGATGCCGCCGCACAGTTCGCGGCTGAAGGCCACGTCCGTTTCGCCGCCGCCGATGTTCACCGTGCGCACCCAGTCGCCGTACTTTTCGCCGAAGAGGGCGGTGTAGCCCTCCGCGCGCGCCTCGGTCAGGCTCATGTCGCGGATCGCCACCGGCGCGTCGGCGAGCACCTTGGCGTAGACCAGGTCCTCCACGCGCGCGATCTCCTCCGGGGTAAGCGCCTGCGGGTGGGAGAAGTCGAAGCGCAGCACGTCCTCGTCCACCAGCGATCCCGCCTGGGAGGCGTGCGGACCGAGCACCTGGTGCAGCGCCCAGTGCAGCAGGTGCGTGGCGGTGTGGGCGCGGCGGATGGCACTGCGGCGTGCGAGATCCACCCGCGCCACCACCGTGTGGTGCGGCCCGGGTTCGAAGGTTTCCTCGTCGGTAAGGTCGAGGGTATGCAGCACGTGGCCGAATTTGTCCTTCGTCACGTCGATGACGCGCAGCGTGGTCGTGCCGAAGGTGAGCGTGCCGTAGTCGGCGCACTGCCCGCCGGAGGTGGCGTAGAAGGGCGTTTTGTCGAGCACCACCAGCGCGGTGCCGCGGTCGTCACTGGCGGCGAAGTGCAGCAGCGTGGCCTCCGCCGCGGTGGCGGCGTAGCCCAGGAACGCGGTGGCGGGCACGTCCGGCCCCAGCGCCGCGGCGGCGCGGTAGGCGAAGGAGGCGCTCGACGTGCTGGCCTGCTTGTGCGCCGTCTCGGCCGCCTGATAGCCCACCTCGTCGATGCTCAGCCCGGCGGCGAGCGCCGTCTCCTCCGTCAGCTCTTTCGGGAAGCCGTACGTTTCGTAGAGCGTGAAGACCGCCTCGCCGTCAAGGGTGGTGGCCTTTTTCACCTCGCCGACGAGCTGATCCAGCTCGCTGTAGTCGATGCTGCGCGCTACCTTCTCCGCGGCGGCCTGTACCGCCGGGTGCTCGGCGTGGGCGGCCAGCGTGTCCGCGGTGCTCTTCAGCGCCACCAGCTCCATCGTCTTGGCGAGGACGGCGGAGAGTTGCGCCTGGGTGGGCGCCTGGACGGGCGTGTCGAGGAAGGCTTCCAACTTTTCAAAACCCGGGATATGCACCTGCTGGGTGAAGAAGGCGCGGAACTGCGCCAGCGGCACCGCCACGTCGGTGGCGAGCACCTCGACCATGCGCTGCACGACGGGGGTATCCACGCGGCGCAGCGCGTCGAAGATCGGCGTCAGCACCTCACCAAGGTCGTGGGTGAGCACATAGGCCACGCGTTCGAGGGCGGTCAGCTCGCGGTTTTGCGCCAGCGCGTCGGACACGCGCGCCGTGGCGCCGGACGCCGCCAGCGTCTCTACCGCGGGCGACACCTCCGGCGAGTTCAGCGAGGTGCCGGCGTGCTCGAGCATGTGCGAAAAGGCGGGGGAGGTGATCGTCTGCGCCAGCGCCTGCACCACCGCGCGCTCGGCGTCGGCGATCAGGCGGGCCAGGTACGTCTCGCCGCGTTCCAGCGTCTCGCCGAAACGCGCTTCCTCGGCGCGGAAGGTGCTGGTGATGATCTGCGTGTTGTCGCGCAATTCGGCGTAATGGTCGCCCATCATCGCCGTCAGCGTGGGCACCAGTTCGAAGAGGAAGGGGTCGGCGAAGCCCAGCTTGCGCCCGAAGCGGTGCGCGCGGCGGATGACGCGGCGCACCACATAGCCGCGCCCGGTGTTGCCCGGCTTCACGCCGTCGGCGATCATGAAAGCGGCGCAGCGCAGGTGGTCGGCAATGACGCGCAGGGCGAGCAGTTGCTCCGCATCGGGCGTGGTGATGCCGGCGAGCCGGATGGTGTCGAGAATGAGCGGCTGCAGCAGGTCGGTATCGAAGTTGGTGGGCACGTCCTGCACCAGGCTGGCGATGCGCTCCAGGCCCGCGCCGGTGTCGATGCCCGGGGTCGGCAGCGGCAGATACTGGCCGTCCTGAAAGTTGAACTGCTGAAAGACGTGGTTCCAGAATTCGATCCAGCGGTCGCAGCCGCACGCCGGCGAGGTGCAGTCCGGTCCGCACGCCAGGTGGGCGCCGCGGTCGTAGTGCATCTCGGAGCATGGGCCGCACGGCCCGCTGTCGCCCACCGGGCCCCACCAGTTCTCCTTTTTCCCGAGCGGCACGATGCGCGCCTCGGGTACGCCGATCGCGCGCCAGATCGCCTTGGCCTCCAGGTCCTCCTGGTACGGCTCCCCCGGCTTCGGCTGGTAATACGTCACCCAGATGCACTCCGGATCCAACCCCAGCCCCCCCTGCGCGGGCGGCAGCGTGCTGAACTCCCACCCCCAGCGCAGCGTCTCCTGTTTGAAGTAGTCGCCGAAGCTGAAGTTACCGAGCATCTCGAAAAAGGTATGGTGGCGCGCGGTGCGGCCGACCTGGTCGAGATCGTCGGTGCGCGCGCACTTCTGCACGGTGGCCACGCTGCCGTAGGGCGGCTCCACCTCGCGGCGGAACCAGGGCACGAACTGCTGCATCCCCGCGGTGGTGAACAGCGTAGTGGGGTCGTCCGGCACCAGCGCGCTGCTGGGCAGCACCTGGTGTCCCCGCGCCGCAAAAAAGCGTAAAAACGCCTCACGTATCTCGTTGCCGGTCATCTGTCGTATCCCAATCCTGGCGGTAAAGTGTGGGTCGCCAACGGCAGAGTATACCAGAAAGGAGGGGGGGCGGGGAAGGCGGGCGTGCCCTCAAGCGGGCGGAGGCCCACACGACGCGCGTTGCACCAGTTTCACCGGCACCAACAAATGTTGCGGCGGGGGCCGATTGCCGTCGGCGAGCGCATCCAACCGTTGGCGGATGAAGGCCAAGGCCTGGGCGCCCATCACCTCGGGCTGATGGTCGAAGGTGGTCAGGGGTGGGGTCAAATACGACGAGAAATCGAGATTCGCGCAACCCAGGATGCTCAACTGCTCCGGCACCTGCAGGCCGTCATGGCGCGCCAGTTGCAGCAGGCGGGCGGCGTAATAATCGTTAAAGGCGAAGATGGCGGTGGTCGGGACGTCCTGCCGGGTCAGGACGCGCAGGATGTCCTCGGGGATCGCCTCCGGAGTTTCGTACCAGCGGCAGGTGAACGGTTGCGCACCGTGCAAGGCGGCGATGCGGCGGTGGTTCTGCAGCGACGCGGCGAACTGCGAACGCGGGTGCCAGCGCGGACCGAGGTAGGCGATCTGGTGATGCCCGAGATGGGACAGGTAGGTATACGCGGTGTCGACCAGCGCCTGCTCGTCCGACATCAGGGTATCCATCGGCATTTCGCTGTGCATGCCGATCAACACGGGCAGGATGTCGTGGCTGAAAAACTCGTAGGCCATGGTGCGCGGCATCACGTAGTCGTATTCCGCGCTGATGAGGATGCTGGTGACCTGGTGGGAGACCAGCGCGCACAGCAAGGCAGGCAACTCCACCTCATTGCGCGGCGTCTCGTACAGGAGGAGACGCGTGCCGTGTGCGTTGGCGAGCTGGCACAGGGTGAAGACCAGACGCGAAAAGGTATCGAGCCGCGGCAACAGGCAGGCGATCGTGGGTCGACCTCCCGCCGCCCGATAGGGAAATTCATCCCGTTCGAGCGCGGTCGCCACGGCCAGCACCCGCGCGCGGGTCTCCACCGCGATGTACCGGGCATTCCGCAACGCGCGCTGGGCCGTCATATGCGAAACGCCGGCGGCTTCCGCGATTTTTCGGATCGACGCCATAGTCGCTCCTCGGGCTGTTACTTAGTAACAGATAGTATCGCACGTCACGGATTTCGACAAGACCGGCACGCGGTAAGATAAAAACGATTGACTGCCCAGCAGACACAGCGCGCTGTCGGTCAGAGTGCAAGGGAGGTGTCGTAGTGACACGTGCAATGCAGCGGGGGTTCACGTTGATCGAACTTCTCGTCGTTATCGCTATCATAGCCATCCTGGCGGCGATTCTGTTTCCGGTCTTTGCCAAGGCGCGCGAGAAAGCGCGGCAGACCGCGTGTCTGAATAACCAGCGGCAGATCGTCACGTCCGCGCTCATGTATGCGCAGGACCACGACGAGATGCTGCCGGATGGCCCCAGCTTCTGGGCCGCGCTGGGCATAGACAAAGGCGTGTTGAAGTGCCCGACGAAGTCGCGGTTACCCCTGGGGTACGTGGTCAACAATAAGTGGGTCGGCAAAGCCCTGGGGGAAATCACCCCCTCGGAAACCGCGGTCATCACGGCCGACGGTTTGAGCGTTGCCGCGCCGGCCGATGCCCTCAATGGCCCGAAATACGACGGTGTCTTTTATAGCACCGCTGACCTGGACACCCGCCATAGCAGCAAGATGCTCGTGGGCTACGCGGATGGGCACGTCGAATTATCCGGCGCCGTCGCCAGTGACCAGTTTCGCAGCGCGTCGCTCTTCAGCAGCTTCAAGGTCGCCAAACCGACCGCTGCCACCGCGAAAACCGAGATGAATATCGCCGGCACTTTCCAGGCCATCCTGACCATCAACGGGGCCGGTCTTGCCACCGATGTCGTCTCCGGCGCCACGCAACCGACCACCTGGCCGACCGAAGGCGCCGGCAGTGCGGGCACCTGGCTGGGCGCCTCCGGCGACATCCCGTCCTTCATCGTTTTCGACCTGGGCGCGAGCACGGCCAATCTCACCGCGTTCCACTTGTGGAATTACAACGAAGGTGCGCAGACGGGGCGCGGTATCCAGACCGGAACGGTCTCCTACTCGACGGATAATGTCACCTTCACCGCGCTGACCGCCCCCACGTCCTTCACCCGCGCCCCGGGTGCCGCGACCTACACGGGAGAAGACTACTCCTTCCCCACGCCGGTCACCGCGCGCTACATCAAACTGGCCTGCACCACCAACTACGGGGACGCCAGTTGGATCGGCCTCTCGGAGATCCGCTTCGTCTATGGCGTCCCGTAAGCTGCCGGCGCCGATCCGCTATCGAAATGTTGGGAGCCGGTACGCGCTACCGGCTCCCAACGCGTTTGTGAAGCCGCTCGCATGAAAGTGGCCACCGTGCCGGCGTCCGTCATATCGACTATTTCCTTCTCGGGAAACCCACTTGCCTTATTTGTTCGGAAAATCGCACAACGCCCCCCTTCCCAACCGGTTATACTCCCGGTGACAGGTTGCTCGCTCGCCGACTTGGGCCTCTCCGCAGACCCGAGGGGTGACCGTGTGCTTAGTCTTAACGTATATTTGGTCTAACGATAACTCTAATAAGGCGTGTGGATATGTGGAGCGCCTCGTGGCGTGACCTCACGACGGCTGTGCACAACTCTGTGCATGAGCTGCGTACCCGTTCGGCTTATCCACACCCCCCTTGGTTTCCCACCCCTGTACACAGCCCGTTCCCGACATTCTTTCCCCAACTGTGGATTAAGATTGATACCTAACGTATGCCAGTTATTATATTACTGTGCCTGCACTACGGTCGGGTAGCACCTCGGCGGGCGGAGATGCCGCCAGTGGGTCGGGGGGTTACCTCGGCGGACAGGGGTGATAAGCGATGAAGATGATCGGGTTTCCTGCATAGTTATCCACAGGTGGGGATGATAAATGTGGAGAAGTCGCAAAGTATTTTTTTCACGAACCCCTGTTCGGGTTTTCCGTTGCCGCGAGCGTGGCGCGAAGGTTTACAAGGGCAAATCCCTGCATAAAACGCCCCTGAGGGGGCTAAGGCACCCATTGCCCTCTCCCCCCGACCTCGCTATAATATCATCACGAAACGACGGCGATTGTCCACAGGGTTACCCCCATACTGGGGATAACTTCCACGGACGAGCAACACCGCCAACCTCCGTTTTTCGCGCACGTGAACCAACGTCAACCGAACCCGCCGCCCGTGTGCGCCCGTTGGTCTCCAGGCAGGCGAAGTGGGGGTCGCGCGTAGCCCAGATTACAGCCCGGCGCGTCCGCGCCGATCACAGTTTTGCCGGCATTCATGCGCTCAGTCATTTGATCCGCCTTTCGTCACACTATTTATCTTAATCTTCGCGGAGGCAGGCATGCCGGCAACCATCAATCTGGATGAAATCTGGGCGCAGGCGTTGGTCATACTACAGGAATCGATCCGGCGGCCCACCGTCGCCAAATGGATCGGCGATCTTCACCCCATCAGCTTCGACGGATCGACGCTGTACATCGGCGCCCCGACCAAGTTCGCCCAAAAGTGGCTGGAGGAAAAGGCGGCGCCCGTGCTCGCCGACGGTCTCAGCCGCACCCTCGACTACCGGGTCGAGGTCCGCTTCGCCATGAGCCAGCTCTCGCTGGGGCTGGAAGTGCCCCTCAAAGAGCCGGCGCGCCCCGCGCCCCTTCCGGCCGCGCCCGTCCACGCCGACGATACCTTCGCCTCGCTGCCGCTCAACGCGCGCTACACCTTCGCGCAGTACGTGGTGGGCAAGAGCACGCGCATCGCCCATGCCGCCGCCGAGGCGGTGAGCAAGGCGCCCGGCAAGTCCTACAACCCGCTCTTCATCTACGGCGGCGTGGGGCTGGGCAAAACGCACCTGATGCAGGCCATCGGCCACGCCGCGTTGCAGCTCAACCCGTCCTTGAAGGTCAACTACGTCTCCGGCGACACCTTCACCTACCACGTGGTCACCTCCATCCGCGAGGACCGCTTCGGCGCCTTCCGCGAAGCCTACCGCGACGTGGACATCTGGCTGGTGGACGACATCCAGTTCATCGCCTCCCGCGAGCGCACAGAGTCGGAGTTCTTCCAGGTGCTCAACACGCTGTACGAGACGGGTCGCCAGGTGGTCATCACCTCCGACCGCCCACCGAAAGACCTGCAGATTCTCGACCCGCGCCTGCGCTCCCGCTTCGAGTGGGGGCTGATGACGGACATCAAGGCGCCGGACCTGGAGACGCGCATGGCGATCCTGCAGAAGAAGATCGCCCAGGAGCGCGCCACGGTGCCCGACGACGTGGTGCGCTACATCGCCGCCACCATCAGCGCCAACATCCGCGCGCTGGAAGGGGCGCTCATCAAGGTGCTCGCCACCAGCTCGCTGACCGGCGAACCGATCACGCTGTCCCACGCCATCGAGCAACTACGCGACCACAGCACGGCCTCCACCACCAAGGCGATCACCATCGCCGACGTGCAGCAGCTCGTGTTGCAGCACTTCCACATCACGCTGGACGAACTCACCGGCGCCCGCCGCACGCAAAACCTGGTGCAGCCCCGGCAGGTCGCCATGTACCTGTGTCGCCAGCTCCTCAGCGCCTCCTTCCCGGAGATCGCGCGCAAGTTCGGCGGCCGCGACCACACCACCGTGATCTACGCCTGCACGAAACTCGAGCAGATCATGAAGATCGACCGCCAGACCCGCGCCCTGGTCACCGAACTCACCACCCGGCTGCAGGAGTCGCTGCAGTAGCCGACGCGCGCAGGCCATGAGCGATGATACCAAGACGGTCCGAGCGGGTGATATCCCTCGCTCGGATCGTCTTTTTTGCGGGTACGGCGCATCCGTGTAAAAAAAAGTTGCATATAGTCTGAAGTTTTGATAATTTCGCCGCGAGCGCTCGGTCTTCCTCCCGCCAGCGATAGTGGGTCCTGCGTCCGCTCCGTGTGGGGGCTGTCGCTCGGTTGGTGCCCGGCTGTGTTCAGGGCCGTTACGCGGCGCTGGCCGGGG
>CAIYQO010000010.1 GCA_903928345.1 uncultured bacterium | reverse complement strand
CCCCGGCCAGCGCCGCGTAACGGCCCTGAACACAGCCGGGCACCAACCGAGCGACAGCCCCCACACGGAGCGGACGCAGGACCCACTATCGCTGGCGGGAGGAAGACCGAGCGCTCGCGGCGAAATTATCAAAACTTCAGAGATAAGAAGATTCGCATAATTCACGTCATATCACCCGAGTTACTTCGACTAGACAACAATCCCCTGCTCGCCGCCAAGTCGTTCTGGCCGAAGGGCATTACTGATGTACAACCAATACAGGAGAAGGGATTCATACTCGTCAGTGCGCACACTGATGAAGATATCGATCATTTTGAAGACTTAGCAAAAGTCATTGATGAGCCGAACATTCATGGTTCGACACTCGTCGTGGTCCAGGCAATCGCAGTTGATCGGATGAGTGCAAACGAGTTGCGCACCACTCTCGATGCCGTGGAGACGGGAAAATGGGGTAATCCCTCCGCTTTCGAAGCCAGGTTGAAAGTATTGCTAGCCACAAAAAAGGCACGAGTGCTTGCTACCCCGTGGACGCACCTGGGTGATGGAAAAGAAGAAACGTTGGACTTTTCCGGAATCACGCCTGCATTTCACCTGCTTCGCTTCCATGATGCATCTGCGTATGGGTTCCCCGGCAAGCTCCAGGTTGATATCGACATCGCTGACGGGAAGTCATCGCGGGCACTGGCTTCAGTTCAAGTCGATAATAAATACATGACGCCTATCGCCGGTGGCTTTCCGTCCATGTCAGGGAATACCTCGGAAATTTGGCTGGTGATGGTGCCATGCTTTGGAAATCACACACGGCCTGATCATAATGCGTTTGAGAATCAGTCGAAAGGCTCTGTCGGTATGAAGTAACAGGGGATGGACAACAGAGCCGCGCTGTTCACAGCACGGTGTGGAAGGACGGCGGCAGCCCCGCGCCCGGTGGCGGTGCAGTGCCCGTACTTGATTTGTGACACTGCGGATGTTGAAAACCAATCATGGGCAATATCATATCCACCCGGGCGCGGGGCTGCCGCCGACCTTCCACACCGTGCCGGCTGCCCACCGGTCGGGTTGGCGTGGATGGTCATTTTCACCTCACCTTTACGCAATTCACCTTGACCCTCCCCGCGCGTTGTGGCACAATGGGAGCATGAATACACCTGACCTTCCCGGCAAGATGGACGACTCCGGCGCGCCGGTCGCCACGGACTTCGTGCGCGAGTTCGTGAAAGACGACCTGCGCGAGGGGCGGTATACGCGCGTCTGCACGCGCTTCCCGCCCGAGCCCAACGGCTACCTGCACATCGGCCACGCGAAGGCCTTCTCCATCGATTTCGGCATCGCGGAGGAGTTCGGCGGGCTGTGCAACCTGCGCTTCGACGACACCAACCCCACCAAGGAAGACGTGGAGTACGTCGACTCCATCAAGGACGACGTGCGCTGGATGGGCTTTGACTGGGACGATCGGGAGTATTACGCCAGCGATTACTTCCCGCAGCTCTACACCTGGGCGGAGCAGCTCATCACCGACGGCAAGGCCTACGTGTGCGACCTGACCGCCGACGAGGTGGCCAAGAGCCGCGGCACCCTCACCGAGCCGGGCAAGGCGAGCCCCTACCGCACCCGCACGGTGGCGGAGAACCTGGACCTGTTCCGCCGCATGAAGGCGGGCGAGTTCCCCGACGGCGCCCGCACGCTGCGCGCGAAGATCGACATGGCCTCGCCGAACATCAACATGCGCGACCCGGTGATGTACCGTATCCTGCACGCCACCCATCACCGCACCGGCGACGCGTGGTGCATCTATCCCATGTATGACTGGGCGCACGGGCAGAGCGATTCCATCGAGCAGATCTCCCACTCCATCTGCACGCTGGAGTTCGAAATCCACCGCCCGCTCTACAACTGGTTCGTGGAGCAACTCGGCATCTTCCACCCCCGGCAGATCGAGTTCGCGCGGCTGAACATCACCTACACGCTGATGAGCAAGCGCAAACTGCGCCGGCTGGTCGAGGACGGCTACGTCAACGGCTGGGACGACCCGCGCATGCCCACCCTGAGCGGCCTGCGCCGCCGCGGCTACACCCCGGAAGCCATCCGCAGCTTCTGCTCCCGCATCGGCGTGACGAAGATCGACGGCGTGGTGGAGATCGGCATGCTGGAAGACGCCGTGCGCGACGACCTCAACAAGCGCGCCCAGCGCCTGATGGCCGTGTTGCGCCCGCTGAAGGTGGTGCTGACGAACTACCCCGAGGGCGTGACCGAGGAGCTGGACGCGGTCAATAATCCGGAAGACGCGGCGGCGGGCACGCGCAAGGTGCCCTTCGGCCGCGAGCTACATATCGAGCAGGAGGATTTCCGTGAGGAGCCGCCGCCGAAATACTTCCGCCTGGCCCCGGGCCGCGAGGTGCGCCTGCGCTACGCCTACTTCATCCGCTGCGAGGAAGTCGTCAAGGACGCCGACGGCAATATCACCGAGTTGCGCTGCACCTACGACCCCGCCACGCGCGGCGGCGACGCCCCCGACGGGCGCAAGGTGAAGGCCACCCTGCACTGGGTGAGCGCCGCGCACGCCGTGCCGGTGGAAACGCGCCAGTACGACTACCTCTTCCGCGTGCCGAACCCCGAGGACACGCCGGAAGGGCAGGACTTCACCATGCACCTGAACCCCGACTCGCTGACCGTCATCACCGCGCAGGTGGAGCCCTTCATCGAGACGCTGGCCCCCGGGATGAGCCTGCAATTCGAACGCCAGGGGTACTTCTGCCTGGATAAGGACAGCACCCCCGCCCACCCCGTCGCCAATCGCACCGTCTCCCTGCGCAGCTCGTGGGCGAATATCGAGAAGAAGATGCAGAAGTAGCGGACGATTCACCGCGGAGGCGCAGAGAGCGCAGAGAACAGTGAGAAACCCGCTTGCGCCGAAAGCGCGGGCGGGTTTTTCGTTTATCGGCAACCGAATTATCATGTGCCCACGTCTATGCTACAATACCCCCAACCGCTTTCCCGGAGGTAGTTCCCATGTCGACCCCGCTGCGTTACTGGCCCGCCGTGTGCTTGCTGCTCCTGCTTACCCTGGCCGGGTCGGCGCGGGCGGTGGAGATGTCCGACCTGCTGGCGCGCGTGCAGCCCGACCCGCAAGGGGTGCTGGTGAACGGGCTGCCGTACCGGCTGTTTGTGCCGAAGGACTACGACCCGGCGAAATCGTATCCGCTGGTGCTGGCGCTGCATGGCGCGGGGGAACGCGGAGTGGACAACACGCGCCAGGGCGGCAACGGGCTGCTGTCGTGGACGGAGGCGAAGGTGCAGGCGGCACACCCCTGCTTCGTGCTGCTGCCCCAGTGCCCGCAAGCCATCGACACCTTCCAACTGGTGAAGGGCTACAATCACCCGTGCGGGCTGCACAACTTCACCGACGTCGATCCCAAAGAGACCGCCGTGCAACGCATCGCGCTGCCCGTGGGCCGTTTCATGCGCGGCAAGAAGCAGACGCTGGTCTTTCTGACCGAGGCGGGCAACAAAGATACCGCCGTCGATTTCACCCTCAGCAACCTGCGCCTCGGCGCGAAGGACGAAGGCGCCTACCTCAGCTTCAAAGGCCGCACCTTCACCACGCTCAAGGAGACCTTCACCTTCGCGCCGGACGGGTGCTACTGCACCGAGGCCCCGGAGGCGCTGCTCGCCTCCGCGCCGCTGGTCAACGGCGTCAGCCTCGACGGCCTGGCGCTCACCATTAAGAGCGCGCCCGGCGCCAACCTGCGCCTGGGCATCGACTGCCCCTGCACCCTCACCCCCTCCACCGTGCTCTACGCCGACCTGCAACTGCGCGGCGCGGGGTTCGGGCAGCGCCTCGGTTTCCTGCAAGGCGACCGCATCCCCGAATACCGCTGGGTGAACGTGGACTGGGGGAATAAGACCCCCGATCCCCAGCCCGCCCAGCCCAGCGCGCCCCTGCGCCTCACCCTCGACGCCCTCGCCGCGGTGCGCAAGGCGTATCATATCGACCCCGCGCGCATCTACGTCACGGGGCTTTCCATGGGCGGCTACGGCACCTGGGACATCATCGCCCGCCGGCCCGACCTTTTCGCCGCCGCCGTGCCGATGTGCGGCGGCAGCGACCCCGCCACCGCGCCGAAAATCGCCAAAATCGCCCTCTGGGCCTTCCACGGCAGCGACGACACCGTGGTGCCCACCGTGCGCGACCACCTGATGCTCGACGCCCTCAAAGCCGTCGGCGCCACCCCCCGCTACACCGAATACCCCGGCGTCGGCCACTACTGCTGGGGCAACGCCTACGCCGAACCGGAACTGGTAGAGTGGCTGTTCGCGCAGCATAAATAAGCGCAACCCAACCCACCCACCCCGCGTATAGTCACCAGGGAGGCGCCTATGTCGCGTACCATGATGCTCCTCGCCCTGCTGCTCCTCGCCGGCCTCGCGTCGGCGGAGACGGTCACGTGGAAGGTCGCAAAATATCCGGTGCCGCGTGACGGGGAAGGTCACTTCTGTTTCGATGAGACGCTCACGCGCAGCGTCACGGTGATCGCCGGACCAAATGTAGGTTTTGGCGACCGAAAAGACGATCTCCGGGGCACGACGTTAGTCACCGGAGATGGTCAGGTCATCCCTCAACCGGAGCACGTCGATCAAAAAGCCGTTAACCCGGGTGAGTGGTGGATCGTCGAGCATGAGCGGCTCAGCCGCAAATACGAGTTGGGCGAGATGGATAACACCTGTGTCGAGGGGCGCTACTTCGGTCCGCATGGACTGCACACCGCCTTTACCGCCTTCGCGGAGGGTCACGCCTATGTCGATATCGACGGCGTAGAGCACGGCCCGTATCGGCAAGCCTCGACCGTGGTGACGAGCCCCGACGGCGCGCATACGGCCTACGTGATGCAGGACGACCGCGGGTGGTTCGTGGTGCGCGACGGCACACCGCAAGGCCCTTTCACCGGTACCGCGCTGCCCACCTTCACCCCCGACAGCGCGCATCTATGGTGCCGGGTGCTGACGCCGGAAGGCTGGCACCGGTTGTACGACACCACCCTCGGCCCGGCCTTCCCCGACCTGCGCGAAGGTCAACAGCCCCCTCCCGATATGCCCGGTGTCGCTTATATCGCACGCGTGGATGGCCCGCCCACGCCGGCCCCCAGCTATTCAACACCTACTGGAGACCACCATTTGGATGGTTTTTCCGATGTAATGGATATTGCCAAAAAGACGATCATGCAGCCCTGGCTGGCAGGGGAATATGGAGCTATAACGCCGCCGGGTGGTCACGAGGCTGTTGTCGTCGGCGGTGTGGCGGGCAAGACCTATGCGCACATCCACTACCTCTTCCCCGTCGGTGCCGACGGGCACGTGCGCTATCTGGCCGAACTGGATGGGAAGATCACGCTGGTGGACAATGGCAAGGAAGGCCCCTGGCTCCCGCCGTTCGCCGTAGAGAAAGCGATCCTCACGTGGGGTGTGCAATCATGGCGTTATGATGACGCGCATGTTGACGGATTTCGCGACGACCAGTATACCGACACGGTCATTACCTCGCCGGATGGACGGCACTGGGCATACTGCGCGAAGATCGGCGACAAGTATGCCGCGGTGCGCGATAACCATATTGATCGTATCTACACGGCAATAAATTGGAGTGATTGGAACAATTGTAAAGTCAAAGTCCACTTTAGTGCGGATAGCCGGCATCTTGCCTACACCGTCGGCGACGGGCATGACTGGTTCGTCGTTACCGACGGCGTCGCCGGGCGGCATTATACCGCTGTTGGTGACATTTTCAGCTTCGATACTCATGGTCGCGCGCAGTATGGTTACCAGAAAGGTAATGCGTATTACTTCAGCGGTATGCGCCTACCTGAATGCGAAAACCTTAACGGGATAACCTGTTATCCTTCACTGTATCTACGCGTCGGCGACCGTTATCAACGCGTCATCGTAGTACCGCGTTATAATTCGATGTCCAGCCCATACGAATGTATCGGCACTCCAGTGCGCCTGCCCGGTGCGCATGCACCGCTACTCGACGGACCACCTTTGTTTTTCTATTTCAGATTGAACGTGAAAAACACGGGGATACGCAAAAACCACACGGAAAGGTGCAATATCATCGATGGGAAAATCGTGAACGGCAATGAACACACCGGTATCTATATCTGGACCGAAGAGACCATCGGGGCAACAAAACATGTGACCTATTTCGAATCTATCTCGAAAACCACCGAGCGCTTTGTAATCGATGGGCGTCCCGGTCCGGTCTGCGAGAAGGTTAGCGGATTTCATTTCAACGCGGACTGCACCCACTGGGCTTACATCGCAAAACGGAACGGCACCGAACAGGTAATTAGCGACGGCACGCCCGGACCAGTATATCGCGCTATAAACAATCTCGATTTTTATAACGGGCACCTTGGATACCTGGCTTCCATAAACGCAAATGCCTATGCAATTGTTATAGATGGCGCCGAACACCGCTACCTGTTTAACGATTTGTTCCCTGGCGCCAAGTGGGCTGGTGGCTTGTCTATTAGCCCGGATGCACGTCATTTGTTTTACACGCTGGGAGATGACAAAAATTCCATGCTCATTGTCGACGGACAGCGTAGTCCAACCCTCGCGATTATAGATACACTTCCTCTCGCCTTTCTCACCCCGCATTGCGCCATATTCAGGGGCGAACTAGAGGAATATATCCCAGCAAAAGAAAAAAAGGAAGCCACACTTCCTGAAACTACTCCAAAAATCCAGGATGATGCCAGTAGTTTTACTTCCCTATCGTTTGAGACAGGATCCAAGGACACTACCGAAGATCATGGTGATACACTGAAGTCCTTGGTCGAAGTCACCGCCGACATCGCCCCCTGAAAACACAACCGCCCGGGCCATTCGGCCCGGGCGGTTGCGCCTTCACACCAGCGGTGTTACTTCGTCATCTGCTCGTGCTCCGTTTTGCACCGGGCGCGACAGGCGTCGAGTTTGGTCTGCTGATCCGGGGTGAGGAGGGCGCGGAACTGGGTCAGCGCCTTCTCGCGGATCGACTTCAATTGCGCCTGCTGCGCGTCGGTGAGCTTCAAGCTGTCCTTGAACGCCTGCCGGTCGGCCTGCATCTGCGCGCGGTGCGCCTTCAGTTGCGCCTGCTGGTCGGGGGTGAGCACAGCCGCGATTTTGCTCCGCGTGTCGGTGAAGAGCGCCGTGAGCTGCGTCTGCTTGGCCTCCGCGCTCAGCGTGGTGTCCTTGCGGATCGTCTGCGCCCGGGCGTGCGCGTCTTTGCGGATGGCCTGCATCTGCGCCTTCTGCGCGTCGGTCAGGTTCAGCGCGGCCATGCCGTGCCCCCCGCGTGCCTGGCGCCGGGCGGCGAAGTGCGCCTTCACCTGGGCCTGTTGCGCGGGCGTCAGCACCGCTTTTGCCTGTTCACGCGCGTCTTTGAAGATGGCGCGCGCGCTCTGCTGCTGCTGCGGGGTGAGCTGCAGCATCTTCATACAGCGGCCCCGGCCGCGGTGCCCCATCCCGTGGGCGAAGGCAATCGTCCCCAATGCGAGCACCGCCACCGCGAGCACGGCCGGCACGATAAATTTGCGATATGACATGAAAACTCCTCCTTGTACCTTGTGGCCACCCCCGCGGGCGGCGTGCACAATAAGCTTATACCGCCCAATTCTAACGAAATGATGAAGCCGGCATGATGATTTGGTGCAATGTGTCTCACCCGGCTGCGCTCCCTCCTTCGGGGGAGGGGCGCGAGGGGGGTCGGTCTGGTGACACCGAACACCCATTTGCGTCATACTAAGCCCATGCACATTCTGCTCATCGAAGACGACGACGCGATCCGCGCGGTGATCGCGCAGGGGCTGACGGAAGACCGTTTCGTCACCGTGGACGACGCCGCGGACGGCCTCACCGGCCTGGAGCGCGCGCGCCGGGACACCTACGACGTGATCATTCTGGACGTGATGTTGCCCGGACTGGACGGCTGGGGCGTCTTAACGGAGCTGCGCGCGCGGCGCGTGCGCACGCCCATCCTCATGCTCACCGCGCGCGACGCCGTGGCCGACCGCGTGCGCGGGCTGGAGCTGGGCGCCGACGATTACCTGCCCAAACCCTTCGACTTCGCCGAACTCACCGCGCGCGTGCGCGCCCTCTACCGCCGCGACAAGCCCAACAAAGGCCGCCTGCTGCACATTGCCCACCTGGAGCTGGACACCGCCGCCCACCGCGTCACCGTGCATGGCCGCGAGGTGGAACTGACCCCGCGCGAATACACCCTGCTGGAGACGCTGGCGCTGCACGAAGGCCACGTGCTCAGCCGCGAAGCCATCCAGTATCAAGCCTGGCACAACCGCGAGTGCGGCTCCAACACGGTGGACGTGCACGTCGGCATCTTGCGTAAAAAGATCGACGCGGAGGGCCCGGTGAAGCTCATCCACACCATGCACGGCGTGGGATATGTGCTCGAAAGTCGCACGGAGGTGGCAGCATGACGCGCCGCTCCGTGCGTCTGCGTCTCACCCTGTGGAACGTCGGCGTGCTGGCGCTGGTGTGCCTGATCTTCCTCATCGCGGTGCATGTGGCGGTGCGCGTCTCGTTGCTGCCCGAGGTGGACCGCCGCCTGGCGCGCCAGGCGTACCTGGTGACGCGTGACGCGGACGACGTGCCCCATAGCCTGGCGCGGCGCGTGCGGCGTTTCGACGCCGCCGGGCACCCGCAGGCGTGGGGCCGCGAGCCCGCCGATGCGCCGTGGGACCGCGCCGGGTTGACCGCCGCGCTGGCCGGCCGGACGACCTTCCACTCGGTGACCGAGGACGGCGCGCCGGTGCGCGTGCTCTCGATGCCGACCCCGCACGGCGCGCTGCAGATCGTCGCGTCGCTGAGCGATCTGGTGGCGCTGCAAACGCGCCTCACCTGGGTGCTGCTGGTGCTGGCGCCGGGTGCGCTGCTGGCCGCCGCCGCGGGCGGGCTGTTCCTCACCGACCGCGCGTTGCGCCCGGTGCGCGCGGTGGCGGATGCCGCCGGCGCGTTGACCGTCGCCGACCTCTCCCAGCGCCTCCCCGTGACCGGCCACGACGAATTCGCCCGCCTCGCGGAAACGATGAACGGCATGCTCGCCCGGTTGGAAACCGCCTTCACACAGGAGCGCCGCTTCATCGCCGACGCCTCCCACGAGCTGCGCACGCCGCTCACCGCCATCAAGGCGCATACCAGCCTGGCGTTGCAAGGCACGCGCACCCCGGCGCAACTGCGCGAGGCGCTGGACGCGGTGAACCACGCCGCCGACGTGATGACCCGCCTGGTGCGCGACCTGCTGTTGCTGGCACGCGCCGACCAGGGTGGGCTGCCGCTGGAACGCGATGTGGTGGAAGTGGATGTCCTCTGCCGCCACGCCGTGGCCCTTAGCGCCCGCGCGGACGGCCCGGCGATCCGCGTGGAGATGCCCGACCCGCCGCCGGTGCTCTCCGGGGACGCGCATCACCTGGAACGCCTGCTGGTGAACCTGCTGGACAACGCGCGGCAACACACCCCGCCCGAGGGGCACATCACGCTGACGGCGCGGAACGACGGCGCCACCGTGATGCTCACCGTGGCCGACACCGGCGTCGGCATCCCCGCCGCCCACCTGCCCCACCTCGGCGCGCGCTTTTACCGGGTGGACGCCGCGCGCACGCGCCGCCAGGGCGGCGTCGGCCTGGGCCTGGCCATCTGCCACTCGATCGTCGACGCCCACCACGGCACGCTGGACATCGCCAGCCAGGAAGGCGCCGGCACCACGGTCACCGTGCGGTTGCCGGCGGGTGAAGGGGGGGGATGGGTGAAAGGGTGAGAGGGTGACGTCGAATTCAAACGTCACCCCTTCACCCAGTCACCCCCTTCACCCCGTCACCTTGTCACCAACTCACGGCGCCACCATCGGGCAGCGGATCGCCGCGGTGGTGGTGAATTGGCTGGTATTTTTCACAATGCCTTCCTGCCCGGTGAAGGTGACGGCGGTGGTGTAGACGGCGAAGACCCGCCCGTAACTCGCGGCCACGGTGGTGAATTGCAGGCCGGAAACGTTGCTCGCCAGCTTCATGCGCGTGACGGCGTTGGTGGTCAGATCCGTCTGCGAGCGCCAGAGCACCGTGCCCGGGGTGTTGGCGGCACCGGTGGCGTCGGAGAGATAGTACGTCACCGCGCGCGCGGGGGTCAACGGCAGCAGATCATACCCGTTGCCGTCCGTCTGCGGTTGCTGAAAGGTCAGGCTTTTGCCGTCGGGGGTGACGCTCACGTTGAACCCGTTCTTCAACTCCTGCGCCAGTCGCGTGCTCACCTGGTAGGCGGCGGGCATCGCCTGCTCCTCGCTGCTCACGCGCCGCCAGAAGCCCATCGACTCCAGGTAGACCGCGAAAACGGCGCCGGAGATAAGCACGATGATGGACAGGCTGATGAGCAACTCTATCAACGTCGTGCCCGCGTGTCGCATCCTGCGCATACTTATCCTCCTACATGGCGCGTATGCACGCACACCAGCGTGTCCAGCGACACCACTTCCTGCCGCGTGCCGATGCCCTTCCACGTCACCGTCACAGTGAGGCGCTGCACGTGCAGCAGAGCATCGTAGACGCTCGTCGTCACCGCCAGTTGCCCCTGCGGAAACTGCGGATCGTTGAGCGGCGTGACGGACGACGTCAGCGCCTGCGTGCTGCGCAGCGCGTCGATGGTGCTCTGCGCCAACGCGGTCGCCTGCGCCACCCGGTTGGCCCGCTCATGCGCCACCACCGCCGTGCTGAAACACGCCGCCACCCCCACCAACCCGATGCCCAGCACCACCGTCGTTACCAGCAGCTCCACCAACGTCACCCCGTGGCGCATCGACCACCCCCCGTTGGAAAAAGTCGAGACAATCACCGAAGTAATACCTGTATCTTTCTCCCCCTCCCCCGTCACAGGACGTTACGGGGGAGGGGGCAAGGGGGTGGGGGGCGGTCTTCTGACCGGTTTTGCCATCCCCCCTCCCCATCACCGATACTGCCACGTCATCTCGTCGTACTGCCCGGTGGTCGGGTAATACGGCGGTGGGTAGTCGACCATGCGCGTGTCGTATTTGTAGTTCTTCGTATAGCCCGTACTCGTCTGATTCGTAGATTGGTTGAAGGTGCCGACCGGCCCGCGCTGTTTCTGAATGATGCCACCGAGCAGGTTCAGGTTGTTGCGCAGCACCGCGTTGTACTGATCGAACCAGAAGGAGCCGTCGGGGGTGCTTTCGCTGCCGGCCATCATCACTCCGTCGATAGTGACGTTGTTCGGGCAGGCTCCCGTGAGTTCGATGGTGTGCGCCACCACGCCCAGCGTGGCCGCGCGCAGGTTGAGGGTGCTGGTAGACGGTTGGCTGGAGTTCGGCTCGGTGCGGTACTGCAGGTTGTTGGTGATGAAGATGTTCTTGCTCGCCGCCGCGTCAGCGACGATGCTCCACCCATTGCGGTGCAGGACGGTGCTGCCCGACACGTAGTTATCCGCGAGCATGCCGCTCAGGCTGGTGATGTTGCCGGTGCAGTAAAACAGGCCGTTCGGCTGCCCGGTGTAGACCTTCGGCGTGCCCGTGCCGACCACCACCGTGGTGGTGTTGGCGGCCATGTCGGCAGTGATGGTGGTCTTGGTGGTGCCCTGGGTAATGGTGAAGATCTGCGCGTTGCCGGGCGAGTTGTCACTCAGGACAACCTGGCAGTCGCCCACCACGTAGATGCCGGCATTGACCATGGTGCCCGCGGCGGGGAGATACACGCCGGTCGTGGTGGGGAAACCGGCCACCGCGCCATACGCTTCGTTGCGCTGCAGGTCGGTGGAACTCGGCAGCGCGATGCGCGGCACGCTCAGCGTGAGCGCCGCCTGCCCGCCGGCGAGCACGCGCTGCCAGTCGGTGGTGCCCGACGGTGTGCCGGCGGATCCCCAAGCCACGGTATCCGCCGTCGACGAGACGGTGTCGTAGAAGATCGGGGCGGAGGCGGATGCATCCCAGGCGACGTGCAACTGGTCGTTGCTGTGCGTGGGGCCGTAGACGCGATCACGCGCGTAAAACCAGATCGGCGAGTTGGTAACGCTGGACTGCTCCTCGTCGGTGAAGTAGGCGTACAGCGCGAAGCTCTGCTGGCGCACCTGCACGATGACGGTGCGCACCGCGCCGCCGATGGCTGAGTGCCCGGTGGCGACGATGCGGTACTTTTTCAACCACTGCCCGGTGTTGTCCGCCCATGGCGTGACGACCGCGCTGCCGTAGCCGGTGGTGAGCGTTAGCACGCCCGCGGCGGGGCAGTTGAAGGCACCCGTGGGCGGCGCGGGCTGGTAGGTCAACGTGGCTAGGCTGAGGTCCGCCACGGCTTCCGCCGCGTGCAGCGCCGCCGCCAGGTTGCGCTGCTGCGCGGCATACTGCAGGGTCTGTGTGGTGAGCTGCAGGCTGAGCACCCCCAGCAGCAACAACACGGTGAGCGCCATGATGGCGAACACGAAGATGATGCCGCGCCGTCGCCGACGCGCCCCCGTCTGAGCATCCATGCCCGCGTTCCTTCCTGGGTCTCTGGTCCCCGCTCCGCGCCCTTTATTCTAACGCGGACGCGGCAGCCGGAACGCGGGGTTTAGCACGTTTTGGCGGAGATGTGAGCGGTGTGCAACAGGGGTGAAGCAGCGACGCGAAAATCCCTCGCTGCGTCCGCAGAGAATTCACCCCCGCCACCCGCTCACCCCCTCATTCGTGGGGGTGATGACCCGGGGAGAGCACCGAGTGCCCCGCGGCCGGGGCGTCGGGCGCCGTGACGTGCGGGGGCAAGGTGTGCGGCGGCATCGGGTGTACGGCGGGGTGAGCCGGATGTGCGGGCGCGACCGCCGGATGTGCCGGGGCGACCGGGGACGTGGGCGTCACTGTCGGGTGCGTTGCCGGGGGCACGGGTGTTTTCGCCGGGGTCGTGCCTTCCTCCGGCATCTCGCTATCCACGGCGGACGACGCGGGCTGCGGCGGGGTCACCACGGCGCTCGCCGTCGCGTTGTCCGTCTGCGGCACGGGGGCCGGGGTCGACGGCGGGAGCGGCTTGGGCGCCTCCTTGAAGGCATCCACGTACGTGTTTTTCGGCAACGGCGGCCCCAGCAACGCCTCCGCCGGGCGCAGGAAGTACAGGTACACCAGCACGACGGCGCACAACAGGCACAGGATAACCAACCCGGGCACGCGGGTGCTCGGCCATTGACCGGTGAGTATCGGATCGTGATCACGTTTGGCCATCGTATTAACTGTAACACAACTGCCGGGTTGCTGTCGAAAAGGGCGCGGTATTACGCCATTCGTGTAGGGCATGGACGCCGTCCCATGCCGCGTCGTCGCATTTCTACCCCGATGGAGCCAACAGATCCGTCATGCGATAACCTTGGGAGGGCGAGCGTACCCGCGAGCTACGGACGAAGCATCTGGGTGTGAGGCAGCGAAAAGTCTGCACGTGTAATCGGTCATGCGCGCAAACTTATTCCGGCATACACCCCCGGTTTACCCGCTCACGGCTCGCGGGTACGCTCGCCCTCCCAAAATCGGCGTCACTTTTCTTGTTGCTCCATCGGATCGAGTTATCGTCAACAGGCATGAGACGGCGCCCATGCCCGACACGGCGATACTTACCGCAGCACCTCGTCGAACGTCACGAATGCATACCCGCGCGGCGGGTCGCGGAGAAACGTGTCCAGGCCCGCCACCGTGTTGCCACGTTCGTGCAGCAGCGCCACCGCGCCGGGGCGCGTGCCGCTGCGCAAGCGGCTGACGATGTATGCCGGGGGCGGCATCCCGGCGTCCGCCGTGCTGATGCTCCACCAGCCGATGCGCTCGCGTTCCGCGCGCACGGCCTGCAGCACCGCCGTGTTGATCCCCCCGCCGGGCGGGCGGAAGAGGGCGATGTGCTTCACGTGCGTCAGCGCCGACAGCGTGGCATCCGCCTGCACCACCTCGCGCCGCACCGCCGCCGCGGGCAGTGCCGTCAGGTTCGGGTATGGGTGCGTCATGCTGTGGCTGGCAATCTGGTGCCCGCCGCGCAGCAGCCGCGCCGTAATCGCCGGATAGCGCTGCGCCTCCATGCCGACCAGAAAAAAGGTGCCGTGCGCTCCGTGCGCCTCCAGCGTGTCCGCCAGCAGCGGCGCCCAGAGGGGATGCGGCCCGTCGTCAAAGGTCAGCGCCATGGCGGTGTGCGCCGGGTTGCCGTGCGTCAGCACCCCCCGCCACAATCGCAACGACGGATGCACCCACCCGACATACGCGGCCACGGTAGCCGCCGCACAAAGCAGCCACCCCAGCAACGCCGGCCAACCTCGCGATGTCGATGCCATGCACATTTCCGTTCCCGCCGGTGCGCGCGCTAAAACGATTTTGCCTGTATCGTAGGGTGGACTTTCGCACTTTTCCTCTCGCGTCTCGGCCTTGCCTCTGTCCCCGGAGCAACGGCCCGTTATGAAAGGAACCATGGCGGGCTGACCTGAAGTAGATTGTATCTTACCCCACCCCCTTCAGGGATACCGCCATGGT
>CAIYQO010000009.1 GCA_903928345.1 uncultured bacterium | reverse complement strand
GGTTGTGACAGACACCAGTACGATACCGATTGGGCCGCCATCCATACTGGACAGGCGGCCCACATGCTTAGAGGAAGATGCGCACAGAAAACCCATCTGGAAAAAAGAGCCGCGGACGGTTTATCTAAACTTCAGTACTAATGGATAATAACAGGCCATAATGAGCCATCCACCGCAAAGAAAACGATGAGAAGCAATATATGTATTAGTGATAACAGTCCCTATAGATAGCAGAAAAACAAGCGATAACCATCGCAATGCGACAGACCGCTTTTTCGCATCCATCAAGGCCTCCTACTTCCCTTCCAGCGCATTCCACGCCCCCCGCCGCGCCCCCGGCTCCCCCCACGCATACGGTACGGCGGCGCGGACGAGGGCGCGCTCTTCCGCGGAACAGCCGTACAGGTCGAAGACCAACTCGTCCAGCGCGTCGTCGAGGGCGCGGCGCTCCGCGGCGGGTAGCGCGGGGTCGAGTAGGCATTCGGCGAGAGCGACGAACGGCGCGGGGTCGGCGGCGAGGCGCAGCGGCAGCGCGTCCAGGTAGCAGCCCAGGTAATGCAAATACGCGCCGCCCACGTGGGTGGCCTTGCAACGCACGGCGTAGAGGTAGCTGAGGAGCGACGCGTTGAGCAGGGCGAGCAGGTACGGCAACGGCGGCGCGCTGGGGCGGGCGCGCGCGACGAGAAAGGTGTCCTTGCAGGCGAACCCGTCGCGGTCGAGGGTGGCCTGCAGGCGGCGGGCGTTCTGCGCGATGACCAGCTTCTCCCCCTCGAACAACGCGCGCGGGGGCAGCGCATTGCCGGCGGCGCGCGCGCGGTCGGGGTCGTAGTCGATCCACCACCCGCTCCAGGCCGTGCGATAGCGCCCCACGTCGGCATTGCCGTGGAACCGCTTGCCCCCGAGCAGGCGCATCGGGAAATCGCCCGTTGGCGTGGGGAAGATGAAGGCGTCGCGCAAGCCGGCGCGGTGAAAGGAGATCGTCCAGCGCACGTCAAGCACGTCGCCCAGGCGCACGGCGGTGGGGTCATCCATCAGGCGGTCGGTCAACACGCGCGCCGTGGGGTCGGTGGGGGGCAGCCACCAAATCCTCCGCGCGTCCGCCGCCCACGCCGCCTGGCGCACCTCCGCGCGCGGAAAGGTGCCGTCGTCGAGCTGCGCCAGGTCCGTCACCACGCCGGTGCGCACGCGATGCCCCGACGGCGGCGGCGTTTTGCGCAACACCAGCAGCACGGGATACACGGCGGCGTCGCGAAAGGTGGGCAGGTCGGAGACGTCGATCACCTCTTCGAGGGTCGTCTCCGCCAGCAGCTCCTCGCGCAGCGCGCGGGCGTATTCGGCTACGAGGAATTTGTTCGGCAGAATATAGCCCAGCCGCCCGCCGGGGGGCAGCGCGTCCAACCCCGCCTTGAGGAAGCAGATATACACGTCGAACCCGCCGCGCGCGATGTGGGGGAAGCGCGCCCGGCACTGCGCCTTCACCGCCGGATCGGCCTTCTTCGCCTCCAGATACGGCGGGTTGCCCAGCACCACGTCGGGCGCACAAGGCAGCACGGTCGCCAACCCGTCACCGAGCAGCAGCGTCGCCTCCGGCCCCAGCGTCGCCCGCGCGTGCGCCAGCGCCTCCGGATCGCGCTCCACGCCGATCACCGGCAGCCCACTCCGCGCCGCCTCCACTAAAAACGCCCCGTCGCCGCAGGACAAATCCACCAC
The DNA here is from genome assembly GCA_903928345.1 of uncultured bacterium. Lineage (GTDB taxonomy): Bacteria > Armatimonadota > Hebobacteria > CAIYQO01 > CAIYQO01. The sequence continues at coordinate 10,765 of CAIYQO010000009.1, read as the reverse complement.
CGGCCCGCACGGCGCCGTAGCGCGCACCAGGTAGCGCGTCACGCCCGCCGGCGTGTAATACACCCCGTGGCGCTTGCGTTCCGCGACCGGAAGCGAGGCATCGTAGCGGAGAGAAGGCATCGGGCAATTATTCGCGGGCAAGGAGAGCCGTTCCTCTATCACGGAAAGGGTTGAGCAAAGCGAGATCGATTGGCTAACAGATCCGTGGGGCACCCAGCTCTCGATAGAAAACCGCAAAGACGCAAAGGACACAAAGGACGCGCAAAGAGAAGAGGGAAGGGCTGGGGTGGTTAGCCGTGACCGAAGGCCTCCTATTGGTGCGAAGTCTTAAAAATATCTTTGCGGTCTCCTTTGCGCCCTTTGCGCCTTTGCGGTTTTCTCACGAGTGCCGGCCACCTACCGGCACTGTTGGCAGCCTTCTTCCCCCTGCCACCTTTTCGCTAGCAACCGCAGGAATGGTTACACGCGTAGCGAAAGCTTAAGCATTCCTTGATGGGGGTTTCATCATGCGCGTCTTCCTCTGTATCTTCGTAATCCTCGCGGCAATCGCAACCTCGGCGGCGACGCTGGTGCAGGTGGTCTCGCATGAGAACCCCCTCTTTCACACGGAGGGCGGCGCCGCGCGCCTGACGGTGGGGCGCGATGGGCTGGTCTACGTCTACCACGGCGGCAACCCCAGCGGTTACGTGCTGCGGCTGGGCCGTGACGGCGGGGGGAAGACGGGGGGCATCCTGATGTACTGCGTCGGCGCCCTCGCCGCCAACGCCGACGGCATCCTCGTCTCCGCCGACGCGCACTTCACGCACTCCATGAACCTGCTCGACCGCGGCTTCGCCAAATTCGCCGCCTATTCCGACATCGCCTCCGGTGACGCCTATGGCTGGGACGCCCCGCGCTGGGTGGAGGCGGGGGCGAGCGGCGACTTTTACGGCCTAGACCAGTATCACAACCGCCTGCTGCGCGTCTCCACCACCGGCAAACTGCTGGCGACCTACCCCATCAAGGCGGAGGGCGGGAAGATGCCCAGCCCGGCGGAGTTCCGCGTGTGCGAGCAGGGAAAAACCATCTACTATCTGGCGAACCAGACCATCTACTGCGCCGGGCAGGACGGCGTGACGCGTTGGTCGGTGCCGGCGCCGGTGGGCGGCAACCAGTGGGACGGTTTCCACGGCGGCTACGACGTCACCGAGAACGGCACGCTCTACTTCATGGATCAGGCCGCGCAAAAGATCGAGCGCGTAGGGCCGGACGGCAAGGCGCTGCCCGCGCTGCCGCTGATCCGCGGCGGCGATGGCCCGCTGGCTTATCCTGTCACCGACCTGCGCATCTTCGGCGGGGAAGCCATCCTCAAGCGCCGCCACCCGAGCGAGCTGTTCCAGGTATACGACCTCGCCACCGGCGCGCTGAAGGCCGCGCCGCAGATCGATTTTGAAAAGCTCACCGTCACCTGCCCGGAGGTGTGGACGGCGGGCACCCCCGCGCCCTTCACCATAGACTTCACCGTGGGCGCGCGCCCGGTGACCCCGCACTGGCGTGTATGGGTGTGCCCGGTAGGTACGCTGCAATACCGCGAACTGATGGTGCAGGACGGCCAACTGCAGGTGCCGCCTGACCTGGCCGGGCTGTACCAGTTGAAGGTCTCCCCGGAGACGCGCGCGCAACAGGGGGGCACGGCGTCGGAATACCTGGTACACGACGTGGTGGATATCCGCCCCATGGGGCAGTTCGGCGCCGCGGTGGTGAGCACCGCGGGCAACCGCACCGCCTTTCGCGCGGGGGAAAGCATCGACTTCACCATCGCCTTCCGCGGTGCCCCGCCCCCCGGCGCCGGGCAGGTGACGGTGAATGTGCTGGACGCGCACAGCAAGCCGGCGCTGCACGCCCCGCTGGAGCTTGCCGGCAAGGCGGAGGCGCACTTCACCCTCGCCGACGCGCTGGCCCCGGGCACCTATGCCTGCACCGTGGCCGCGCCCTTCTTCACCTGCGTGCCGCAATATTTCACCATCGGCTGGGGCACGGCTTCTCCCTTCAAGCTAGTGCAATACGGCGATTATAACGCCACCTACCCGAATGGCGACTACTGGAATTCCCCCGATACCGCCGCCGCCGCGGTGGCCTTCGACGCGCGTCTGGGCATCAACCTGAAGGTGGATCGCCTGGGCCTGCAACGTGGCGCGGTGGCGTGGGACAACAACGCGAGCGCGGCCATCGACACGCTGGCGAAGCGCGTGGACGCCGACCCGCTCGCCACCCCGTCGGCCAAATTACGCCAACCCGCGCCGTTCCTGCAAGCCATGGCGCGCTACAGCGCGACGGGCATCGACCAGATGGCGATCCTCATGAGCAACGACGCCGGGCTGCCCATCGGCACCGGCTTCGACGGGCGCACGAAGGAGCAATTCACCGCGGACATCACCGCCATGACGAACGCGCTGAAACCCTTCCCCGCCTTCCGCGGCTGGAGCTGGGCGAGCAACTGGTGGGTGGGGAAATCCGGCGCCGATGCCACCGCGAACCCCACGGAGAAGCAGGCCTACCTGGATGCGGTGAAGGCGATGAAGGAGACGGGCGCGTGGAGCCCCGTGCTCGACATGGTCTCCTACAACTGGCTCAACTTCGCCCCGCAGGCGGAGAGCTTCTTCCGCGACGTACTGCATCCGCTGGCGCCCGGCGCCGTCACCGCCACGGCCGCGCCGTACCGCCACGTCTTTGCCTACCCGCCCATCACCTTTAGCAACGTGGACGAGGTCGACCTGCACATCCAGTGGGAGCAGATGGCGGTGCCCTACTTCGCCCCGCACGACGTGGACTTCTACAAACGCCCCGGCAAGCCCGCGTGGGCGCATCCCGAGGTGTGGAACGACGGCGGCACCGGCGAGCAGATCCTCCCCACCCTCTTTTCGATGGTCATGCGCGGCGCCGACGGCGTGGGCTTCAGCGGCGCGGTCTACCCGTGGGGCGCGCAGCCGGAGGACTCCCGCCAGAGCTACAACGGCCTGGCCAGCATCTTCCGCGCCGGCAACGGCCTCCTCGCCGCCTATGGGCCGTGGCTAACCACGTTGAAGGCGCACGACCGCGTGGCTATCGTGGCCGACAGCCGCATGTTCCGCCTGGACGAGTGGACGAACGTGTGGGGCACGCACTTTGCGCGCGTGAAGGAGGCCTACGCCACCTGCCTGCACGCCCACCGCCCCGCGAGTATCGTCTTTGTGGAGGATATGAAGCCCGACACGCTGCTCGCCTACCGGGCGGTGCTGCTGGTCGACCAGCGCGTAGAGTTGGAGCCGGAACTGCTGACCGCGCTGGCGAAAACGAAGGCCGGCGGCACGGCGATCTTCGCCGACGACACCTGCCGCCCCGAACTGGTGAAGGACTACACCTCGTTGCACGTGGCCTTCAACCATTTTGAGAAGGACCCCGGGCCGGCGGGCGACGACGACGCCTACTGGCGCTTCCCCGCCTACTGCAAGGCGAACTTGCCTGCGCTGACGAAGGCGCTGGCGGGCGTGGCGCCGACGGCGGACACCGCGAACGATGAAGTCTTCGTCTCCGAGCGCGTCTCCGGCGACGGGCGCTTCCTCTTCGTGCTCAACAACACCACCCCGCAACTCGACCCGGGCAAACTCTGGCGCGCTACGTTGTGCGTCACCGCGCGCACGCCGGTGATCGCCCCGCTACACCTCGACCCGGCGAAAGCGGTCTATGACTGCTTCGCGCTGAAAGCCGTCACCCCGCAACACGGCGCGGTGGACGCCGACCTGCGCAACCTGCCGCTGCGCGTCTACGCGCTGCTGCCCGCGACCATCGACGCGGTGGTGCTGAAGGCGCCGAAAACGGTTGCGCTGGGAGAGCCGTTCCTTTGGGCGGTAACGGTGGTCGATGATAAAGGCAAACCCATCAACGCCGGCATCCCCGTGCGCGTGCGCGCGCTGCTCCCTGACGGCACGGTGCTGCAGGAGCAGAGCGCCGCCGCCGACAAGAACGGCGCCCGCGGCACTTTCATGCTGCCCATCAACGCCACCGGCGTCACGTTGGAAGCGCAGGAGCTGTGCGGCGGCAAGGTCGCGACGCTGCCCATCGCCGTTGCCGCGAAGAGCGTCGCCTCCACCGGTGTCACCGGCAAAGCCACCCGCCTCGCCGACGCCGCTGAACTGCGCTTCGGCCCGCACCTGAAGGACATCGCCGTGAGCGCCGACGGCACGACGGCACTGTGCAATGCGATGAACTGGGACGAGAACCTGTATGGCATCGACACCGCCACCGGCGCGCTGCGCTGGGGTCGCAAGGTGGGTGACTACTTCGCCTTCGCCCCGCAGGCGCTGCCCGACGGCTACGCGGTGCAAGGGTTCGACTTCAACACCGCCGAGGGCTACCACCTGTACCTGCTCGACAAAGACGGCACGCCGCAGCGGCGCTTCGCGCTGTATGGGCTCTCCCGCCGCCTGCCGCAGCGCTTCATCGCCGGCATGTTCAACGACCGCATGAACCAGTTCACGACGAACGGCACCTGGATGGCCTCCGCCGGCGACCTGGGGGTGGCGGCGTGGACGCGCGACGGCAAGGCGCTGCTGCAGCGCGACGACTGGCCGACGAACCGCAACGTCGCGCGCAGCCATACCACTGATATCTGGGGCTCCGCGCGGCTGTCCACGCCGGTGGTCGCCGCCCTCGACGCCGATACCCTCCTCGTCGCCGACGGCATGACCCTCACCGCCTACAACCCCGCGGGCACAAAGAAGTGGCAGCGCACGCTGGCAAGCAGCGGCGAGGTGGTGAAGATCCTTACCGGCAAGGGCGGCCTGAGCGTGCTGCAGACCACCACCGAGGGCGGGCGCATCGTGGCGCTGCTCGACGACAAACCGCTGGCGGAGATCCCCACCGTGTGCGACGACGTGGCACTGTCCCCCGACGGCGCGCGCGTGGCGGTTATCCAAGGTAATCTGGTGAAGCTCTACTCGCTGACCGCCGGCCTGCAGTGGGTCTTCCCCGCCGACGACCACGCGCGCAACCCGCGCTTCGCCGACGATGGCCGGCTGGCGGTGACCACCGACATCGGCACGGTCTACGTGCTCGACGCCAACGGCACGCCGTTACTCGAGCGCGATCTCGGGGCGCTCGCCGTGCCCGCCTGGCTGGCCGACGGCGACCTGCTCCTCGCCACCTGGATGGGCCGCGTGACCCGCCTCGACGGGACGTACAAGGAGCGTTGGAATACCGTGCTGCGCCCCGCCGCCCCCAATATGAACGTGTGGTCCGGCCCAACACTCCCAGGCATGGCGCCCACCACGCGCGTCGCCGGCTGGGGCAACGCCGACGCCGTGCCCGCGCCTCTGGCCCCCAACGCGCTCGCGAAGGCGCCGGTGACCATCTCCTTCCTCTCCGGCGGGCGGGCGGTCGAGCTGCAAAACAAACCGGAGACCCTCTTTGACGGCAAGCCCGACGCGCCGGCGCAGCCGTGGCTGCCGTGGGGCGCCATCAGTTGGCTGGGTGAGGGTTCAGCCTTTAACTGCCTGCAGCTCGACTTCGCCACGAAACGCGTCCGCGCCACCGGCATCACCTTCGTGGAAGACCCGCAACATCCGGAGTCCTGGCTGCGCGACGCCTACCTGGAAACCTACGACGCCGCGAAGGACACCTGGCTTTTCGTGCAGCCGCTCCTCTCCGACGACGCGACGCACACGCACACCTTCAAAACGCCCGTGGAAAGCACCCGCTTCCGCATCGTCCTCCCCCCCGGCGTGGTGGGCAACCTGCGGCTGGGCGAGTTGGTGCTGCACGGAGATGTTCTCTGAACCGGGATATTGGCAAGGGATAACAGGGATCGGCAGTAAATCCGGTCTGTAACCAGCACTGTGTGGAAGGATGGCGGCAGCCCCGCGCTCGGATGGAATTGATAGTGCCCATGAGCGGTTTTCAACACTCCTATTGCTGAAAATCGCACACGGGCACTGCATCGTCACCGGGCGCGGGGCTGCCGCCGACCTTCCAAACCGTGCTGGCATCATGACAGCATCCGTTATCCCATCCCCAATATCCCTTCCATCCATGAGAATTATCACCCCACCCGTCATCCGGGAACATTTACCTCCTCCCATCGTCAAAGGACATAACCATACACAGGGAGGGACTCTCCATGCGTTTCCACGGGTGGGTGATCTTATGTATCGTAGCGCTGCTCAGCGCCGGCGCGGCGTGGGCGGCGGCGCCGGCGATCGACGATAACGTGACACAGGGGGCGTTGCGCGCGACGAAGGGCGATACGCTGGTGGAGTGCCCGCTCAAGCATACGGATGTGAAGGGAGCGATTTCCGGCTTCCTCGCTAACGTGACGGTGACGCAGACCTTCACCAATCCCTACGACGAGAAGATCGAGGCCGTCTACGTCTTCCCCCTGCCGCACACCGCGGCGGTGACGGCGATGACGATGGTGGTCGGCGACCGCACCATTGTGGGGCTCATCAAGCGACGGGCGGAGGCGCGCGACATCTACGAGCAGGCGCTGGAAGCCGGGCAGACCGCCAGTCTGCTGGAGCAGGAGCGCCCCAACATCTTCACCCAGTCGGTAGGCAACATCCCCCCCAAAGGCGACGTGAAGATCGTCATCACCTACACCGACGTGCTCAAATACGACATGGGCACCTATGAGTTCCACTTCCCCATGGTGGTGGGGCCGCGCTACAACCCCGGGGCGCCCTTCGCGGGCACGCCGGGCAAGGCGCACGGCGCCGCGACGGCCACCGCCACCGCGCCCACGGGCGTAAATCCCGCCGTCACGCTGCCCGGGCTGCGTACCGGCCACGACATCAGCCTGGCGCTCTCCCTCAACGCCGGCGTGCCGGTCTACGGACTGGTGATCCCTAACCATCAGGCCACCGTGACGCACAAAAGCGACACGAAGGCCACCATTATCCTCGACCCGGCGGATAACATCCCCAACAAGGACTTCGTGCTGCGATACACCGTGATCGGCGACAAGCCCGCGCTGGCGGTGCTCGCGCATAACGACGGCTCGGACACCGGCTACTTTATGCTGATGATCCAGCCGAAGATCGACGACGAACTCGCCAAAGCGCCCCCGCGCGAGCTGGTCTTCCTGGTGGATGTCTCCGGCTCGATGAACGGCGCGCCGACGGAGAAGAACAAGGCGCTGCTGCGCGAGTTCTTCCACCGCATGAAGCCCAACGACACCTTCCAGATGATTACCTTCGCCAGCCAGGCGCAGAAGGTCTTCGACAAAGCCGTGCCCGCGACCGATGAGAACGGCGACAAGGCGCTGGCCTTCATCGACACCATGCAGGCGGGCGGCGGCACGGAGATGATGAAGGGCATCGACATGGTGCTCGACGAGCCCCTCGACCCGCAGCGCGCGCGCATCGTGGTGATGCTGACCGACGGCTTCATCGGCAACGAGGCGCAGATCATCGAAGCGGTGGGCAAAAAGGCGGGCGACGCGATCAAGTTCTGGACGCTGGGCATCGGCTCCGCGCCCAACCGTTTCCTTCTCGACGGCATCGCCAAGCAGGGTGGCGGCGCCTCGGCGGTGGTAGAGCTGACCACCGATCCCGCCCCGGTGGCGGAGAGCGTGATGGCGCGCATCCACCACGCCCAGCTCGCCCACCTCGCCGTGAACTGGAACGGCCTGCCCGTGCAGGAGATCTACCCGCGCCGCATCCCCGAGCTGTGGGCCGGGCGGCCCGTCATCCTCTACGGGCGCTACACCGACGGCGGCGCCACGCGCATCGAGATCAGCGGCGACGCCGAAGGGCAGCCGGTGAGCTTCGGCGTGGACGTGGTGCTTCCCGCCAACGCCGATCCCGCCAACGCCGTGCTCGCCCCGGTGTGGGCGCGCCGGAAGATCGAAGACCTGTCCGAGCAGATGTACTACGGCGACGACCCGGCGGTGATCGAGGAGATCACGCAGACCGCGCTGACCTACAAACTGATGAGCCAGTACACCTCCTTCGTGGCGGTGGACGCCGGCGACCCCGACGTGATGGCCAGCGTCACCCACCGCCCCCGCCGGGTGGACGTCTCCGTGCCGTTGCCGGAAGGGGTGAGCTTCGAAGGCATCTTCGGCAGCCCGTCCGCGGATTCACTGGAAATGAGCACGGATATTTCCGGCGTGCCGTTGTCCGTCTTTTCCAACAACGGAGGGGGGACAACGCCTTCCTTCCGCTTGGGTGTGCCACCGACTCCCACGCCAGCCGGCCCGACCGGCCCCGCGGGCGCTGCAGGTCCTACCAGTACCAGCACAGGACTTAGGATTGGCTCTCTACGTTCTCTCACACGCCTGGCTGCATTTTTGGCAAAGCCAACGACGGCAACTTCCCCGTCATACACAACCACCGCATATTCGGCGCCATGGGCCAAGACCGGCGCAGTGGGCGGCCTTGCCGGCTACTCTCCCGCCGCTCCCTCCATGCACGCCACCAAGCGGAGCATCGACGGTAAAAAGGCCGCGCCACTTGCTTCCATGAAGATTCCGGCCAGTCCGCACGGCGGTATTGTCGCCGGCTACCGGGCTACCAAGGGCGACGCGGTGCTGGATTCGCGGGCGCGTGGGGCGCGGCGCGAAGTGGACAAGGCAATCGCTGCCGACGACGAAGCTGCGGCGCCGACCTTCTTTGACGCTGCGACGGAGAAGTGTCACACCGAGGCCGCGGCGGCGCTGGCGCAGGTGGCGACCATTAAAGATCCGCAGGCCGCCTTCCTGCGTGCGCAGCAGGCCTATCTGCTGGCGGCGATGGCGAACCGGGCGGGCGCGGGTGACGAGGAACTCGTCCTCGCCGCGCAAAGCGTGCTGCAGGATTGCGGCGAGAAGGTGACGAAGCTCGCCGTCGCCAAGCTACCCGCGTTGAAAACGAAACTCGACTTGACCATCCGCAACCGGCGCCTCCCCGACGCGCTGGCAAGCATCGCCAAGGCGAGCGGGCTGGCGCTACGCCTGCAACCCGGCGCGCTGGCCGACGTGACCGCCTTCCTGAACGGCGTGGAGCCGCGCGCGGAGTTCCTCGACTTGCGCGGAGCCACCACCGCGGAGGCCCTCGACTGCCTGCTCACCCCCGCGCACCTGAGCTGGCGCGTGGACAAGGCGGGCGTGCTCATCGGCGTCACGCGACGCATGAGCGGCGACTCGGTGTGGACATATCAGGTGGGCGATCTGGCGCAGCCGATCAGCAGCAAAGACCCTATTGCCGAGTTGGTCAAATTCCAGACCGTCGCACGGCAACTGCTGGGGCAGACGAAGGACACGCTGCTCACCCCCGGCACCGTGGCGCTGCTCGACCCCGCGCACCTGGTGGTCTACGGCGACCCGAAGTTCCACGGGCAGGTGGCGGCGCTGTTGGACGCCCTCGCCGCCGGCAAACCGGATGTCGCCGCGGCGGCCCCCCCCGCGTTGAAAACGGCAACCCTGCGCAAGGCACATGCGTTGCAAGCGCAGACGGCGGTGCGCTGGGCCAAGCGCAAGGAAGCGCGCGCGGCACGCACCACCCTGCAGGTACAGGCGCAGATCCGCGCGGCGCTGGGACTGCAATCGTGGGCGCTGCTTGCGTCGGCGGCGAAGGGTGAGTTGAACCTGGAAGCCCTCACCGCGCTGCAGGCGGCGTGGGCGTCGCCGCAACTGACGGCACTGCTCGGCGACTCGCAAGTCTCCGTGCCGCGCGCCGCGTGGGCCATCGCGGAAGCCGCCACCCGCCTGCCGAAAGAAACCGAATTGCAGGCGCTGAACATTGCCGCGCGCAAAACGCTGCTCGCCGCGCTGCCCGACCAACTGAAGGCGACGGGCGACCCGGGGTGGTTCTCCCTCGCACTGCTCTATGAAACACAGGCGCTGCCCCTGGACGACGACCTGCAGGCGCAGATCACCCCGCGGCTGACGGGCCTGCCCGCCGACAACGCCGTAGGCACCGTGGCGCGCGCCCTACTCGCGCCCTCCCCCGAGCACGACACCGCGCTGACCGCCGCGCTGCAAGGCGGGAGCATCCGGGGCGACGATTTGACCGCGCTGGCCGGCCTCACCGCCCAACACCGCGGCGGCACGCTGTGGCAAGCCTGGTACGAACGCCTGCCCGACCTGACCGGCAAACAGCGCCTCAACGGCAACGTGGTGCTCTACGCCAACCGGCTGAAGATGCGGAATTAACGCGACCTAACCCCCGCCCTCCCGCCACTCCCCCTTCCCTCAAGGGAAGGGGGTCGGGGGGTTAGGTCGCGCGGGTCGGGGGTAGGTCGCGCGGTCAGGTCACAACTTCTGCTCCAACGACTGCGCCTCGTATTCCAGCGAGATCGTTTTGTCGCGGCGGTCGTCCAGGCGAACGAGCAGCACCACGCGCTCGGCGCCCTCGCTGAAGGGCACCTGCTCCATCTCTTTCACCGCGCTGAAGATGGCGTCCAGGTCGCCCTCCACATTGGTGCCCGTCGAAGTCACCTCGTACTTCAACCCGTGCTTGCCGATGATCTTCACGCTGTCGGCCAGCATCCGGCTGATGCTGGCGTTGCCCGTCCCCACCGGTAACAGCGCGATTTCCGCGATAACGGACATTTCGTGCCTCCTTGCTGCGTGTCGTGTCATTCGATATCGTCATTCTACCGACGCCACCGGCAGGGAAACGGGTTGCAGAGGACTGAAGTTTTGATAATTTCGCCGCGAGCGCTCGGTCTTCCTCCCGCCAGCGATAGTGGGTCCTGCGTCCGCTCCGTGTGGGGGCTGTCGCTCGGTTGGTGCCCGGCTGTGTTCAGGGCCGTTACGCGGCGCTGGCCGGGG
>CAIYQO010000008.1 GCA_903928345.1 uncultured bacterium | reverse complement strand
GCACGTATAGTTGCCAGTGGTGGCAATCAAGTATTCAGTGTATTGGCGTGCGGTGAGCATAGCAGCAACAGGGGTATACCCACTCACCAAAGACACCAAACATTACGATATCGTTATGGAGTAGCAAAGCGAAAGTCCTAGTATTATTGGGCATCTACATCCATTTCCCCTCGTGGCAGCGCAATTGTCACCGTCACTCCCCGCCCCTCCTCGCTTTCCAGCGCCAGCGTGCCGCCGTGGGCTTCGATCAGGGCGCGGGCGATGCGGAGGCCGAGGCCGCTGTGGCTGTCGCCGGGGGTGCGGGCGGCGTCGGCGCGGTAGAAGGGGTCGAAGATGAAGGGCAGGTGCGCGGCGGCGATGCCGCGGCCCGTGTCGCGCACGATCAGGGTGGTCGGGTCGCCGTCGGCGAGGGCGATGGAAACCGTCGCGCCGCTACCGGCGTAGGCGAGGGCGTTCTCCAGCAGGTTGTCGAGGGTCTGACCCAGTCGGTGTGCGTCGGCGAGCACCGTGACCGGCGCACCGGCGGGCGGGGGCGCGAGGGTGATGTCGGCGCGCGCGGCGTCGTCGGCGTGGGCGAGCAGGCGTTCCGCCGCCAGCGCGCGCAGGTCTACCGGGGCGGGGTGCAACGGCAGTTCGCGCAGGTCGAGGCGCGTCAGGTCGAGCAGGTCACCCACCAGCCGTTGCAGGCGGGCGGTGGAGTCGTGCATGGCGTCCAGCGCGCGGGCACGGCGGGCGGGCTCCTCGGCTACCCCGTCGCGCAGGGCGTCGGTCATCGCCGCCAACGCCGCCACTGGGCTGCGCAGCTCGTGGGCGACATCTGCGAGGAGCTGCCGGCGGCGCCGGGCGTCTTCCGCCAGCGTGTCGAGCTGATCGGCCACGCGGGCGGCCATCTCGTTCATGGTGGTGGCGACGCGGGCGAATTCGTCGTCGCCTTCCAGCGGGATGCGGTGGCGCAGGTCGCCGTCGTGAAAGGCCTGCGCGCCGCGCGCCAGCGCCGTGAGGGGCCGCGTGAACGCGCGGCTGAAGAGCGCCCCCAGCACCAGCGCCAGCACAAAGGCGATGACCATGCGCAGCACGAACGCGCCGGCCCCGATGCGCACCGGCACCAGCAATATGGGTGCGGTATGGTGATGTGCGAGAGACCATATCTGCACCAGCAGCGGGTAGGCCCGCGCCGCATGTGCTTCCAGTCGCGCGAAATACAGGAAACTGCCCGCGCTGATGAAGAAGCTGAGCAGAATGGCGACCAGTATCGCCAGTGTGAGGCGTGCGCGGACGTTATGTTTAAGGACGAAAGGCATAACCGACTCCCCGCACGGTGGCGATGGGGCAGGGGACCAACCCCGCGGCGGTGAGCTTGTCGCGCAGGTGGTGAATGTGCGTGTCGACCAGGCGCGCGTCGCCGGAAAAGTCGTCGCCCCATACCTGGTCGGCGAGTTGCGTGCGGGTGAAGACGCTGCGCGGGCGGCGGGCCAGCGCGACGAGCAGGTCGAACTCCAGCGCGGTGAGAGGCACCTCGGCGTCGACCACCAGCGCGCGGCGCTCCTCGGGGCAGACCGTCAACGCGCCGAAGGTGAGTACGGCGCCCAGCCCCGCGCGGCGCAGCAGCGCCTTCATGCGCGCCACCAGCTCCATGGCGCCGAAGGGTTTGGTGACGTAGTCATCAGCGCCCAACCCCAACGCGCGCACCTTGTCCGCCTCGCCGTCGCGCGCTGAGAGCATCAGGATGGGCAGCGTGGAGGTGCGGCGCAGCGCCTGGCAAAGGGCAAAGCCGTCAATGCCGGGCATCATGATGTCCAGAATGGCGGCGTCAGGCGCGTCGGCGTGAAAGGCCGCCAGCGCCGCGGTGCCGTCCTTCACCCGCGTGACGCGGAACCCTTCGGCCTCCAGGTACCAGCTCACCGCCTCCCCCAGGGCCGGGTCGTCGTCGGCGATTAAAATGTGTCCGGACATAAGCGCCTTTCGGGAGAAGTTAGGAGTTAGAAGTTAGGAGTTAGAAGTGTGACGGTTGAACGATCATGAGCAGGATTGATGTAATACGACTTAGTGCAGAACAAGTTACGATAATTATGCAGTTATGGAGACAGCATTCTAACTCCTAACTCCTAACTTCTACCTTCTCGTCACAAATCCCACGTGCCCCAGGCGTACCGGATACGGCTCACGGCCGCGGCGGCGATGATGACGATGAAGAGGAGCGTGAACGGGTCGTGCAGGAGCAGCGCGGTATAGTTGAGCTGTACGGGGAGGTGCGACGAGGACAGCGCGTGCGACATCCCCAGCGCGATGACCGCGTGCGCCACCAGCCCGCCGACGAGGATCGAGGCGCCGGTGAGGATCTCCGCCGCCAGGCCCAGCTTGCGACCCGCGGCGCGCAGCACCACGGTGCCGGCAAAGCGCCCGTAGGCCATCGCCAGGAAGAAGCCGAAGAGGAAGATGCCGCTGAGCAGGTGCGCCCCCACGCCGCCCAGCGCGCCGAGGGCAAGGCCGACGGAGGCACCCAGCACACACCCCGCCGGGGTCAGGTTGAAGAGTGCGGTGTTCTGCAGCGTGCCGCAGGCGCGGCACTTCATGCCCACGGGCGTCTGCACGAAGCAATCCGGGCAGATGGGCGTGCCGCAGGTGGCACAGGTCAGATACGTTGGCACTTTGGGGTGCCGCGCACAAAACCGCGCGGTCGGCGGGGTGCTCATCGTGAGTGACTCCTCCGCCGTCAGTATAGCATATTGCGGGTGGGTGGGGGGAGAGATGCATGGGGTCTCCGATGGCGCGTCCCCGGAAGTACCGGGGACGCGCCGCGTAGGAACTATTTCGCCGTGTCGCTGAAAAACGACACCAGGTGGTCGAAGACCTTGCTGCCGGGGCCGGTTTTGAGCGGGTTGCCGGCGAGGTGGTGGCGGGCGAGGAGCGCGTGGAAGCGTTCCTTTTGCGCGTCGCTCGGTTCAGGCAGGCGCACCACGCTCACCGCCTGGCGCAACCCGGCGGGCAGCGCGGAGAGCAGGTTGGCGTCGAGGGTGGCGGCGTTGGCCTCCGTAAGGGTGTTCGGGGCGCGCATGGCGGTCAGCGCGGGCAGTACTGCCTGGGCGTCGGCCTGCGTGATGGGCGTCTGGTTGGCCATCACCACGATGCCGAGTTTCACCAGATCGCGCCCCAGCGCGATGCGGTTAGCGTGGCTCGTTGTGTCCTGCGCGTGGGCGACGATGGCCGTCGCGCCGATGCCGAGGAGCACCGCCAGGCCGGCGACCCACCAGCCGCGTGTGAACAGGGTTTTCATGATCCGTCCTCCTTGTCATTCCCGGTGTTCCGGGTGTGATAGGTGTATGCTACCGCCGGAATATGGAGGAATGATGGAGGCGGGACGGGGGATCGGTGGACTTTACGTGGAAAGAGCAGCCGCAGGAATAACCTTGGCATTATCCCGTAGAACGCTTGGTTCCTGCCTAGGCGCGTCGTCGTAAGCGTATCTGGGCTCATACGATAAGACGGCTCAACAATGGCAGGGGCCAAGCGGGCAAGGGAGGATGTCAAGGTTAATCCTGTGGCTGCCCTAAACGCACACGGGGCGGGGGATTGCTCCCCCGCCCCGTGTCGTGTTTGACCGAGTGCCGTACTTTTACAGCACCGGGTTCGCGGCGCGGGCTTTCAGGCGATCCCAGCGCGCGTCGACTTCGGCCTGGATGGCCGCGGCTTCGTCGGCGAACTTCGGCGAGGCGAGGTGGGCGAACATGGAGCCCATCGCGCCCAGCGCGTCGGTCACCGGCACCTTGGCGTTGACCTTCTCGGGGTTGTAGGTCAGCGTCGTGATACCGTTCTCGATTTCATAGAGCGGGTGGATGCAGGACTTCACCACCTTGTCGATGATCTCGTTGCCCTTCGCCGGGTCGGTGCCCCAGTTGAGCGGGCAGGCGGAGAAGAGCTTGCCGAAGGCGAAGCCGCCGTTGCGCACGGTCGCCTGCGCTTTGCGCGCCTTGGCGATCATGTCGCGCGGGTTGCTCTCCGCGGCCTGGAAGAGATACGGGGCGTTGGTGCCGTGCAGGATCTCCACGATGTCCTTGTGCTGGGTCTGCTTGCCCCGCTGGCCGGGACCCACGTAGGCGTTGGAGTTGCGCTGGCCCAGGATGCCGGTGTAGCAGAGCTGCCCGCCGGTATTCATGTACCCCTTGTTGTCGTACTCCAGGAAGATGAACGGATCGTTGCGCAGGGCGGCGCCGATGAGCTGATCCATCCCGATGTCGTCGCCACCGTCGCCGGAGACGGCGATGAAGGTGATCTCTTCCTTAATGAGCCCTTTGGCGCGGAAGCGGTGGTACATCTCCACGACGCCCGTCGCGGTGGACGAGGCGTTGTGGAAGAGGTTATGCGCATACGGCACCTTGAAGGAGGTTTGCGGGAAGCCGGTGGTGACCACCATGCCGCAGCCGGTGTTGAAGAGGAAGACCACGTTGCCATCGATGCCGCGCATGAACAGGTTCAGGTTGGCAAAGATGCCGCAGCCCGGACAGGCGGATTGCTTGTCGATGCGGGTGGGCATGTTCGACAGCTCTTTGAGGTCGATCTTGTCCTTGCCGGCGTTCCACGTGGTCTCTTCCGTCGTCAGGCGCTTCAGCGTCGCCGGCGGGTTGTAGTCCATCTTGCCGGGCCAGGCGCCCCAGAAGCGGCCTTCCAGCGTTTTGGCGGCGGCGTCGACGTTCGGCCAGTTGAGCGCCAGCTCGAAGAGCGGGTAGGCGTCTTCGTCGGGGCGGAAGTTCAGCCCGCCGATGCCATACACACGGCTGATAAGTTCGGTGTGGCAGTTGCCCGCCTTATGCAAGGCGTTGCCGATCTCATTCTCCATGTAGTTGGCGGCGCCGTACTGGCTGACGCGCTCGGCGACCACCAGGCGCTTCGTGGGGCCGATGGCGTCCACGATCTCTTTGGCCGGGAAGGGGCGCAGCACGTAGGGCACCACCACTTTGACGGGGGAGCCTTTCGCGATGAGTTCGTCGGCGACGATCTTGGCGGCTTCGGCGGCGGAGTTGAGCACGAACATGCCCGATTCCGCGTTGGCATCGCCGTAGGTCTCCACGAAGTTGTAGTTGCGGCCGGTGAGGGCGGCGAACTCTTCGAAGAGCGCGGGCAGCATCTCGTAGGCCTTGACCATCTTGCGCTCGAGGTTCACCTTCGTGTTGATCACGTCATCGTTCATGTACGGGCCGAAGGTGGTCGGTTGCTCGACGTCGAGGATATTGCGGCGCGCGGGCTTGTCGCCCACGAACTTCGTCACGTCGGTCGGATCGGCGAAGATTTCGATGCGGCGGTTGGCGTGGCTGGTGTGGAAGCCGTCGTAGGCCACGATGGCGGGCAGCCCCACCGCTTCGGCGACTTTGATGGCGAGGATGTTCATGTCATACACGGCCTGCACGTTGGGGGCCATGAAGATGAGCCAGCCGAAGCCGAGGGTGGCCGCCAGGTCGGAATGCCCGTTCTTGATGTTGAGCGGCGCGTTGACTTCGCGGCAGGAGAGGTTGAGCACCATCGGGAGGCCGAGGCCGGAGATGGAGGTCATCTCTTCGACCTTCAGCAGCAAGCCCTGCGCGGAGGTGACATCGAGGACGCGCCCACCCGCCAGCGCCATGCCGGTGCAGATGCCGATGGCCGCCAGTTCGCTGGTGCCGACCACGAAGCTGATGTCGCTCTTGCCTTCGGCGACGGCCTTGCTGAGAATCTCGCCGACTTCCGACGACGGGGTGATGGGGTAGTAGCCCTCCCCGTCAAAACCGATATGCATCACGGCCTGAGCGGCGGCGTCGTTGCCGTTGCCCAGGAACATTTTCTGAGTCGCCTTTTCTAGTACGCGCATGACGTTGCTCCTTCCTTCGCGGGATCCTTCAGCGCCTTGCCTTTTTTCGTCTCCGGACAGACGGCTTCGCAGCGCATACAGGCTTTGCAGTAGTTCAGGTCGATGCCGGCCATCTTATTCTCTTTCCAGACGATGGCGCCCGGATCCGCGCACACCGTGAGGCACTTGGCGCAATCGATGCACGCTTCGCGGTCGAAGGTCGGCGCGGGGTTGGAGCGGGCATAGCCGTTGTTACGGCCGATGGTGCTGTGCGTCAGGCTGTCGATGCAGCCGCCGTCGAGCATATTGTCGTACCCGAGCGGGCTGTGCACTTCAATCGGCTCCACCAGCGGATATTTGCCGTCGGCGGCGAAGGTCATGCTGACGGACTCCGACACGGCGGCCTGGTACGCGGCCACGTTGGCATCCAGCGCCTTGGGCCACGTCTCTTTGATCTTCTTCAGCACGGCGGTTTCGGGGAACTGCAGCACGTGCGCGAGCATGGCCATCATCGGCATGTTCAGGCGCGAGTGCGTCTCCAGCGCGATCTTCGCGGCGTCCAGCACGTGAATGGTGCCGCTGTGCAACTGCAACAGGTCGCGAATGGCTTCCGGCGTCTTGCAGGAGTTCACGATGACCGTGGCGTTGGCCTGCAGGCCGCGGTTCAGGTTCAGCGAGCCGATGAGGTTTTCGCGAAAGACGCACAGGATGTGCGGGCGGTTGTTCGGGCCGCTCTCGCGCACCGGATTGCCGAACGTGCACAGCCGCAGCGACACGTCCGTGGGCGTGCCCTTCTTTTCGCTGCCGTACTTCGCGTCATACGCGCCGTCCAGGTTCAGCTCTTCCGCGGCTAGTTTGAATAGGAGCTTGGCTGCCATATTCGCCCCGTCGCCGCCGATGGCGGAGAGGAGGCAGTTCGTGAAGCCTCTCCCATCCTGATAGGGTAGTTGGTAGGTTGACATGCGTCACACTCCGTTTGCGTGGGGGGTCTCCCCGAGTTTTGCTCAATCCAACGCGAATTGTAACACATTTCACGATTGAGGTAAAACCGCCCCACGGCGTGCCCGCGCGCGTTTCCGCCTCCCGCCTCGCCCCCGCGCGCAATGGGTATGTTAAAATATTGTTAAGGTCAGGGCTTGCTCGCTTGTCGCAAAAATGACACCGTCGCGGTGACCATTTGAAGGGCGAACGCCCCCGCACGCGGCGCTGTGCATGTGGCCGCGGAAGGTTGATCTTATAGTAAGGAGTGCGAAGCAACGGATTGACAGATAGCGTAGTAGAGGCGTAAAGTATTGTAATCATTTACCAGCGTTGAAGGAGGGTCCCATGCGCAAGGGGTTCACGTTAATCGAGTTGCTCGTCGTCATTGCCATCATAGCGATCCTGGCCGCCATTCTGTTTCCCGTGTTTGCCAAGGCGCGCGAGAAGGCGCGGCAGACCGCCTGCCTGAACAATCAGCATCAACTCTCGACCGCCATCCTGCTCTATTCGCAGGATCATGACGAAACTCTGCCGGACGGCGGCGGCGTCTGGGGTGCCATCGGCATGGACCGCGCCGTGTTGATCTGCCCCACCGCCGGCACGAAACAACCCATCGGGTATGCGTACAACACCGTCAATTGCAGCAATGCGGCGCTCGGTGCGGTGATCGACCCATCAGGGGGGAGCGATCTCGGACGCGTCTGGCTGACGGCCGATGCCGACACCAGCGGGAATTTCGACTACCGGCACAGCGGCAACGTGATTGCCAGCTTTGGGGATGGGCACGTGGAACAACGGAGCTGCGTGTTGACGTGGAGTCCGTCCGCGCCGATCGATATCGCGGCCACGGGAACCGGCACCTGTTCGAATGCCACCTCCAACACGGCCGCGAATATGCTGGACACCAACGTCGCCTCGCAGTTCGATACCGCCGCCGCGAATGGGGTCATCTGGGCCGCCGTCACCTGGTCATCGCCCAAAACGTTCACCACGATAGACTTTTGCCAGTGCGCCGGGTACGTGGTCAACAGCTATCTGCTGCAAGTGGCCCGCCCCGGCGTGGGAACTCCGAACGGCGCGAGCGATAGCGATTGGGTCACCGTCGCCACCTATGCCGGGGTGGGGAGCAACGGCGCCGCCGAAGTGAAGGCCGCCAATCCCGACGGGTGGCGCGCCGCGGGGGTGCGCATCCGCGTCACCGATTTCTCCAACATTTCCGACTTAAAGATGCGCCCGCGTGAATTGTGGGTCTTCAATAATGCCTACTACGATGTCGCGGCCAAAGCCACGGCGACGGACACCTGGGCCGGCACGGATACCACCCTCACCGACCAGCAATTCAATGGCCAGAGCTATACGGCCACCCTCCCGGCCACGGTTACCTTAAACTGGACGTCCGCGCAGACGATCACCGGCGTGGAACTCTTCGGCGGGTCCGGCGCGCATGAACTCATCACCGGCTACACGATTACCTACCCGGGGTGCCCCAGCCCGATCACGGTGGCGGGCAACGCGAACTGGCAAACCAATAACACGTTCCCCACCCCCGTCACCACCTCGCAAATCACGGTTACCGTCACCGCCGGCGGTGGCAGCAACTTCCGCTGTTCGGAGATTATGGCGTATTAGCCTGATGCAAAACGGCGAGACAACGGGGAGATACTCCGCGGGTTAACGTGGAGTATCTCCCCGTTTTTGCGTCTACGGTGCCGCCGGACCAGACGGGGCATCATTGTTCGGGGCGCTGACGGGCGGCGGCTGGTAGGGTGGGGGGATGTCGGCGTCGGGCATGGGGTTGCCATCAAGGTATGGTTCCGTGACAATTCGTGCGAGACCAAAGCCGAGGATTGATGCTACTGCCCCGACCATCCCGTGAAGTTTCGGTGCCGCGCCGAAGATCGATGTCGGCATGCACATCCAAATGAGTATGCCCAGGCCGAAAATACTATTCAACCAATTCTGAACTTGCTTGCTCAAGCGTTTCGATGCAGGAAGTGCCTGGTATTTCGTTCGTCGAATGATAAGCGCATTCGGCGTGAGCCGTGTGACGAGATAATGATCGAAGAAAAAACCGGCGATGCCCAGGCATAGCATGATGAGGATGACGATCGCAAGAGGCACCGGTGCATAAGTCAATTCATAGGCCAGGCCAAACTCGGCTACGAATATGCCAACACCACATAGGAACCGCCAAATATAATGATCTGACTTGTAGACATCGCTGTCATACGATCCCATCACGCACCTCCGTGTTCATTATCCAGCGGCGGCTGGTAGGGTGGGGGGATGTTGGCGTCGGGGGTGTAGTGGATAAGTCTGTGATTTGCAATTTGTAGGAGTATTGCTGTCGGTAATGTAATGCCTAGCACGAACGACCAAGAAGCAATGTGCCAACCGTCCCTTGGATCATGTGGCGGTGGTGAAAAAGGGGAATACATGAAAAGGCAAGCGGTGGATATAGCTGGTTGAAGCCAGAGTAACCATAAATACAAGTTTCGCTTCCATCGCGGCCTTTCGAAATACTTTCTGTGTGCCTCTTCGTTTATCACTGATTCCTGACTTCCAGTAGCAATGAAAACAATAACCGTGATACCAAATGAAATTGAAATAGGTATAAGAACTAACAAAGGGAGCGGGAAGTGCCCGAGTGATATAACATATGCAAGCCCTATGCCGCCGAAGCCGAGGCATATCCCACCGAGAATCATGAATATCGTTTTCGCGACGCTGTTGGTCTTGTCGTGTTCGTCTTCCATAATGTTAACTTTCGCGCAGCCCCCTCGTTCTCCTCCCCCAAACCAAAACGGCCCGCTCGTCATTCGACGGGCGGGCCGGTGTTTCGCGTGTATCCGCGTCTACTCGCGCGCGCCTTCCGGCTCCTGGCCGGGGAGGCAGATCACGATGTGGCGGTAGGGGTCTTCGCCGGCGCTGTAGGTGCGCAGGTCGTCCATCTCCTGGATCACCATGTGGACCGTGCGGCGGTCGCGGGCGTTCATCGGCTCCAGTTCGATGGCTTCCTGGTTTTCGCGCACGCGGTCGGCCACGTCGGCGGCCAGCTCGCGCAGGTGCTGGGCATGGTCTTCGCGGTAGCCTTCGGCATCCACCTGCAGGTGCTTGCCGTAGCTGTGCGTCTTATGCTGCACGATCTGCTTGAGCACCAGTTCGATGGCGTTGAGGGTCTGCGCGTTTTTGCCGATGAGCACGCCGAGGGGTTGGGCGCTGGTGATCGTCAGCAGCACCTGATCGGTGGTCTCGCTGGCGTCCACCTCGGCGGGGAACTCCATCTCGGCGAGCATCCGGGCCAGGGCGTCCTTCGCGATTTGCGCTTCCTCGGTGAGGGGGGTGGGCTCCGTCATGCTTTTTTCCCTTTCTTCCGCGCTGTCGGCGCGGGGGCGGGGGCGGGCGCCGGCTCCAGGGCCGGGGTCGCCGCGACCTCTTCCTGTTTGAACTTCCACTTCATATAGTACTGGTGCACCGAACTCAACACGTTCAGGAAGAACCAGTACAGAATAAAGGCCGAGGCCACCGGCTGCAGCAGGATGTAGAGCATCAGCGGCATCATAATGGTCATCTGCTGCTGAATCATCTTCTGTTGCGGGTCGGCCGTCGGCGTGGCGGTGAGCAACTGGGTGACCACCATGCTCGCCGCGTAAAGGACGAGGAGAATCTTATCCGGCGCGGCGAGGCTGCCGATCCACAGGAAGTGCGCGGAGGCAAAGCCGGCGGAATAGACCAGCACCGCCTGATAGACGATGATGAAGATCGGCAACTGGATGAGCATCGGCAGGCAGCCGCCCATCGGGTTGACGTTGTGCTCCTTATAGAGCGCCATCTGCGCTTCGGCCAGCTTGGGCTGGTCGTCCTTGTAGCGCGTCTGAATCTCTTTGAGCAGCGGCTGCATCCGCTGCATGTCGCGCATGCCGCGGAAGGAGGCGTTGGTGAGCGGCAGGGTGACGAGTTTCACCGCCACCGCGAGGAAGAGCAACGCCAGCACGATGCCGTAGGCGGGCGACAGGCGGTTGAAGAAAGCGACGATGCTGTCGACGATCTGGTAGTAGCCCTGATCCAGCCCGCCGCCGGTGCGGTAGACGAAACTCAACTCATCGCGCACCGCGGTGGCGCCGTCCAGCGGGAAGAGCGTCGGCCCGGTGATCTTCGCGGGCGCGGTGGCGAGGAAGGTCGCCGGACCCTGTTCGCCCGCCAGCGCAGGCGTCATGCCGCCGGAGACGGGGATCACGCGCACCAAGATCGGCTCGCGGTAGTTGATGAGGCGCTTGAGATTGTCCTTGGCCTGCTTGTAGGAGTCGTCGCGCGAGCCCAATTTGCCGCGCGCGCCCAACATGCCGATGCGGTAGTAGGCCTCGTTGGTGAAGGCGAGCACGCCCCCCTTCGCGGCGGTCTGGTAGTTGCTGACCGCATTCGCGTAGACGGGGATCTTCTCGCGGGATTCGGCGACCTCAGTCTCGTAGGCAAAGAGCAACTGGTCGCGCGCCTTGATATTCTTATCCTGGGTATTGACCGCTTCCTGGGTGTAGGTGCGCCCCGCGTCATCGAGCGCCTTGGCGTCGGAGATCTTCTCCAGGGCGATCATGCGCGTGGCCAGGTCAGCCTGTTGATCCGGGGTGACGGGGGTGCCGCCGCCGAAGCAGCCGCCCAGCAGCACCGCGCCAAGGATGAGCGCGAGCGGCAGCAGCAGCCGGCGGCGGGCGAGTAGTCGTGTTGTCGTAAATTGCACGATGGCGTTATCCATTTCCTGTCGTATCGGTCGTCGGCGGCTCCGCGCCGGGCACGGGGTCATAGCCCCCGGGCGACCAGGGATGGCAGCGGGCGATGCGCTTCATGCCCAGCCAGATGCCGCGCCCGACGCCGTACCGTTGAATCGCCTGCAGGGTGTATTGCGAGCAGGTCGGGGTGAACCGGCAGGACGGCGGGGTGCGCGACGAAATCTGCGTCTGATACCAGCGGATCGCGCCGACCGCGACCCGCACGGGCCAGGAGGGATGCGGAGCATCATCCGTCATGCATCCTCTCCCTCCGTGGCCGTGCATACACCCAGCGTACCCAGTAATCCGCGCATCGACGCGGCGATGTCGCGGCTACCAGCCACCGCGGCGCCTTCCCGCGGCAATACCAGGATATCCCACCCGGGCTGCAGCCCGGCCCCGAGCATGCGCAGGGCGGCGCGCACGATGCGCTTGAAGCGATTGCGCGCCACCGCCCCGCCGTATTTCTTGCTCGCGATAATCCCCAGGCGCACCCGACCTGGCACGGCCGCGTCGGGAGGGGACGGAAAGACGCGCACCTGCAGGAGCGCGTCCCCTTTCCGGCGTCCCTGCTGATGCACGCGCGAAAAGTCGGCGCGGCGACGCAAGGACGTATAGACGGCGCATGCCCGCATTAGACGGTCAGACGCTTGCGGCCCCGTTCGCGACGGCGGCTCAGCACGTGCCGGCCGTCGAGGGTGCTCATGCGCTTACGGAAACCATGCACGCGAGCGCGGCGGCGGCGCTTGGGCTGCCAGGTACGTTTCATCGGATTCCTCCTCGTAGACAGGGGCCGGCACAGCCGGTCCGGACGGTTGCATCCCGTCGCTGGTCAATCAAACCCGGCAATTATAGCAAAACGGTTGCCCTGACGTAAAGCCCACACCGCGTTTTTTTACGTCCGGAGACGGGGGAAAGGGGCAATACGGCGATTCCGGTGGCGAAATACCTGCCCGGCAGCGCCGATTCGGTCGTCGGCGGTACGTCGGGACGGCAGCTGCCGCCGGGTGATGGGGCGCCCGAACACTTGACAACTTGCCTGTCCCCTCCTTTTCTATATCGACTCGATGGTCTTCAACATCCCGTGGGCGGGGGGACGCACGGAAGATATCTCCTTCGAATCCACCGTGGACGGGATCAACTACACCAAGATCATCCCGCGCGCGACCTATTCCTACGACACCACCACCAAGCAGTTCACGATCAACAGCGCCACCGCCGGCTTTACCAGCGGCACGTTCGCAACCAAAATTCGCATGACCTGGTATGCTGCCAGCATCGGCAACGTACAGTGCGCAAATTTCCAGGCCAACGGACGGTAATCCGGCCTATCCGCCATCCCAACGCCCGCGGCGCTCTGTTGCGCCGCGGGCGTTGGCGCAGGGGGACGAATAAACCTCTTGACAGAACCGATCTGGCGTTATAAGGTAGTCAGAACTTTCTCGGGAGGTATTCTTATGGGCAGAAAAGGCTTTACCCTGATCGAACTCCTCGTCGTGATCGCGATCATAGCGATCCTGGCGGCTATCCTCTTCCCGGTCTTCGCCAAAGCACGCGAAAAGGCGCGTCAGACGGCGTGCCTGAACAATCAGAAACAGATCGACCTCGCCATCCTGATGTATGCCCAGGATCATGACGAAGCGTTTCCCACGAGTGGCAACGTCTGGGGCTCCATCAGCATGGACAAGGGCGTGCTGCAGTGCCCCACCGCGGGAACGAAGATCGCCAACGCCTACCTCTTCAACGCCACGTTGTGCGGACGCGTGCTGGGCGACCTCACGCTCCCGGATATGTCCACGATGACGGTCGATGGGCTGAACTCCACCGTCACAAACAACGAGTCGAACAACGTGAAGGACATCGACATGCGCCATAATGGCGCCGCCATCGCCAGCTACGCGGATGGCCATGCGGGCCTCGGGGCCCCGGGCTTCGACGCCCTCATGGTCGCGGTGAAAAACTACAACTGGTTGCTCTGCAACCCCAGCCTGCTCACCTATAAAACCAGTTGCGCGGCGGGATACGGGAACGCGATGAGCATCGCCTACGCAGGGCGCGTGTGGATTCCCAGCGGTGGGGGCACCAACAGCGGCGCGAGCGATTATTGGGCCTATGTCGGTCTGGATGAAGCACACACCTTCTCCACCGTGCGCGTGCAATGGTTTTGCGACGGTACGGATAAGCTCATGAGCTATACGGTGCAGGGGTCGAACGACGCGAATACCTGGGCCACCCTCAGCACCGTCTCGCTGGCGACGGCGCGCACCGGCGATTTTCAGTACGATGACGTGCAGGCCGGCGGCAACTTTAAATATGTCCGTGTGTATGTGAAAGCCGGCGGTTATACCGCCGGGACGTACGGCGGCCCCGGCATCTACATGATCGCCCCGATCGCCGGCAACGGCGCCTGCAACACCGGCACGGTGGACTGGGCGCACGGCCCCAGTTTCAGCACCACGTGCACCTCGGCGAATCAGAACGCCTCCGGTGGTGGAACCTCCAACAACGGCGACCTGACGGACGGTGACGCGGGCCGCGTAGGATCATCAAACCCCTGGCCCGTCACGGCATATGTCCAGGTCGACCTGGGCGCGGCGCGGCAGATCAATAACGTGGTGACTTACTGGGATAACTACGGGGGCCCTCCGGGCTACTATAGCGCCGTGACACCGGTCTCCTACTCGACCGACGGCTCGACCTATACGAATGTCGCAGGCGCCACGACTGCACCCGCGGCGGACGGCTCCTATACCAGCGTCACTTTCCCCGTGCAAACCGCGCGCTATTGGCGCATCACCGGGTGTTCCGGCGGCAGCAGCTACGGCCTGCTAAACCAGATCGCCTGCTACGGCCCCGTGCAGTAAGCGCGGGACGGATAAACCGCAATGAGGGGCGAGCTTACGCTCGCCCCTCATTGCGTGAATGGGAGAACGGGAGAGTGGGGAAGGCTTGTTGCCAGCACAACGCCTGAGCAGTTTTCGCACTTACATCTCGCCCATCTCCCATTCTCGTCCGTCCGCCGAGGCAAGCCTTGCCGCGCACGTGCGAGGTCTGGTATACTTTCGGGAGTAGCATGTGCGGGGATCGGTCGACGTGACCGATCCCCGCGGTGCCCGTCCGGGAGTCGCGTTATGCCTATCGATTGCACAACCCGCATCTCGCGCCGCGTCGCGAACCTGCAGCCGTCGCCCATCCGGCGCTTTTTTGGTTTGGTGGAATCGATGCCCGACGCTATTTCGCTGAGCATCGGCGAGCCGGACTTCGTCACTCCGTGGCGCGTGCGCGAAACGGGCATCTTCTCCATCGAAAAGGGCCACACGCACTACACCTCCAACCTCGGCCTGCTCGAACTGCGCCGGGAGATCGCCAAATACCTCCAGCAGCGCTGCGGGGTCGACTACAATCCGGAGACGGAGATATTGGTCACCGTAGGGGTGAGCGAGGCGCTCGATTTGGTGATGCGCACGCTGCTCAACGGCGGCGACCGCGTGCTCATCCCGCAACCCTCCTACGTCGCCTATCCCGCCACCGTGGAGTTGGCCGGGGGCGTGCCGGTGCCGGTAGGCACCTGCGCGGCCGACGCCTTTCAGCTCACCGCGGAGGCACTGGACCATGCGGCGCGGGAAAGCGGCGCGCAGACCGTGCTCCTCGGCTACCCGAACAACCCCACCGGCGCCATTCTGCCGCCGGAGCGGCTGGCCTCGCTGGCCGCGGTGGCGGAGGCGCGCGACCTGCTCGTCATCGCCGACGAGATTTACCTGGAACTCACCTACGGGCGCACCCCCGCCTCCTTCGTGGCGCAACCGGGCATGCGCGACCGCACCATTCTGCTCAACGGCTTCTCCAAAGCCTTCGCGATGACGGGGTGGCGGCTGGGCTACATCGCGGCGCCGGCGGAGCTGATCGCGGCGATGAACAAGGTACACAGCTACACCGCCATCTGCGCGCCGATGATGGCGCAGAAGGCTGCCATCGAGGCGCTGCAGCGCGGCGCCGACGACGTGGAACTGATGCGCGCGGAGTACGACCAGCGCCGGCGCGTGCTGCTGAAGCGCTTCGCCGCGATCGGCTTGCCCTGCTTCGAGCCGGAAGGCGCCTTTTACGCCTTCCCCTCCATCGCGCATACCGGGTTGACCTCGGTGGAGTTCGCCGAGCGCCTGCTGATGGAACACCGCGTGGCGGTGGTGCCCGGCAACGCCTTCGGCGCCAGCGGCGAGGGGTACATCCGCTGTTGCTATGCCACCGCGCTGCCCCTCATCGAAGAAGCCATGACCCGTATGCGGAACTTTCTCGACACGCTATAAGTCATTTTGGATTTTAAATTTTGGATTTTGGATTGGGCGGACGCGCTTAGAACTCGTCTCGACGCACTAGATGAAAACACAGAGATGCGTCGCCGTCGCCATTCGAAAATCCAAAATTTCCCACGGGGGGTAGTATGGATCTCTTCTCGCGAGTGGAACGGGCGTTGGAAGGGGTAGTGGAGGGCGTCTTTTCGCGCGCCTTCCGCACGCAACTGCAGCCGATCGAGGTCGCCAAGCGCCTCACGCGCGAGGTGGAAGGCCACCGCTCGGTGAGCGTGAGCGCCACCTACGTGCCCAACGTCTACACCGTGGCGCTGCATCCGGAGACGTACGCCGTCTTCGCCGCCATCAGTGCGCGCCTGCTGGGCGAGCTGGAGCAGTACCTGCGCGAATTCACCGCGGAACACCAGTACCAGACCGTCGGGCCGCTGGCGGTGCGGTTGGTGGAAGACGCCGCCGTGAAACCCAACGAAATGACGGTGGACGCCGCCAACGACGCCGCGGCCACTCCCAGCGCCACCCCGCCGCCGAGTGTATTGCGCTCGGTGCCCACGCCGGCCACTTCGCGCGTCTCGGCTTCCTCCCCCGAGCAGGATGCCACCGCGCGCTTCACCCCCGCCGCGCCGGCCACCACGCTGGAAATCACCGCCGGCGAGCACGTGGGGCGCACGCTGCCCCTCACCGACGGCCTCACCATGGGGCGCAGCCCCGCCGGCACGCTGCAACTCGCCGACCCCGGTGTCTCCCGCCTGCACGTGGAGATCGTGTGGGAAGAGGGAGACGGCTGGGTGATCCGCGATCTGGGCAGCACGAACGGCACCTACGTCAACGGCCGCAAAATCACCACCCACGCGCTGCGCACCGGCGATGAGATTCAACTCGGCGGGACCAAGCTCACCGTCAAGTAAATGGCCGCGACAGCCGCATGGCGCTGGTAAACGATCACTTTGCTATGGGTACAGCATCAAAAGACCGCCGTTTGCCTCGCTTCTCTGCTTGACGAATGGTTACTTTTCCTGGATAATGGGCATACTGATTTCTAATCAGATTATCCCCGTGTCGAGAAAGAAAGGAGCTGGCCCATGAAGCGTTCCGGCTTTACTCTGATCGAGCTGCTCGTCGTCATCGCGATCATAGCGATTCTGGCAGCCATCCTCTTCCCCGTCTTCGCCAAAGCGCGCGAGAAGGCACGCCAGACCCAGTGCCTGAACAACCAGAAGCAGATCTGCATCGCCACCATGATGTATGCGCAGGAGCACGACGAGATCTTCCCCGCTTCCAGTTCGGTGTGGGGGAGCCTCAGCATGGACAAAGGCGTATTGATCTGCCCGAGCGCGGGCACCAAGGTGCTCAACGCCTACTGCTACAACAACTACCTGAACGGCCTGGCGCTGGGCAGCATCACCGACCCCACGGCGGAATGTATAACCGTGGACGGCGCCCACACCGGCACGCCGGCGAACTCCACCACCTTCGTAGACACCAACTACGACAACGTGGTCTACGACTTCACCGACCTCGACTATACCCGTCATAGCAATAAGATCATCGAGAGTTTCGTCGACGGCCACTGTGAAATCCTCAGCGGTCCCGTCGGCGACTTCACCGGCTTGCCGGGCATCAACGGCATGTTGCTCTACTACCCAACCAGCAAGGGCGTCAGCCTGACGCACTTCCCCGGCGCGTCATGCACCACCGATGGCAAGTCCGTGGCCGCTGACGGTTCCACACTGCTGACAAAATACGGTCCGTCGTGGTGGCAACCCAATAACTTGACGACCAGCCCGAATGGTGTACCCCGCTACTGGACGCTCAATCTGCCGTCGTCGCAGATTATTTATAAGATTCACACGAGCGAATATTCCGACACCCGCAATCCGAACTCCTTCAAAATCCAAATCTCAGACTCGACGAGCGACCTGGATGCCGGCAAGGGTGTGGTCGCCACCGCGTCCGATTCCTCCGTCACCGGTGGTGACAACCCGCACGAATTCCTTATCACCCCGACGAAAGGCAAGTATGTGCGCGTCACCATCCTGGGCACGCAGAATCCTGCGACGGGCGACACGCTCTTCAGCTCCGTCGAGGTGTTCAGTACCGACCCGAAACGCATCAATATCAACTATCCCATCAGCGAAGCCGATGCCTGCAACTGTAAAGTGCAGCTGCTCGGTGGCAACTGGAGCACCTGGAGCTATGGCGGCACCGCCATCGGGTCGTACAGCGTGATATCTCCGTACAAGGACTGCGCCTCGGAAGAAGAGACCTGGACCTCCGGGGGTGTGACGACACAGGTAGGCCGCCTGTACCTTACCGACAACAGCGCGCATGGCATCTTTAAGATCGCCTTACCGTGCAAGGTGGCGCTGTCGAAGATCACCTATTACATGAACGGAAATGGCGTGGGCTGGGGGCATGGTGGGTTGACCGTCACCGGTTCGCTTGACGATGTCACGTATGGCATCGCCGTCGGTTCGAACACCACGAACGCCACACAGTCGATGTCTATCACCTCCGCGGCCACGGTGAAGTACCTGAAGTTCGACTTCACCCCGTCGCAGGCCGGCGCAAATTGTATGGTCAACCGTCTGGACGTCTTCGGCACCCCGACGCCGTAACGCGTCCCCGGAGTACAAAAAACCGCCCGGACGGCTTTCCCGTCCGGGCGGTTTTTTGTACTGGAAATGCGGTAAACCAGAACAAGCTACTTGACGCCGGGCAGACTTACTGCAATAATGGAAAAACATATCGGATTCACCGGTGATATCCTCCGGCACACGGTGAATCAACGTTTTTATCCGAAAGGAGCGAGCCATGAAGCGTTCCGGCTTTACGCTTATCGAACTTCTGGTCGTCATTGCCATTATAGCTATTTTGGCGGCCATCCTCTTTCCGGTCTTCGCCAAGGCGCGTGAGAAGGCGCGCCAGACGCAGTGCCTGAACAATCAGAAGCAGATCTGCATCGCCACCATGATGTACGCGCAGGAGCACGACGAGATCTTCCCCGCCTCCAGCTCGGTGTGGGGGAGCCTCAGCATGGACAAAGGCGTGTTGATCTGCCCGAGCGCGGGCACCAAGGTGCTCAATGCCTACTGCTACAACAACTACCTGAACGGCCTCGCGCTGGGCAGCATCACCGACCCCACGGCGGAATTCATGACCGTGGACGGCGCCCACACCGGCGCGCCGGCGAATACGACCACCTTCGTAGACACCAACTACGACAACGTCGCCTACGATTACTCCGATCTCGACTACACCCGCCACAACAAGGTTATTCAGAGTTTCGTGGATGGCCACTGTGAAATCCTCACTTGTCCGGCGGGCACCTTTACCGGGGTGCCGGGCATCAACGGCATGTTGCTCTACTACCCAACCAGCAAAGGCGTCAGCCTGACGCACTTCCCCGGCACATCGTGCACGACTGACGGCAGGACCGTGTATGCCGACGGCACTTCGCTGCTATCGCAGTATGGCAGCGGGTGGTGGCAACCGAATATGACCGCCGCCGTTGACAGCCTGCCCCGATGGTGGACACTCAATCTTCCCTCGTCGCAAGTGGTCTATCGCATTCATACGGCGAAATATACCGATGTTCGCAATCCGAATTCTTATAGAATTCAGGTGGCGGATAGCACGAGCGACCTGGATGCGGGTCGCGGGGTGGTGTCGACCATCAACGACGGCAGCACCTTCCCCGGCGGCGATGAACCGCGCGATATTTTTATCACGCCGACTAAAGGCAAGTATGTCCGTGTAACCGTACTGAGCCAATACGGCGTGGTCGGGTCGCACGATACGCTGTTCACTGAAGTTTTGATAATTTCGCCGCGAGCGCTCGGTCTTCCTCCCGCCAGCGATAGTGGGTCCTGCGTCCGCTCCGTGTGGGGGCTGTCGCTCGGTTGGTGCCCGGCTGTGTTCAGGGCCGTTACGCGGCGCTGGCCGGGG
>CAIYQO010000007.1 GCA_903928345.1 uncultured bacterium | reverse complement strand
TCGGTTTATGATCGCGCAGGAAGCGTTCAGCCTGCCGCAATAGTTCAAACAGGTTGCCAGTGAACATGCGGTTATCGGCAAAGTCCGCGAGCCGATTGACCCCGCGAAAACGCGCCACCTGCAGTAGGCATTGCGGATACGCGCTGAAGAGATGCGACGCTTTTCCAAACAACACCACGGCGGCATTGAGCAGTTGCCCATCCGTCTGTAAATCGAAGCCGCGCAGCAGACTTTCGATATCCCGCTCGCGTAACGGCTCCAGCCGTCCCAACTGCACGGCGACCGTAACCGCGCGTTGAATTTCCTCGTCATCGAGATCGGCAAGTTGCACACCAGCAGGGACTGGCTGATTCTCCCAGCGCCGGATGGGGTGCATGGTTTCGGTGAGCAGTTGCTCGTATACGGCGCGCGGCATCATCTGGGTGGTGGGGCCATGGCGCAAGTAGGCCCGTCCATCGAAGGTGTAGGGACGCTGGTTGCCGGTCGCGACTTGGATGGTCAATATCGACCGTGTCTCATTCAACGCAATCGTCTCGATGACAGGAAACACCGGAGGGTCGATGCGCCGCAATTCATGCGTGACTTCTTCAATTGTGTGCGCCGTGACCTGCTGCCCGATGATCTCCCCATCATCACGCACGCCGATGAGCACGACGCCGCCAGTGCTGTTGAGCATGGCGCAGACCGTCTTCGCCGCCTCGGTGCGTTGGCCGGTGGTGCGTTTGAACTCAATCTGCGCCGTTTCGCCTTGGGCTGCCAGTGCTGTAATGTCGTCTATCGTCATGCCGATTACCTATTCCGAGGAGCATTATACCATAGGCGGTAAGCGTTATGGCCGCTCAATGAGATTCCGCCATCGAGCCATTACGAGTTGACAAACCGTCGTGATTTATCAATATCTGTCGATGAATTGTCAACCGAGCCACGCTAACCGAGGACGACTACCACCTTAATAGTTCGAAACACACGCATACCGAGTATCAGCTCCTCCATTCACTAACCTCGAACCCTTCGACCGCTTCCCGCCATTTTGAGCGTGAAAAAACTGTGGACGACTATAGGGGGTCGTCTTCAGTTTTCAGAGAGACAGAGAGAGAAATGGGCGCAGAGAGGGCGAGAATGAGGATTTTGCGGGTTGAGGTCGTCCACGGTTTTCGTGCATGTGGATTTCGCTTTGCATGTATAAGGAAGGGGGTGGCGAGGCGAAATTACCCCCACCAACGAGAAAACCGCCGGAGAGTAACCTCCGGCGGCAATGTTGGTAGGGCGTACGGGAATCGAACCCGTCGTCTTCGGCTTGAAAGGCCGACGTCCTAACCGATAGACCAACGCCCCATGTCCTCTTATTATACGAGATGCGCGCGGAACTGTAAAGGGGGCACGCAGACAGGGGGTTCGCGTATTTATCGGTTTATGGTAGAATAGGCCATCGAATTCCCGTGCCGGGTGTCAAACGGCTCAGGCAACGCAGTCCGACAGCCCAAGGAGTCGTATCGCGGCACTGTCGCGGACGACGAGGGGAGGCATCGATGAGTTGGTTTACTGAGCAAAAGGCCAAGTTCGAGTACCGCGCCAAGCTGACGCAGTTGATGATGCAGTTGCGCTCCAGCTCCGAGGGCGCCCGTGAAAAGGCGTGCCGCGAGCTGGGCACCCTCGGCGATATCAGCATTGTCGAGAAGATCATCCCGGTGCTCAAGGACAAAAGCCCCGGCGTGCGCCGCGCCGCCGCCACCGCGCTGGGCACCCTCGGCGACCCGCGCGCGGTGGACCCCCTCGTCGCCGCCATTCGCGACCCCCGACAGAACGTGCGCAAGGATATCGTCGGCGCGCTGGCCAAGCTGGAGAATTCCCGCGCCATCGACACGCTGGTGCAGGCGGTTCGAGACCCCGACCCCGACGTGCGCAAGCTGGCCATCGAAGGCGTCATCAAACTCGGCAAGATGTGCACCGAGCAACTCCTCGGCCTGTTGCAGGACCACAGCGACCCCATCCGCCGGGAAACGATCCGCGCATTGGGGGAGATCGGCGACGCGCGCGCCATTCAGCCGCTGGTCAACGTGCTCAACGCCAGCAACGTGGATAGCCCGTTGGCCGCCGCCGCGCTGGAGCGCCTGGGCTGGTCGCCGATGGACGGCGACGAGCGCGTGCTCTACGCCTTTGCGCGCGGGCGCTCCGACGACGTGGTCGGCGACGGCCTGCGCTCTGTCGGCCCGCTCATCACCCAGTTGAAGAATATCAAGAATACCGTGCGCCGCGCCGCCGCCCACGCGCTGGGCGAGATCGGCGACCCCGCCGCGGTGCCGTCGCTCATCGTCGCCTTGAAGGACGAAGCCGCCGACGTGCGCGAGGAAGCCGCGCGCGCGCTGGGCACGCTGAAAGACGGCCGCGCCGTGGATGCGCTGGTGCCCCTCTTTACCGATGATAACGCGGAGGCGCGCGAAGCCGCCGTGCACGCGATGGGCGTCATCGCCGACATCCGCGGCATGGATGCGCTCATCAAGGCCACGCGCAGCCCCGAGCACCACCTGCGCGCCGCAGCGGCCGCCGCGCTGGGCCAGATGGATGACCCGCGCACGGTCGAGCCGCTGATGATGCTGCTCACCGACAAGCGCCACAACGTGCGCAAAGCCGCCTCCGACGCACTGGTGAAGCAGGGTGCCTCGGTGGTCGACGCGATGCTCTCCTCGCTGTCGCACAGCGATCCCTATGCCCGCGTCTCTGCCGCCGAAGCGCTGGGCCAGCTCGCCGACCCGGGGGCCATTCACGGCCTTACCACCGCGCTGCGCGATCCGCACGAGTTGGTGCGGCGGGAATCCGCCAAGGCGCTGGGCTACATCAAAGACGCGCAAGCGGTGCCCGCGCTCACCAACGCAATGCGGGACGAGAACATGGAAGTGCGCCAGGCCGCCACGCGCGCGCTGGGCGAAATCTGCGATATCACCGCCGTCCCGTGCCTGCTCGCGGCGGTGCACGACACCAAAGTGGCGGAGGCGGCCCTCGGTTCCCTGGCGGCGATCCTCCAGCAGCACGCGGCGGAACTCGACGTCGACGCGTACCGCGCGTTGGCCACCCTGCCGGTGATCGAGCAGGAATACGGCGAATACGACAACCTGCTCGGGGAAGTGATCGTCACGCGTGAGGTGGAATCCGCCGCGCGCTTCCGCGACTACGCCGTCAAGGAACTCGCCCGCCGCGGCATCACGCTGCCCGCCCCCCCCGCGCCGGACCCCGAACCCGCCGTGGAGTCCGTGGAAGCCACCGAGGTCGCGGAGTAATAATTTTTGCGGTAAATCTGTTGTCACACTGTTGACGCGGCGTTGAATTAGGGGGTACAATAGATCACCTTGATCTAGGAGGTTACCCCCGTCATGCGTAAAGGGTTCACGCTGATCGAACTCCTGGTCGTTATTGCCATTATAGCGATCCTGGCGGCCATCCTCTTCCCCGTTTTCGCGAAAGCCCGCGAAAAAGCGCGTCAGACCAGTTGCCTGAACAATCAAAAACAAATTGTGACGGCGACGATAATGTACGCCCAGGACCACAACGAACTGCTCCCCACCGCCGACCAGTTCTGGGGCAGCATCAGTATGGATAAGGGTGTGCTCATCTGTCCCACCAAGGGCACCAAGGTGGCGAACGGCTACGTCTACAACAACTTTGCCGCCGGCAAGGCGCTGGGAGAGATCACCGATGTCACCGGCACCATGATTACCGCCGACGGCAACTCGTCCAGCACCGCGGGGGCCTTCCCCAACGTGGCCTACACCTACACCGACGTGGAATCCACCCGCCACGGCGGCAAGGCCATCGTGAGCTTTGCCGACGGCCATGGCGAAATCACCGCCAACATGCCCTTCCCCTTCATCCCGGGCCTGGCGCTCTGGGTGAAGGCTGACGCCGGCGTGGTGCTGAACGGCACCAAAGTCGCCACCTGGCAGGATCAGAGCGGCAACGGGCGCGACTTCTCCGCCACCGGCACGGCGCAACCGACCCTCACCAACAGCGGCCTCAACGGGCTGCCGGTCATCACCTTCGACGGCGTGAATACCTTCATGGATACCGCGGGGAACATCTCCTTCGGCACGATGTTCATCGTGGCGAACTATTCGGGCGGCGCCTCCTTTTCGCCGGGGAATGCCGCGCTGGTCAGCATGGCTGGCGCCGGGGGCAGCTTCATGTGGCGCGGTAACGGCAACGCGCAATTCCGCGTGTTGCCCGAAGGCCACGGGGACAACGGCGACGGTCTGACCGAGTATACCGGTATGTTCATTAACGGCGTGCAGCAGGTGAGCGGTGTCGCCCCGGACTTCTCGCCGACGGCGAAATACAAAGTGCTCTCCGGCGTCAACTCCTGCCCGACCGTGACCACCGCACCGGCGAAGGTCTGGACGGGGGTCTGTCTCTGCGGCGACCATGCGACCGTGGCGAATAAATGGGCCGGTAACGTCGCCGAATTTCTCGTCTACACCTCCTTTATGCGCAAGGAGATCTCCCCCAGTATCGATCTGGACCGCAAAACCATCGAGCAGTACCTAAAGAACCGCTACGGGCTGTAAACCGCCCGTTGTACGGTGTCCACGTCGCCCCTCCCGGCCTCCGGGAGGGGCGTTGTTTTTGGTTTTCCGTCTGCGTGGGGTGCCACGGGCGAGTTACCACGGCGCATGGCTATTGTTCCCCTTACTACCAATAAGGAAGTCATTTTACCGGTTGACGACCCGCCGTGCAGGGGCTATACTGAAGTATCCGTTCTCGGAGGGATTTTACATGCGCAAGGGCTTTACCCTGATCGAACTCCTGGTCGTCATTGCTATCATAGCTATCCTGGCGGCCATTCTCTTCCCCGTTTTCGCGAAGGCCCGTGAAAAGGCCCGCCAGACCAGTTGCCTGAACAATCAGAAACAGATCGTACTGGCCACGACCATGTATGCGCAGGATCACGACGAACTGCTGCCCACCGCCGACCAGTTCTGGGGCGCCATCAATCTGGACAAGGGCGTGCTCATCTGCCCCACCAAGGGCACCAAGGTCGCGAACGGCTACGTCTACAACAGCTTCGTCGCCGGCAAGGCGCTGGGGGAGATCACCGACGTCACCGGCACCATGATTACCGCCGACGGCAATTCCTCCGCCACCGCGGGCACGTATCCCAACGTCGCCTACACCTGCAACGACGTCGAGTCCGCCCGCCACGGCGGCAAGGCGATCATCAGCTACGCCGACGGGCACGCTGAAATCACCAGCAACCTGCCCTTCCCCTTTATCCCCAACATGCTCCTGTGGGTGAAGGCGGATGCCGGCCTGATTATGAACGGCACCGGCGTGGCGACGTGGCAGGACCAGAGCGGCAACGGGCGCGACCTGACCCAGCCCACCGCGGCGGCCCAGCCGACCGTGACCACCGGCGCCGTCAACGGCCTGCCGGCCATCACGCTCAACGGCACCTCCCAGTTCATCCGTAACCTGTCGTCCCTGACCTTCGGCACCATGTTCATCGTCGCCAACTACACGGCGGGCACCTGGGGCAACCAGAACCTGGTCAGCCAGCCCGGCTCCAACGGCCCGTACATGTGGCGCGGCAACGGCGGCACCACCTTCCGCACCCTGCCGGAAAACTACGGCGGCGACAACGGCGACGGCGAGACGGAAGTCTCCGGCATGTACATCAACGGCGTGCAGAGCGTGATCGACTTCAGCCCGCTTAACAAGTTCAAGTATATGTCCGGCGTCTACTCTTGCCCGACCCCCGCCACCGCCACCGCGGATAAGACCTGGACCGGCGTCCAACTCGGCGCGGAGAACAACGGCAACGCCAACATGTTCTGGGGCGGCAACATCGCCGAGTTCATCGTCTACGGCTCGCTGATGCGCACCGAGCGCTCCGCCAGCCTGAATATCGACCGCAAAACGGTGGAGCAGTATCTGAAGAATCGCTACGCCCTGTAAACCGCCTGTTATATGGTGTCCGTTTCGCCCCTCCCGGCCTCCGGGAGGGGCGTTGTCTTTCTCGCTTCCCGCAATGCCGTCTCAACGTAAATCTCCCCACCGGCAATACCGTGGCAACAGCGAATCAATTGCCTCTTTGAGGCGATTAGCCCCTTTCGTTCCCGGGGTAGGTAAGGGGTGAGAGCGTCGAGGTTGGACCTCTGACAGCTCACCATTCCACGTACGGGAGGGAAAACCATGCGCAAGGGATTTACGCTCATCGAGTTGCTCGTCGTGATCGCCATCGTGGCGGTGCTGGCGGCGATCCTGTTCCCGGTCTTCGCCAAGGCGCGCGAGAAGGCCCGCCAGACGACCTGCATCAACAACCAGCACGCCATCGCCACGGCGTTGCTTATGTACGCCCAGGACCACAACGAGCAGCTCCCTGCCGCCGGAGAAGTCTGGGGCGATATCAGCCTGGATAAAGGCGTGCTGAAGTGCCCGACCGCCGCGCGGCTGGACAACGGCTACGGCTTCAACGCCAACCTGAGCGGTCTCTCCCTGGGTGAAATCACCGAGCCGTCGTCGACGGCGTTCTCGGCGGATGCCGCCACGGTGGACAACCTGCTCTATTCGTGGGCCGACGCGGACTATCGCCACAACGCCCACGCCATCTTCTCCGGTGTGGACGGCCACGTGGAGCTGACCGACCTGGTGCCCGTCATCCCCGTGCCGACCACCGGGATGCTCGACGGCCTCACCGGCAGCCTCACAAGCGGTACCGCGGTGGGCAACGTCACCTGGTCGCGCGATGGGCATGACGGCTGGTCCACCGACGTGAACCCGGACACCGACACCGCCAACCACTGGGTGCAGATGGCCACCGACAACGGCCACACCGGCCTGTACGTCTACGCCAATGGCGACG
Organism: uncultured bacterium; assembly: GCA_903928345.1. GTDB lineage: Bacteria > Armatimonadota > Hebobacteria > CAIYQO01 > CAIYQO01. The sequence goes on along the minus strand of CAIYQO010000007.1, from coordinate 17,458 downwards.
GCACCGAGCAGCGCGCCTACGCCGGCTTTGGCGCCACCACGGTCACCAAAGCCTGGGCGGTGGGCGGCAACCTGCGCTTTGATATGGATGCCCCCGCGACGGGCGGCGGCGCCAAGCTCTACCTGCTCGACGGCACCGGCAAAACCCTCGCCTACCTGTACCGCGAGACCCATACCGGTGACCCGAACACCAGCTACCTGCGCTTCGGCAACGGGCCGGGCACCCTCGGCGATGCCGCCGGTTCCTTTATCGACCTGACGCCGACCACCGCGGATTCCTGGGTGCCCTTCCAGCTCTCCGTGGCCAACGGCCAGGTGCGCCTCGACCTCGCCGGCAGCGGCTACACCCTGCCCGTCGGCACCGGCAGCGACTGGAAAAGCCCCGGCAGCCTGTACATCTACGCCGGCAACTACAACAAGGGTTCCGTCTATCTGGAAAGCCTGAAGTACGTCAGCCTGTAACCGGATAGCGCGCATGGGGAACGCCGCGCGTTCCCCAGCCGGAGGGCACGTTCGGGGGGGCGTGCCCTCCACTATTTGGTGGGGGGCGACTTGCCGTCGGCCCCTTACCGATCTTGCGCCACGCCCGTGCTCTGTGCCCGATACCACGCCGCGGTAGCGCGCAGGCCATCTTCCAAGGAAACGCGCGGGGTGAAGCCCATTTTGGTGACGACGCGGGTGATGTCGGCGTCGGAGTAGCGCACATCGCCGACGCGCGCGGGGCGGTAGAGGGGGGAGATAGCAGTGCCGAGTATCTGCTGCGCGATGGCCAACAGGGCATTGACGGAGGTGACCTGCCCGGAGGCCAGGTTGAACACCTCACCGGCCACCCCGTCGGGGTCGCCGGTGCCGGCGTGCACCAGCGCGGCCACCACGTCGGCCACGGCGATGAAGTCGCGGCTCTGCTCGCCGTCGCCGTAGATCTCCGGCGCACGGCCCGCCAGCAGCGCCGAGAGGAAGTTCGGGATCACCGCCGCGTACTGGCTGTTGGGGTCCTGCCGCGGCCCGTAGACGTTGAAAAAGCGGAAGGCAACCGTCTCCAGCCCGTACAGCGGGTAATAGGCCCGCGCGTACAACTCGGCGGCGAGTTTGTTGATGGCGTAAGGGGAGATGGGCAGCGGGCACTGGTCTTCCTGTCGCGGCAGCGCCGGGTTGGCGCCATATACCGCGCTGGAGGAGGAAAAGACAAAGCGCCGCGCCCCCGCCTCCCGCGCGGCTTCCAGCATCTGCAGCGTGCCGGTGGCATTCACCGCGTGGGCGGCCAGCGGGTCGTCGATGGACAGCGGCACCGAGCCGATGGCCGCCAGGTGCCACACCGCCTCGACGCCCGCGCACGCCGCGCGGCAGGTGTCCAGGTCGCGCACGTCGCCTTCCACGAACGCCGCCCCCGGCGCCAGGTACTCGCGATGCCCCGAGGAGAGGTTGTCCAGCACGCGCACCCCATGCCCCGCCGCCAGCAGCGCCTCCACCAGATGCGACCCGATAAACCCCGCCCCCCCCGTCACCAGCACCAGCATCCCCGCCCCTCCTTCACCCGTTGTCGCGCATTATACCATACCCGCACCGCCGGGGATGTGACCGGTTTCCTCGCCAAGCAAAGGAAGCTTGCGCAATCCGTGGTATACTGGGGATGAGATGGAAGAGGAGTTCACCCAAAGCACGCCGCCACCGCCACCGGCACCGTTGTCCGCCACACCGACAACAAGCCGAAGATACACACCGTATCCTCGCAGAGCATTTGCCGTCGTTTCGTGCATAGTTGCCTTGGTGGATATCGGCGTACTCAGCAGTCTATCCCTGTGGGAATCCGGCATGGGGATTACGCTTATCTTCTTTTCTGTGCTACTGTTCGGCTTCGGCATCTGGTGCTATCACTCTACGTTACGCATCGCGCTAATACTTACCGGCATCGCCCCCTTACTCCGGTATCTCATCGGCATATACGCCTGCATTGCTTGGGTAGTGCCCATTCAGCATGACGTAGAGGTGATGAACAACGAAATCTCTGTATTGATATTCGGTATCCTGGTGTGCATCCAAATCGGCGTTCTGATCGCGTTGGGCATTGTCTTTCGCCGCGCCTGGCGCGAGGAACACAAACGCACCCTCGCCACCCTACCAGCGTAGCCGTCCCCCCATCATGAAAATCCCTTAATCCCCCCAAATCCCGGTTCAGACAACGTTCCCCATCCGCACGCGTCCAAATCCGCATTCCGCAATCCGAAATCCGCAATCATGTTATAATACCGGCGCTATGCGAACCCTCATCCTTGGCATTGAGAGCAGTTGCGACGAGACGGCGGCGTCGGTGGTGGCGGACGGGCGGGAGATGCTGTCCAACGTGGTCAGCTCGTCGGAGACCTTTCACCATGAGTTCGGCGGCATCGTGCCGGAGATCGCCTCGCGGAAGCAGCTCGAGTTTTTACCCGCGGTGCTCGCCGCGGCGCTGACGCAGGCGGGGGTGACGCCCGCCGATCTGGCGGCGGTGGCGGTGACGAACGGCCCGGGCCTCATCGGCTCGCTGGTGGTGGGCCTGGTGGGGGCCAAAAGTTTCGCCTACGTGCACGGCCTGCCCCTCATCGGGGTGAACCACCTGGAGGGCCACCTCTACGCCAACTGGATTCGCCTGCCCGACGACACGCGCCCCGAGCCCGCGCTGCCCGCGCTGGTGCTGGTGGTGAGCGGCGGCCACGCCCACCTGGTGTGGATGCCCGCCGTCGGCGAATACCATATCCTGGGCCGCACGCGCGACGACGCCCCCGGCGAGGCGCTGGACAAGGCGGCGCGGCTGCTGGGTCTCGGCTACCCCGGCGGGCCCGTCATCGATGCGCTGGCGAAGCAGGGGAATGCCAAGGCCATCGACTTCCCCCGCGCCCTGCTGCCCGGCAGCGACGATTTCAGCTTCAGCGGCCTGAAGACCTCCCTCGGCCACTATATGCGCAAAACGGAGGCCGGCGGTCGCGCCACCGTGCCGGACATCGCCGCCAGCTACCAGGAAGCCATCGCAACGGTGCTGGTGGAAAAACTCTTCCGCGCCGCCGCACGGCTGGAGCCCGCCCAGGTGGTGCTCGCCGGCGGCGTCGCCGCTAACAGCCGCCTGCGCGCGCTGGCGGAGGCGCGTGCTAAAAAGGACGGCCTGCCCCTCTCCTTGCCCCCGCGCCTGCTGTGCACCGACAACGGCGCCATGATCGCCGCCGCCGGCTACCTGCACTACGGGCGGAACGACTTCGCTACCCTCGCCCTGGACGCCAACGCCAGCCTCCCGCTGGTGTGAGGGGACGGAACCGCAAAGACGCAAAGGACGCGAAGATCACGCAAAGACTTTAGGGAAGGGCCGGGAAGAAGAACGATGCCCCAACTGATAGGGTATCGTTTTTCCTCCCGGCCCTTTCTTTCTTCCTTCGCGTAACCTTTGCGTTCTTTGCGTCTTTGCGGTTCGTCTCAATGCGTCTAATCCCCGAACGACTCATCCGCCGTCGGTCCGTAGATGGACGGGAGGGCGATGCCCAGCAGGCGGTAGTAGACGCTCAACTGGCCGCGGTGGTGGATGAGGTGGTTGAGCTGCATGGTGCGCACCACGGCGATGCGCGGCAGGGTGAAGAAGATCTTCTCACCCGCGCGCAGCGACCACGGCTCCATGAAGGCCGCATCGTCAGCGGCGGCCAGTGCGGCGCGGGTGGCGGCCACATTGGCGTCAAACTGTGCCAGCAGTTCCGCGGTCGGTTGCTGCTCCAGCTCTGCCGACCAGCCGAAGCCCGTGACCGCCATGTCCTGCTCGTTCGACGTGAACAGCGACGCCGGCCAGCCGGGCAACTTCACCAGATGCAGCGCCAGATGCCCCAGCGACGCGGACTTCGGGTCCGGCTTCCAATCGCGCTGCCCGTCGGGCAGCCGCGCTAAATACTTCCGCGTGTTCGCCATCTCATTGTCGAACTCGGGCAGCACCATATCACGAATCGCCATCGGTAACTCCTTCCCAACCCATCGTTCCCTCCCTCGTTCCGGGCGAAACAGCGCTTTCCTGCCAGGGGACGAAACCGCAAAGGCGCAAAGAGCGCAAAGGACACGCGAAGAGACGAAGAAAGGAGGGGGAGGAAGATCGATACCAATACTACCGGGGTATCGATCTTCCTCCCCGGCCCCTTGTACTTCTCTTTGCGTTCTCCTTTGCGTTCTTTGCGCCTTTGCGGTTCGTACTTCCTTCGCCTTGCCACGCCATCGCCGATGGGGTACAATAATGCGGAAGGGGGCGCCGGCGTGTGCGTCCGTCTTCGCAACCCCCCAGCCGGCGCCCGAAAAAGGCATGTCAACCTCGGATGTCATCATTATCGGCGGCGGCGTCATTGGCCTCAGCCTTGCGCGCGAACTGGCCCACAGCGGCCTGACCGTCACCATCCTCGAACGCCACGTCCCCGGCAAAGAGGCCTCGTGGGCTTCGGCGGGAATGCTCGCCCCGCAGGGGGAGTTGAGCGAAGGCGCGTTTCTCCACCTTTGCCTCGAGAGCAACGCGCGCTACCCCGCGTTCCGCGCCGCCCTGGAGGAGGAAACCGGCCTCCAGTGTTACCACCGCGAGGCCGGTACGCTGGCGCTGGCCTTCACCGACGAGGACGAAGCGGAATTTCGCCACATTTACGCCCGCCAGCGCGCCGACGGACTCACCGTGGAGTGGGTCACCGGTGACGACGCCTGCCGTCTGGAGCCGGCGCTGAACCCGGCGGTGCGCGGCGGCCTCTACCTGCCCGGCGACCGCCACGTGGAAAACCGCCTGCTGGTGCCCGCCCTCGAGCAGGCGTGCCGGCAGCGCGGCGTGGAGATCGTCACCGGCGCGCAGGTCACCGCCGTGCGCGTGGCCGACGGCCGCGCCGTGGGGGTGGAGACCATCCTCGGCCCCTATGATGCCGGCCTCGTCGTCAACGCGGCGGGCGCCTGGGCGGCCTCCATCGGCGTGCCCGATCCCGCATTGCGCCCGCCCGTCTTCCCCGTGCGCGGGCAGATGCTCGCCCTCACTCTGCCGCGTCCCGGCTTCCTCTCCCGCGCCGTGCGCTCGCCGCGGGGTTACCTGGTGCCGCGCCACGATGGCCGCCTCTTTCTGGGCGCCACTATGGAAGAGGTGGGCTTCGACAAGCGCAACACCGTGTGGGGCATCGCGAAGCTGCTGGCCGGCGCGCGCGAACTCTTCCCCGAGCTGGAAGGCTGTGCCATCCAGGAGATGTGGGCCGGCCTGCGCCCCGGCAGCGCCGACCACCACCCGATATTGGGCCGCACGTCGCTCGACGGCTACCTGCTCGCCGTCGGCCTCTTCCGCAACGGCCTGCTCCTCACTCCGGTGGTCAGCGCGCGCCTAGCCGAACTCATCACCACCGGCAACACCCCGGAGGTCATCGCCCCCTTCACCCTCGCCCGCTTCGCCGGCGAAGTAGCCGCGGGTCGCATCCCGGGGGCGTGATCCCGAAAATCGTAATCGTACTCGTGCTCGTAATCGACAACTTCGTCTATTGTAATTTTACAGGGATGAAAGGGATGAGAAGGAATAGTGGGGGATGCGACTGCTGGGATGGTGCACAGAATCATGCCCGCGCAAATGGGGAGGCGCCTGATGGTATCCACCGTGCCATCCCTGATGATCCCTTTTATCCCTGTGAATTATTCACTTGACCAGCCACGTCGATTACGATTACGAGCACGAGCACGAACGCTGGAGGAAGAACAATACCGATGAATATCCAACTCAACGGCGTGCCCTATACCGTCCCCGACGATACCTCAGTGGCGGGGTTGCTCGTGCTGCGCGGGGTGCCGACCGACGGCACCGCGGTGGCGCGCAACGAAACCGTGGTGCGCAAAGCCGCCTACGCCGACACCGTGCTGCAACCCGGCGACCGCGTGGAAGTCATCTCCGCCGTGGCGGGCGGGTAACCCTGCTCTTTGCGGGTATTCTATAACAAGTGGAGGTGGCATCATGCCCGTTATCACCCTGGAAATCGGTCCCCTCGACCGCGAAAAGAAGGCCGCGCTCATCCGCGCCTTCGTGGAGAATGCGTCGGAGATCACCGGTATCCGACCGGACGCCTTCGTGACGATCATCAAAGAGAACCCCGTGGAGAACATCGGCAGCGGCGTGGACACCCTCGCCGTGAAGATGGGAAGGTGAGGCGACCATGGACAGCCGTATCGCAACCGAACTGCTGATGGCCACGCAACCGGTGGCCCTCCTCTTCGCCGACGAGAAGCCGGTGGGCGCCAAGGAGTTCGCACCGGGCAAGTGGGGGTGCGTCATCGCGCTGGTGAGCGCCGCGTCGAAGGGCCACGTCGCCGCCATCTCGCGGGAGACGTGCGGCTGTATGGGCGGTCGCATCGGCCTCGGCTTCACCGACTCCTTCGACGGCGCGCCGGGGGGCATCGAGTACTTCCTCTCTACCGGCCGCGGCGAAGGTTTTCCGGAAGGCGAGGGGTACATGAAAACCCCCGAGCTGGGCAAAGAGTACGTCGACAGCCTGCCCACCACGGTCATCGACGCGCCGTACGTCGTCTTCAAGCCCCTATCCGCCGTCGACCTGGCCGTGGAGACGCCGCGGGAAGTGATCTTCCTGGTCAACCCCGACCAGCTCACCGCGCTGGTGGTGCTGGCCAACTACGGGCTGCCGGGCAACGAGCATGTCATCATCCCGCAGGCCGCCGGGTGCCAGGGTCTGGGCATCCTCGCCTACCGCGAGGCCGCGTCCGCCTTCCCGCGCGCCGTGGTGGGCATGATGGATGTCAGCGCCCGCCCCTTCGTCGCCCCCGACCAGCTCGCCTTCACCATCGCCTTCCCCATGTTCCAGGCCATGGAAGCCGATGCCCCGGGCAGCTTCTTTGTCCGCCCCGCCTGGCAAAAGGTGAAGGCGCGGCTGGGCAAGGCGGAGAAAGAATAAGAAAGAGACGAACCGCAAAGACGCGAAGAGCGCAAAGCGCACAAAGAAAAAATATTGGTGGCTGGTAACAAGGCGATACCGACTTGCATAAAATATAAGCCGTGCGACCCTTATATCCGGCCCAATCTTTTCTCTTTGCGTGTCCTTTGCGTCTTTTGCGCCTTTGCGGTTAATCCAAAATCCCGAGAGAGGGCATACGACTATGACATCAACCTGGAAGATCGGCGACCGGGAATATACCTCCCGGTTGCTCGTCGGCACGGCGAAGTATCCGTCGCCGGAGATTATGGAGCAGGCCATCGCCGCCAGCGGGGCGGAGATCGTCACCGTGGCGATTCGCCGCGTGAACTTGGCCGAGGCCAGCGGGCAGAATCTCCTCGCCTTCATCCGTCGCACCGGCCTCACCGTGCTGCCGAACACCGCGGGGTGCTACACGGCGAAGGAGGCCATCCTCACCGCGCAGCTCGCCCGCGAGGCACTGGAGACGAATCTGGTGAAGCTGGAAGTGATCGGCGACCCCGACACCCTCTTCCCCGACAACGAGGGGTTGCTCGAAGCCGCCAAGGTGCTCCTCGCCGATGGGTTCATCGTGATGCCCTACTGCATTGACGACCCCATCGTCTGCCGCAAGCTCGAGGAGATGGGCTGCGCCGCGGTGATGCCGCTAGCCGCCCCCATCGGCAGCGGGCTGGGCATCCGCAACCCGTACAACATCCGCATCATCGTCGAGCACGCCCACGTGCCGGTGCTCGTCGACGCCGGGGTGGGCACCGCCAGCGACGCCGCCTTCGCCATGGAGCTGGGCGTGCAGGCGCTGCTCATGCAGACCGCCATTGCCCAGGCGCAGGACCCGGTGAAGATGGCCACCGCCATGCGCCTCGGCACCGAAGCCGGCCGTCTCGCCTTCGAAGCCGGCCGCATCCCGAAAAAACTCTACGCCACCGCCAGCAGCCCGCTGACGGACCTGATTAATGCGCGCTGAGGGGTGCACCGATCAACCCGGTGCGACCATCTGCAGGGACTGTCCCGTCGCGTCACGTCGAAAGTGCCGGGAGAGCCGTTTGCACGGTGGCGATGGGTAGCAGCGCTGCCGCTTTCTACAGGGGCTGTCCCGTGGGGTTGCATTGAACAACCGCCACGGGACAGCCCCTGCAGGTTTTTACGAGCAAGCCACACGTCTTGTCCTGGTGCAAAAAGGAAACGTAGTGCTTCGCTCGCGGCGTCACGGGACAGTCCCTGCAAAGACTCGTCCCCGGTCCGCTTCTCCCCTCTCACGGCTTCCCCACCCACAACGTCTGGTAGACATCCCACTGCGCGGCGGTGGTGGTGTAGTCGGCGAAGGGGGCGATGCCGGCAAAGGTGGCGGCGTTGGCGTCGGGCAGGCCCGCGCGCACGCCTTGCACGGCGAGGGGCAGCGTTTCCGCCTGCGGGTTGTGTATTCGGGTGCTGCCGGAGGCGCCGTAGGTAGGCACGCCGATGAGGATGCGGCAACTCGGGTTGCTCCCCGCGGCATCCTGGGTGAAGTGCACCGTCTGCTGGCGGACGAACGCGGCGTATGCCCGCGGGGTGGCCATGCTCGAATCGTACGCCATCACCGCGATCTGGTCGCTGGCGGCGGCTATCCGGCGGATATAGGCGTCGTCCCAGCCGTAGACGCCGGTGGCCGGCGCCGGATACCAGGGATACCCGCACACCCCCTGCGTCGCCCCGGGCGGCAGGGCCGTGCGCGTCTCGCGGAGCAACGCCAGGAGGTCGGCGTTGCCGTTCCGGCAGACTTCCGCATCCCACTGCACGCCGTCGAACCCGCACGTACCCACCAGCCAGACGGCTTCCTGCACCATGGCCGTGCGCACGGACGTGTTCGCGAGATGCACCTGGTGATACGGCCCCCCGATCCCCGCAAAGACCCACGCCAGCACCCTCGTGCCCGGCGCCTGCGTGTGCAGTGCCGTCACCAAGCGCCGGGCCTGCTGGGGGTAGCGGAAGTGCAGGCGGCCGTGCGTGGTGATGAAGCGGACGTGGCAATACGCATACCGCACCTGCGCGCGCCGCAAGCGTGCCGCCAATTCGGTGATTTCCCGCGGTGAGTGCTGACCGAAATACCAGCTATAGTGCAGCCAGAGGCCGTTTTCGCCGCGGTTGCCGATGACGGGCGCAGACGTATGGCGCGGGTGACGGAAGCGCCCCGCGACAATCAGCCCCGCCAGCACCAGCAGCACGCCCACCCCGGCGAGCCACCAGCGCCGCCGCCGTGAACGACGGGCGGACATGTCATGATCCGGTGGCGTGACGTGGCGGTGCATACCCCGTAGTATAGCAGAACAACGGCTGACAGGCTTTCCCGAAGGAGGCAAATATGGTAAGCTACCAGGCGATTCCATCTACACCGAGGTGCCGCCATGTCTTCGTCGCAACCGTGCTTCGTCTTCCGCTACAACCACTTCGACCCCATCTGGCGCCGCTGCTGGGACCGCGATTTCCTGGATAACGGCCGCCGCTTCGTCTCCTACCGCGCCATCGAAGAGGCCTGGTTCGACGATATTCTGTCCACCATGGACGACGGCACGGGGTGCTTCATGGTGGAAGCCTCCTGGGTGTTGCGGCATTACCTGGAGCGGCATCCGGAGCACGCTGAGGCGCTGCGCGCGTACGCCGCGGCCGGGCGCCTCGAGCTGCTCGGGTCGGGCGAGAACATCATCGACGTGAACATGGTGCACGGCGAGCTGATGGCGCGCAACCTGCTCCTCGGTACGCTGTGGGGAGAGCAGACGCTGGGCCTGCGCCCCACCACCGGCTGGCACGGCGACGGTTTCGGCTCCAGCGCGCAGATGCCGCAGGTCTTCCGCGAGTGCGGCTACGACTGGATTCCCGCCATCTCCTATGCCCACCCCGACCGGCCGTTCTGGCGCGGGCTGGACGGCTCCACGGTGCTCTTCTCCGTGCCGGGGCGGTATAAGGAGATGTCGGGCACGAAGTCCTTCTGTTTCATCAAGCACGCGCCGTGCGCCGCTTGCCAGGGTGTGGGCTGCGACACCTGCGCGGGTCGCGGCTTCGCCCCCTACCGTGCCGAGTTGGATAACCCTCCCGCCGCCGACCCGGCGTTCACCGCGCTGGTGGCCGGGCTGTGGGGCGAGGAGATCCTCCCCGGCCTGCACGTCACCGAGGCCATCACCGCGCTGAACGCGGTGCGCACCGATGTGCATTTCCAGCACGGGGTCTACCGCGACCTGCGCGCCGTGCTCGCCGACATGTTGGCCCAGGTGGACGCCCCGCCCGCCGACCAGATCGCCTCCAAGGTGGAGAACAACCCCACGCAGTGCGGCTGCTGGGTGACGCGCATTCGCTGCAAGCAGGGGCACCGCATCGCCGAGCATCGCCTGCTGGCGGCGGAAACGTGGAACGCCCTGCTGGGCGGCAGCGCCGCCGACGCCTTGCGCGACGCCTGGAAGGGCATGAGCCTGTCCGCCTTCCACGACGCCATCACCTCCACCCACGTCGACCCCGCCTACGACGAGCTGCAGGAGCTGCTGCACGGCATCCAGGCCACCGCCGCCACGGCATTGCACGCGGCGTGCGACGCCCGGCTCACCCCGCAAGCCGGGGCGGTCACCCTCTTCAACCACCACGGCTTCCCGGCCGGCGGGCCGGTCACCGTGGCCGTGCCCGGCGCGTGGGAGGGTGCCACCGTCACCGCCGACGGGCAGGCGCTGCCCGTCTTCGAGGCCGCCCACGACGGCACACACACCCGCGTCACCTTCGCCGCGCCGGCCGTGCCCGCGCTGGGCGCCTGCACCGTCACCCTGGCCGCCGCCCCCGCGCGCCGCGCCGCGGTGACGGAGCGCACCGTGACCCACGCCGGCTTCACCGTGACGGCGGGCGACCACGGCATCACGCAGATCGACGCCGACGGCCTGGGCACGGTGGTCAAGGGGGACAACTTTCTCTTCGGCGAACTCGTCCTCGAGACGGACGAAGGCGACCCGTGGGGCACGCGCTCGCTGGAGCGCCGCCGCGAGCGCTTCGCGCCGCACACGCAACTGGCGGGCATCGAGCGCCTGGGCGACAGCGTGATTATCCGCTATACCGGAGCCCACCCGGCGAACGGCTCGCCGTTCAACTACGATGCTAAACTGACGTATATGGCGTGGGAGCAAGCCTTCCTGCTGCGCGCGGGTGTGCCGTGGCTGGAAGTAGAGACGCGCGTCGACTGGTACACCCAGGATCGCCGCCTGCGCCTCGCCTTCCCCAGCGCGACCACCGAAAACCGCGGGGTGTATGAGATCCCCTTCGGCGTGCTCGAGCGCGAGCGCTACGAGTGCACCTCGACGAACTTCGGCACCGGCAACGGCGACTGGCCGGCCATCCACTGGGCAGGCATCCAGGCGAAAGACCACACCTTCGCCCTCTTCAACGTCGGCACGCCGAGTTACCGCGTGGAGGACGGCACGGTGCTGGTGAGCGTGCTGCGCAGCCCGACGGTCCCCTGCTGCCTGCTCGAGCCCTTCTCCTATGTGGCGCACAACTACACCGGCATGATGGATCACGGCACGCACACCTTCCGCCACGCCCTCTACCTCGGCAAGGGCGACTGGCGCGGCAACGACGTGGTGCAACAGGCCGCCCTCTTCAACGGCGGGCTCTCCGCGCGCCCCGGTGCGCTGGCCGGCACACTGCCCGCGTGGGGCGTGGACGCCGCGCACACGCAGCTCGCGACGATCAAGGCGGCGGAGGACGGCCAGGGCGTGGTGGTGCGCCTGGTGGAGACCGCAGGCGCCGCGGAAACCGTGCGCCTGCGCGTGCCCGCCGGCACCGCGTATGCCGCGAATTTGCTCGAAGACACCGGCGTCGCGCTGCCCCAGGATGGCGACGCCTTCCTGGTCGAGATGGCGCCGTGGAAGATCGTCACCGTGCGGGTGAAGTGAGGTAAGTCCCATGCGCACATCCCTGCTCGTGCTCGCGTTCCTCTGCGCCGGGTTCGTCCGCGCCGACTGGGTGCGCCCGGTGGCGCGTGGTCTGCGCGTGCCGAATGGCGCCATCGTCATCGACGGGGACGACGCCGATTGGGCGCGCTTCGCGGGGTACGCCGACCACCGCATCACCGCCGCGCAGGACGACCACTACGTCTTCCGCAACGCCGACCGCGGCGCCTACGGCGGTGCGGCGGACAGCAGCATCACCGCCTGCTTCGCGGAGGACCGCGCCTACCTGTTCGTCATCGCCGACGTGCACGACGATATCCTGGTCAACGATGCCGACCTGGCGCAGCCCTTCTTCGGGGACGATTTTGAACTCTTCGTCGATGCCAACCCGCCGGCGGCGCGCTTCGCCACGCGGCAGAATGCCAACGTGCGCCAGCTCATCGTCCTGCCCGCCTACCTGAATCCCAAGCTGCCCCAGGGCGGCGTGTGGCAGGCGGAGACGTGCCCCGGCGTCGTCTTCGCCAGCCGCCTGCGCCCGTGGGGCTACACGGTGGAGCTGCAGGTGCCCAAGGCGCTCTTCCCGGCGTGGCGGGACGACCCGTGGATGCCCACCGTCGGCGTCGATCTCTCCGCCAACGACGCTGACGCGGCGGGGGTGGACGTGGTGCACCCGGCGATCAAAGGGGTGAACTTCCTCCTTTCCCCCGGCAACCACTTCCTGGAGCCGTCCAAGCTGGGGCAACTGGCCTTCGATGATCCCGGCGTTCGCGGCAAGCGCGTCGCCCCGCCGAAGGCGCAGTCGGCTTTACGCCTTACGCGCGCGCTGTTCAAGGCGAAGCCATCCACCGCCGACGCGCTGGCGCAGGCGGCGTTGGACACACTGCCGACCGCCGACGCCGCCGCGGTGGCGCAGGCGGCCGCCGCGAGTCCGGTGGCCGCCGTGCACACCGCGGGGCTGCGCATGCAGGCAAAGCGCCACGAGTTGGGGGCGGGCATGGCCACCCTGCTCTACTACGCCAAGCCGTCGCCGGAGCGCGCCGCGTGCACCTACGCGCTGCTGGCGCTGGCGGAGCGGCACAGCCTGCCCCTCGACCTGTGCGACGCGTATCTCGCCCAGCCTGACCCCGGCCTGCGCCTGACGTACCTGTACGCGGTAGGGGTGAATGGGGACAAAACCGCCGTCGGGAAGCTGCTGCCGGTGCTCAAGGATGCCAACCTGCGCGTGCGCATGATGGCCGCGCTGGCGCTGGGCCTACTCGGTGACCCCACCGCTCTCGACGCCCTGCGCATTATGAGCAAGGACGATGCGCAGCAATACGCACGCCTGCAAGCTACGCAGGCCATCGCTCGGTTCGGTGGGAAATAAGACGGCTTTTTCGCCGAAAAGCTGTGCCGAATCGGCGCTGGTTCTGCGTGAAACCCGCGTAAATGCCGCGGGTTTTCCGCACGCGGGGGCGCCTTGGACTTGACGGAATGTGGTGGGTCTGGTAGGATGCCGTAACATGGGGAACGAGCAAGCGTTCTCCCATGCCTGTCCGCCAGCGCGTTTGCGCGTCTACGGCGGCTTACACAACGAGGAGACATCACGACATGCGTCGATCGGCTTTCATCCTGCTGGCCTGTTTGCTGGCCATCCCCCTCCTCAGTGTCGCTGCCCCACAAAACTACCGCCTCGGTCCGGAAGACGCCATCACGGTGACCGTGCTCAAGCACGTCGAATTCTCCGGTAACTTTTTCGTCCCCGCCGACGGCACCATCGACTTTCCCGGCGTCGGGCCGTTGCAAGTCGCCGGCCTGACGACCGTCGACCTGGCCGCGACGCTCACTGAGAAGCTGAAGGCGCGGCTGAATGCGCCGGAGGTCACCGTCACGCTCGCCCAACCGCGCGTGTCGCGCATCTACGTGCTGGGCGCGGTGGCGAAACCCGGCATCTACGACTTGAAGCCCAACTGGGGGTTGAACGAAGCCCTCGCCGTGGCGGGCGGCCTGACGCAGCAACCCGGTGATTGTACCGCCACCCTGCTGCGCGCCGACACCGGCGAGCTGCTGCCGCTGGACCTGTCCCGCATGCAGGCGGGCGGCGTGAAGCTGGCCCCCGGCGACGTACTGACCGTCACCCCGGTGGAAGAGATTCCCGTTTACGTGATGGGCCTGGTGACACATCCCGGCATGTACCCGCTGCGCAAGGGCGCGGGGGCACTGGAGGCGCTGGCGGTGGCCGGCGGCGCCACCGGCCCTGATGTGGAGTGCAGCCTGCTGGTGGAACGTGGCAATACGACCGTCGCGACCATCACCTTGGATGCCGTGGCGCACGGCAAGCAGGACGGCAACGTGACGCTGGAGCGCGGTGACGTGGTGCAGGTGATCTCCACCCAGCAACGGACGCCGATCTTCCTGATGGGCGCGGTACACACCCCGGGGCTGCAGCAGGTGCGCGTGCACGCCGGCGTGGCGGAAGCACTGGCGCTGGCCGGCGGGTTGACCTTAACCGATGCCGAGGTGCGCATCACGCTGGTGCGCGACGGGCGCGAGCAAGGCGTGGTCTCCGCGAAGAGCGACACCACCCTGCAAGCCTACGATATCCTCCGCGTCGATCCGCTCACCGCGTTGAGCGTGATGGTCTACGGCAAAGTCAGCAAACCCGGCACGTATCTGGCCAAAGAGACAGACGGCCCGCTGCAGGTGCTGGCGCTGGCCGGCGGCGCCACCGAGACCGCGGCCCTCAGCCACGTCACCGTGGTGCATGCGACCGGCGCCAGCGACGTCCTCGACCTTACCCCCGCCACCCTCACCGGCCAACCGGGTGCCACCACGAAGCTGGCGCAGGGGGATCTGCTCATCGTGCCGGAGGCGGAGAGCAAGGTAGCCGTGCTGGGCGCGGTGGGTGCACCGGGGTTCTATCCGCTGATGGACGGGAAAGCGATCACCCTCACCGAGGTGCTCGCGCAGGCGCATGGCACCGATAAGCACGCGAGCGTCACCAAGGTGGGGCTCATGCGTCGGGTCAACGGCAAGGAAGAGCGCCACACCTACGATCTGGCCAAGTTTATGCGCACCGGCAACGCACAGCAGAATCCGGTGATCCAGTCCGGCGATATCATCTACGTCCCCGAGTCGAAGATGCCGGAATGGTCGGTCATCTTCCAAGGGTTGTCCGCCTTGAGCGTCACCTACGGATATGTATTGAAGTAAGTTACGTCGTGGCAGCCTCCCCAGGCCTACGGTAAGGAAAGTCGCATCATGATACAACACGAGGCACCGCTCGCATCGCCCGCTAACGGACATCTCGACGTCGTCGCCCCCGGCGTTGGCGTAGAAACGGAAGTCACCGACGCCGTCAATCTGAATGACGTGCTCGATGTCGTGTTTCGTCGTCGCTGGCTCATTATCAGTACGATTCTGGCCGTTTTCGTCTGCGGGATGATCTTTACGCTCCTGCAGCCCAAAAGGTATCAGGCCACGTGTAGCATCCTGGTGAGTTCCAGCCACAGTGCCAGCAAAGAGAGCGACATTAGCATCATCTCCGATCTGCAGGCGCTGACTGAAGCCCGGTCGGTCGACACCCAGGTGCAAATCCTGAACAGCAACGATCACCTAAAAAGAGCCCTCGCGCGGTTGAACCTGACCGATACCGCGTTTATGCGTGCGTTCCATAACCCGATTATGCCCCGCAAGTTCATCCGCATCGAGGGCAAGAAGAACGCCGACATCATCGATATCACCGTGCTGGCGTATGACAAGCGCGTGGCGGTCGATTTCGCCAACAGCATTGCCGACACGTACTTCGACGAAGATCGCAAGGTCAATCAGGAAGAGACGAACCAGGCGATACGCGAAGTCCACGCCAGTCTGATCGATATCCATGCGCAGTTGAACTCGGCGCATAAACAGTTGGCGGATTACAAAGAGAAGACGGGGTTGATCTCTCCCGACGCGCAACTCAGCAAAATCGCCACGAACCTGCTCGATCTCCGGACAGCGACGAATGACACCAAGACCGCCTTGTATGCCAATGCGCACCTGCTCACTGAGGTGAACCAGCAGATCAAGAAGGTGACGCCGTCGGTGATTTCAGCGACGGCGGTGTCGCTGAACCCGCGCTTTGCAGCCGTCATCGGGAACATCGACACGCTCTTTGCGCAGCGCGCGCAACTACAACAGGAATACAGCGCCAACTCACCCGAGGTGAAGGCGCTCGATGGACAAATCAAGGAGCTGCAGGGGCAATTAAAGAAGGTTGCGGAGACAATCGTCACCCAGCAAACGCACACCTTCAACCCGCTGCTCGAAATTCTCGTGGAGAAGTATGCGGGCGCGCTGGCCGATCAGTCGGTGAACACGGCGCGCCTGACCGCCCTCACCACTCAATATGCGAGCGCGACCAAAGAAGCATCGATGCTGCCGCAGCAGGAGCGGAAACTCACCGAGTATATGCAGCAGGTGCAACTACTAAGCAATACCTATGATATGCTCACCACGAAAAATCAGGAATTACTCATCAGCATGCAGTCCACCCTGGCTGGTGGACGGACGATCTCCGAAGCCACGCCGCCGATTGACCCGGAGAGCCCGCGTCCGAAGCTGAACGCCGTGCTCTTTTTATTCTTCGGGATGATTCTGGCGGTCATGTTGGCGCTGCTGCTGGAACGCATCGACGACCGCATCCATGATCAAAATTCGGCCGAAGTCATCAGCGGCGCCATCACGATGACGGTCATCCCCGAGTTGTCGGCCGATGCCCCCAAGTTGATCACGGAAGTGGATCGGCATTCACCCTTCCTGGAATCCTTCCGGGTCCTGCGCAATAACATCGCCTTCACCGCGGTGGACAAGGTGTTACATACCTTGGCGGTCACCAGCCCGGGATCGAGCGAAGGCAAATCCACCATCTGCGCCAACCTGGCGATCATCATGGCGATGGACGGCAAGCGCGTGGTCGTGGTCGACTTCGACTTGCACCGCCCCTCCATGCACAACGTGATGAAGCGCCCGCGCGATGTGGGCTTCACCAGCGTGCTCACCGGCTCGTCGAAGCTCTCCGATGCCGTGGTGCCCACCGACGTGCCCAACGTCTTCTTCCTGCCCACCGGCCCGCTGCCGCCCAATTCGACGGAGATTCTGAATTCGCAAGCCGCACGGCAGCTCTTCGCCCAGCTCCGCGAAGAATACGACGCCGTGGTGGTGGATTGCCCGCCGTGCACCAAGCTCTCCGACGTGCAGGTGATCTCCACGCTGGTGGATGGCATGCTGCTCCTGCTGGCGTTGGATCGCACGCTGAAGACCGGCCTGCAGATGACCACACGCTCGTTACGTCAGGTCAATGCGCCGCTTATCGGTATCGTGCTCAATCGTATGGACATCCGCAACCGGCGCTACGGGTACTACTACTCATACTACTACTCGTACCGATATGAGGAAGCCGAAGGCACCGACGGCACGACGGTGCGCACGCGCGTGAAGGACAAGGGCAAATCCCATAGCCACAAGAAACTGAAGTTTAGATAAACCGTCCGCGGCTCTTTTTTCCAGATGGGTTTTCTGTGCGCATCTTCCTCTAAGCATGTGGGCCGCCTGTCCAGTATGGATGGCGGCCCAATCGGTATCGTACTGGTGTCTGTCACAACCTTCC
>CAIYQO010000006.1 GCA_903928345.1 uncultured bacterium | reverse complement strand
TGACGCTCTCGTCAAGGAGGTGCTCGACACCGAGTTCGCCTGACGAACCCCACCGCCCGCGGTCACCGGGAGGATAGCCCCGGACCGCGGGCGGTCAAATCAGGTGAGCAATACGTGGCGTGAAGCGTGAGCAGCTACACACAGCGCCGATATCCTTCCCGGAGCCTCGGTCGTATACGTGATCTGGAACCCGGTGGCATTGTCAACACCGCAGACGACGCATCCCGCATGCTCTTCAACGCGTAATCGATCTCTGACCATATCCATACGTCATCGTTCTCCCGTCATGAGCGGGGGCAGTTCGATCCGCGTGCCCGTCGCTGCCCAGGAGACGCCTTCGCCCATCTCCTCGCGCAAGATCTCTGCGGCGCGCTGCCCGGTACAATGGTTAACCCACAGGTGTTGGAGATGGAATGCCTGCAAATCTTCAGCTAACGCGACGACGGCTTGCTCTTCCCAGTCATGCAAATGCAGCCCACCGATCACGGCATAGATTTGCGGGATGCCGGTGATTAACTGGGCTGTTAACAACGTATTGATCACGCCGGCGTGGCAACAGCCGGTGAGGATCACCAACCCCCACGCAGTCGTCAATACCAGTGACTGCTCATCCGGGAAACGGTCAGTACGCCAGTAATCACCACGTTTCCGCTGGAAGTATCGTGATACCGGCACGCCCATGAAATTTGGGATGCTCCCCGTACTCCATATTCCTGGCGCGAGTGCCCGCGCAACGGTGGCGGGTTGCCAGGTGACGTGTCTGGCGTCCAGCAACTCTTGCGACCCGGGAATGCCAATCGCGCGCGGTGGCGCATTCTTTGGGCAGGCGATCCGATCTTCCCACGCTTGCGGATGCACCGTGATCCTGGGCGTAACGCCTGTCTCCAACAGCGCGGGAATACCCCCCGTATGATCATAATGTCCATGCGTGAGCACGACCTGGGTGATCGAGGCAAGGTCAATATCCATTGAATGAGCATTCTGAAGAAAGCTGCCATCTTGACCGGTGTCAATTAAGATGCGCTCCTGCCCCGCCTCGAGCCAGAGACTCAACCCATGCTGGGGTTGGAGTCCGGTCTCCGCGGTCGTATTTTCGATGAAGATCGTGACAGTCGTGCTGGACATGGCGAGGCTGACCCTTTTCGCGATGGTGTAACTTACACCTATATTCTATCACCTGCTAGGCACTTGTCAAGGAAGTTCTTGCGGGTATGCTGTAGACAGCATGCACTAGTTCATGGATAATATAGATGTAACTCACACCGAGGAGACGTGCCGTCATGCCACGTGGACAGTGTCGCCATCATGGAGAAGAACGCCCGTGCACTTGCGCGATGGGCAATCTCTATCGCTTTGTCGAACCCGTCGTACTCTTTCTCCTGAAAAAGCATGGGCCATCCTATGGGTATGAACTCGCCAGTGCCTTGACGGGCCATGCCTTGACGGATGCCACCATCGAGCGTGCCGCGCTGTATCGCACCCTGCAACGGCTGGAGGTGAATGGGCATGTGGTGTCCGATTGGGATGTTTCGGGCAGTGGTCCCGCCCGTCACAACTATAAGTTGACCGAGCGTGGGGAGGAGCATCTGCGCGAATGGCGCGTGGTTTTGGACCACCTGGCGCACGCCATGACTCGGTTTGTCGATGAGGTTGGCGAGGTGTGTGACGCATCGATTGCGGAAGCGGCGCATGATAATACATCACCAGAGGTATCGCCCAATGGCTGAGGCCATTACTTATCAGCCCATTGGCTGGGTGGAGAGTCCGTTCACGGATATTGAAGGCATGCCGATCCAACCTACCGGCGCAGCCGACATCGACGGCACGATTCACCTGGAGCCGGCATTTGTGGCTGGTCTCAAAGATCTCGAGGGTTTCTCACATATCATCGTCCTCTATCACCTCCATCGTTGTACCGGCTATGCACTTGAAGTGGTCCCGTTTCTCGACACCACGCCCCACGGGATCTTCGCCACCCGCTCTCCTAAACGTCCGAATCCCATCGGTCTATCCGTGCTTCGCCTGGTGAATATCGATGGCGCCCAGCTTCACGTCCAGGGCATCGACATGCTGGATGGCACACCGGTATTGGACATCAAACCCTATCTCCCAGCCTTTGACAGTCCAGCGGCGGAACGTATTGGCTGGTTTGCACCGCAGATCGACAGGGCCGCCAGCACGCGCGCGGATGCTCGATTCCGATAATATCCGGACTGAATCTCGTTCGGCAGCCCTTGCCTAAGCGATTATCATAGGTGTAAGATACATCTACATTTTGCCGTATTCAGGCATACCGGAGGGTATAGTCATGGCCAACAGCATCGTGGTCATTGGTGGAGTCGCCTGCGGGCCAAAGGCCGCATCGCGCGCGCGACGATTGGACCCCACCGCGGAGATTACGCTTATTGAGCGCGGC
>CAIYQO010000005.1 GCA_903928345.1 uncultured bacterium | reverse complement strand
CATGTTGTGACAAGCAATCGGCGGCCACCGGCACCGGGCGGACCGCATCGGCGGTCGCAGACACCAGGACAGGAAGCGACCGCTAGGCGCTGGGGAGAGCAGCGCTGACCGGAGGAGTAGGCGTTTTCAAACGGCTTCTAACACCCTTCCCCCCGGTGCTCCCCTTTCTCCGCGCCGGGGAAAGGGGTTGGGGGCATATGCGCCAATTTAAGGCATATACAGTGCTGTGTTTGCCATAGCTTATGGCAGGCCGGGTGATACTGAGCGTATGACGCCTGCACTCGCCCGCCCCGCGCACCCGCTGGCCGCCGACGACCAGTGGCCGTACCTGCGGGCCAAATTGCCCGACGACCTCGACACCACCGTCTTTACGTGCGGCGCGATCCTGCGCAGGCGGAAAATCCGCGACGCCGCGCACCTGCTGCGCCTCCTCTTCGGCTACGCCTGCGGGGTCCCCCTCAAGGAGTTGGCCGCCTGGGCGTGTGGCAGCCGGCTGGTGACCGTGACCGACGAAGCCCTCCGCCTGCGCCTCCGCGACGCCAGCCACTGGCTCGGCGTGGTGCTTACGCAGGTACTGGCCGCCCGCGTCGGGCTCCCCCGCCTGCCCGGCCTGCGCCTCCGGCTCGTCGACGGCACCACCGTGCAGCGTCCCGGCGCCACAGGGACCGACTGGCGCGTCCATCTCACCTTTGACCTGGCCCAGTTTCGCCTCGACGCCGCGGAGGTGACCGATGCCCACGGCGCCGAAGCCCTCGCGCGCAGCACCCCGCAGCCCGGCGACGTGCTCGTCGGCGACCGCTTCTTCGGCAAGCGCGCCGGGATCCGGGCCGCCATCGCGGCCGGCGCCCACGTGCTGGTGCGTCTGGCGTGGAACGCCTGCCCGCTGCAGCGCCCGAATGGCCTGCCGTTCTACCGGCTCCCCTGGCTGCGCCGCGTGCCCCAGGGCACCACGCAGGCCCGGGCGGTCGTGCTCGCGCCGGAGCGCCCCAGCGATCCCCCCGTGGCGGGCCGGTTCCTCGCCAGTCGCCTGCCCGCGCCGGAGGCCGCCGCCGTGCGCGACCGCCTGCAGCAGCGCCATCGCCGCACCGCTAATCGCACCGCCGCCGGCCAGCGGGTCGCCCTCGACCCGCGCACGCTGCTGGCCGCCGAGTTCCTGCTCCTCTTCACCACCCTGCCCGCCTGGATCCCCGACGCCCAAGTGGTCGCCCTCTACCGGCTGCGCTGGCAAGTCGAACTCGCCATCAAGCGTCTGAAAAGTCTGCTGGGCTTCGCGCACCTCACCGCGCGCGACCCCGCCCTCTGCCAGGCGGTCTTGCGGGCCAAACTCCTCCTGGCCGTGCTCGTGGACGACCGCTGCGCCGACGCGGCGGCTTTTTTCCCCTGAGCGGGACGCCGAGACGCAGGCCACCCGCCCCCTGAATACCACCGCCCTCTACCACCTCGCCTGGCTCTCCCTGCGGGCGATGCTCGTGCCGTCGTTGGCGTGCGCGCTTTGGGCGGCCGGGCTGCCCGGCGTGGTGTCCGCCTTGTACGATGCCCCACGCGCCCGCCCGCGGCAGGCCACCCGCGGGCGCCTACTCCTGCGCGATCTCGGCCCTTAATCTGCCGTATCTTGGCGCATATGGGGGGGCAGGGGGATAGTGGTCGCGCGGGCGCGCCGGGAATGCACATTCACACTGCACTGTGCGCGTGCTCTTAGCAGGGGAAGCGCTTTCACAGGCGAATCTACCGCGGTATGGCTACATATCAGGTGGGTGATGTCTCCCTGACCCTCGTCGGCACCGGGCGCCTGGCCGCGCTGGCGGCGGGCGGGGAGACCTGGTGCGAGAACGGGCCGCTTGGGGCGCCGTTGTGGGTGCTGCACGCCGCCGACGAAGACGGGCGGCGCGCCGACCTGGACGGCGACATGGCCGCCGCGCTGGAAACCCGCGCCGAGGACGGGGTGACCCTGGTCTGGCGCGATGTGACGGACCCAGCCACCGGCGCGGGACCCTTCGACGTGACGGTGACGATCAGCCCCGCGGAAAGCGGCGCCGCCTGGCGCATCGCGGTCGATAACCGCAGTGCCTGGACGTTGTGGCACGTGCGCCTGCAGTGGCCCGGCGTGCAGCCCGCGCCCGACGCCGCCGACAACCGCCTCTTTTACCCCGAAGGCTGGGGCACGCAGGCGGTGGGCTGGGGCGCGCTGCCCACACTGCACCACCGCTACCCGCGCGGGTGGAACTTCGCGCTGCAGTGCCTGGGCTTCACCCGCGGCACGTCCACCCTGTACCTGGGCGTCCACGACCCGGCGCTGACGACGAAGGAGTTCCACTTCCTCCCGCGTGACACGAGCGCCGAGTTGGCGGTGACGCTCTACCCGGAGGGGCAAACGCGCCCCGGCAACGGCTACGCGCCGGACTTCGATATTATCACCGCGGGCCTTGCGGGCGACTGGTACGACGCCGCGCGGTTGTATGCCCGCTGGGCGCGCCCGCAGCCGTGGGCGGCGCCGCGCCCGCCCCACGCGGTGACGGCGTGGCAGGTGCTGCACGTGCCGGAAAAGGCACCGGACGTCTGGGCCGCGGAGATGGAAGCCCTGGCCCGCCACCTCGGCGTGCGGCTGGGCGTGCACTTTTACAACTGGCACCAGGTGCCCTTCGACACCGATTACCCGGACTATTTCCCCGCGCGGGAGGGGTTTGCCGGCCTCGTGGCGCGGCTGCGGCGGGCGGGCATGCGCTGCATGCCGTATATCAACGGCCGGCTGTGGGACATCAGCGCCCCCAGTTGGGCGGCGCGCGGCGCGGAGGCCCACGCGGTGAAGATCTCCGCCGAGCGCTTGCATCCGCGCACGCGCTTCATCCCGCGCGAGACGTACGGCAGCGGGCAATACCTGGCGCCCATGTGCCCGACCACGCCCTTCTGGCAGGACACGGTGGTCGACCTCTGCCGGCGCATCGTGGACGAGTTGGGCTGCGACGGGGTGTACCTGGACCAGATCTGCGCGGAGAAGGCCGAGTTGTGCGTCGATCCCGCCCACGGGCACGCCCTCGGCGGTGGCGGGTACTGGCTGACCGGCTACCGGCAGCTCATGGCGCGCGTGCGCGCGGCGGTTGGGGAAGACGTGTTCCTCACCACCGAGTGCAACTGGGAGGGCGGCATCGCCGACTTCGACGCGCTGCTGATGTGGCACACCTTCGGCCCGAGCCTCGTGCCCCTCTTCGCCGCCGTCTTCGGCGGGCAGGCGCGCACCTTCGGGTGCCGTTGGGAAGACGACCTGACCACCGGCGACGGCCTCATTTTCGCCGACCGCATGGCGATGCTGCTGGTATGGGGCGCGCAACTCGGCTGGGGCGACCTTACCCCGCTGCTGCTCGACGACCGCCGCGACCTGCGCATCTACTTCGCCGCCCTCTGCCGCCTGCGCGCCGACCACGCCGACCTCTTCGACCACGGCACCCTGCTGCGCCCGCCCACCACCGCCACCCCCCTGCGCACCGCCGCCTGGCAAGCCCCCGACGGCCCGCGCACCCTCTTCGTCGCCAACCCCACCCGCACCGCCGTGGCGACCACGCTCGCGGTGGAAGGCGCCCCGGTGGAGGTGGCGTTAGCAGGACTGACGGCGATGGCGATACCTGTGTAACCGGAGGTGAAACGCGAATCCGACTCCAAATAAAGGTAAGCAGACCAGCACTGTTTGGAAGCTCGACGGCAGTCGCGCGCCCGGTGACGTTCCATAGTGCCTGTAATCGATGTTCTACAGAGCGGATGGTGGAAATCATACACGGGCATTATCGATTCCACCCGGGCGTGCGTCTGCCGTCATGCTTCCAAACAGTGCAGGCTTGCCGACCGGGTGAAAAGAACGGGCCGGGCTCCCATCCTGCTCCAACCGCCCCGCTCCCGTTCTCCCATCCCCTCTCTCGCCCTCCTACATTGCGCCCGCCCCCCGGGCGTGGTAAGATACCGTGGGATGGTTTCCTACCGTCGGTGACGTTTGCAGTCCAGTCATCCCTGTCATCGGAGGTCGTATGAGTCCTGCGGCAACCGGCCGGCGCAAGCCGCCGCCGGAAAAATGGGGCGCCCGGCGTCCGGCCAAAGCGCCGGAGGCGGGGGCGGGCAAGCCCGTGCACTTCGAGCTGATCGGCCTGGGCTTCATCGCCGTGGGGGCGATTCTGCTCTTCGCCATGCGTCTGCACGGCATCGTGCCCGATCACATGCTCTATATCGCGCAGTGGCTCTTCGGCGAGTACGGCGCGTGGGGCGTGGCGCTGGCGCTCATCTTCCTCGGCTTCCTGTTCCTCATCCATCTCGCGCAGGTGGAGGTATCCCTCACCTCGCTGGGCATGGCCATCATCTTCTTCGTCGCCATCAGTATGTTCCAACTGCACGAGGAGATCGTCTGGAACCCCGCGCACTTCGCGGAGACCCCCGGCGGCTTGTTCGGCGCCGCCATCGCCGGCCTGCTGGTGCACTTCCTGGGGCCCATCGCCTGGGTGGTGCTGGTGCTCCTCCTCTTCGTCGGGATGGCGATCATGACCGACGTGCCGCTGTGGATGCTCTTCACCGCCCCCTTCAAAGGGCTCTACCGCCTGCTGGTCTGGGCCCTGCGCCCGCTCTTTACCTCCTTCCGCGCCAAGCGGCAAGCCGCGCTGGCGGCGAAGGTAGAGGCCCTGCAGTCGCACGAGCTGGCGCGGCGCAACCAGCCGGACGAGGACGACGACGAGGCGCCGATGGCCAAGCCCGTGCCGCGCCGCCCCGCCCCGGCGAAGGCCGTGGCCGCCGCCCCGCTGGGCAACGTGGTCTTTGAAGCCGTCACCGCGCCCGCCGAACCCGTGCTCCTCGCGGAGCCCATGGCCCCCGTGGAACCCATCGTCGGCGTGCCGTCCAAGGAGAAGCCCGACCAGTTGGCCTTCGAGGACGCCGCCGTGGCACCCAAGGACACCCGCCCCTACGCGCTGCCGGAAATGGAGCTGCTCACCCTGTCGCCCAAGACCGCCAAGCAGAGCGTGGACGACACGCAGGAGAAGATCGCCGCGCTGGAAAGCACGCTGGCGAACTTCGGCATCGACGCCAAGGTGGTGGGCGTGGAGCGCGGGCCGCGCGTGACGCGCTTCGAGCTGATCCCCCCGCCGGGCATCCGCATCAACCGCATCACCAACCTCGCCGACGACATTGCCCTCTCCCTCTCCGCCCTCGACGTGCGCGTGGAAGCGCCGGTGCCGGGCAAAGGCGTGGTCGGCATCGAAATCCCCAACAAGGAGCCGGTGATCGTCGACCTGCGCGAGGTGCTGGAGAGCGACCTGTGCAAAAAGAGCAAGTCGCCCCTGGTCTTTTCCCTTGGGCGCGACATCGCCGGGCACCCGCGCGTGGCCGACCTGTCGCGTATGCCGCACCTGCTCATCGCCGGCGCCACCAACTCGGGGAAATCGGTCTGCATCAACTCGCTCATCGCCAGCATCCTCATGCGCGCCACCCCGCGTCAGGTGAAGTTCCTCATGGTCGACCCCAAGCGCGTGGAGCTGAGCCTCTTCCAGAACATCCCGCACCTCATCGCCCCCGTCGCCTACGATGCCAAGCACGCCGCCGGGCTGCTGCGCTGGGCGATCCGCGAGATGGAGGAGCGCTACGAGATGTTCGCCGAAAAGGGTGTGCGCAATATCATCGGCTTCAACGAGCAGTCGCGCCTGGAGCTGCTAGAGGAGCTGCCCTACATCGTCATCATCATCGACGAGTTAGCCGACCTGATGATGCAGGCGGCGGCGGAGTTCGAATCCTCCATCTGCCGCATCGCCCAGCTCGCGCGCGCCACCGGCATCCACCTCGTGGTCGCCACGCAGCGCCCGTCGGTGAACGTCATCACCGGCACCATCAAGGCGAACATCCCCTCGCGCATCGCCTTCGCGGTGGCCTCGCAGGTGGACTCGCGCACCATTCTCGACATGAACGGCGCCGAGCGGCTGGTGGGGCAGGGCGACATGCTCTTCCTGCCCGTAGACGCCAGCAAGCCCACGCGCATCCAGGGCGCCTACGTGTCGGAGAAGGACATCAACCGCATTGTGGAGTGGGTCAAGACGCAGGGTAAGCCGAACTTCACCGACGAAATCGCCGCCATCGAGGAGGAAGCGCTGGGTGAGGACGGCGGCGAGCCGGCGAACGACGAGCCGGAGGACGAGTTGTACACGAAGGCGCTGGACTACGTGCGCACCACGAAGTACGCCTCCACCTCCATGCTGCAGCGCAAGTTCCGCATCGGCTACACCCGCGCCGCCCGTCTGATGGACCTCTTCGAAGAGCGCGGCTACGTCGGCCCCGGCCAGGGCAGCAAACCCCGCGAGGTGATCTTCGCCCCCGCCGCCTCCGTCGTCGGCCCCCACAGCGCGCCGTCCGACGAAGCAGCGGAGCCCTTCGACGAAGAAGACATCTTCCCCGACGTGCGCGGGTAGGGGAGCTTTTCCCTTTGCCCCAAAGGGGCGTGCGATGCTAGCCACGGGCGGAAGCCCGTGGGTTTGAATAGGAGAGACATTCCGAGCCCCGACGGGGCGGCAGATTGCACGTCTGTCGCCCCGTTGGGGCTCGGGGTTTTCTGTATCCGCACCACGGGCTTCCGCCCGTGGCTAGCATCGCACGCCCCTTCGGGGCAAACACACTCCCTACCGCGTCCCCAGCGCCATCATCATCACGCCTACCACGATGGCGCTGATGCCGGCGAATTGGAGCGGGGTGACGACGGCGCGGAAGATGAGCGCCATGAATACCTGGGTCAGCATATAGGTGACGCCGCCGAGGAGCGCCGCGGCGATGGCGGTGTTGGGGATGTGCTTGTAGACGTAGATGATGAGGAAGGTACTCGGCATGCCCAGCGCGTTACCGAGCCAGAACCCCCACCACCAGCGCCCCTCGTCGCCGCCCCATTTGAAGAGATAGGCCGCCCCGAGCTGCATCGCCCAGAAGAGCACCAGCATCGGCCCCACCACCAACCACGACTGCCCCATAACCCTACAACCCTTCGATAAACGCGCCTTCGATGTGGCGCACGGCCAGCACTTTGCCCTCGGGGGTGGCGATCACTTCTACCACGTCATACCGGCCCGGACTCTCGGGCAGGCGGCGGGCGGTGCGGTAGCGGCGGGCGGTGGCGATGATATTGCGCTGCTTCTCCGCGTCCACCGACTCGAGCGGCGAGCGGTACGTCCCTTCGCTGGTGCGCGTGCGCACCTCCACGAAGACGATCGTCGCCCCGTCGCGCGCGATCAGGTCGATCTCCCCGACCTTCGTGCGGAAGTTCGCCTCCAGCACGCGCAACCCCTTGGCGCGCAGCGCCCGCGCCGCGTGCCGCTCCCCCAGCGCCCCCAACTCCCGCCGTGTCAACAAGCGGCGCGCAAATGGCCACATAGGGTGTCATGAACCACAGAGACACGGAGACACAGAGACATTTCTCATGCTGCCGCGGCAGCAAAGAACTATTCCTCTGTGCCTCTGTGGTTTTCCTCCGTCTAAATCTCCAGCACGCGCCGTTGTTCGGCGAGGAGGTGGCGGATGCCGTGTTCGGCCAGGTCGAGCAGGCCGTTCATCTGCTCGCGGGTGAAGGGCGTGCCTTCGGCGGTGCCTTGCACCTCCACCAGCCGCCCCTTGCCGGTCATAATCACGTTCATGTCCACCGCGGCGCGGGAGTCCTCTTCGTAGCAGAGGTCGAGCATCTCGTAGCCGTCCACGATGCCCACGCTGATGGCCGCGATGTTGTCGAGCAGGGGGATCTCCTTGATCATGCTGCGCTCGCGCATCCAGCGCAGCGCGTCGTAGAGCGCCACGAAACCGCCGGTGATGCTCGCCGTGCGCGTGCCGCCGTCGGCCTGGATCACGTCGCAGTCGATGGTGATGGTGCGCTCACCCAGGCCGCGCGTCTCCACCACCGCGCGCAACGCGCGCCCGATCAACCGCTGAATCTCCATGCTGCGCCCGGACGGATGGCCCTTGGACACCTCGCGCTGCGAGCGGGTGTGGGTCGCGCGCGGCAGCATGCTGTACTCCGCCGTCACCCACCCCTCGCCCTTGCCCTTCAGGAAGGGCGGCACGCGGTCTTCCACCGTCGCCGTGCAGAGCACCTGCGTATCACCGAGCCAGATCATGCACGATCCCTCGGCGTACTTATTCATCTGGCGATCCATCTGCAACTCGCGCAGCCCGTTCGCCTGTCGTCCATCAATTCGTACCATGCCCGTTAACTTCGCCTTCCAGCCGGCGCTCCCTGCCGGACGAGTGAAAAAACGGGGGATGCACCAGACAGGCGGTGAAGGGGCGGGCAACTCAACGGCATTTATCACCCAACGAGCATCACCCTCGTAACCCGACGGCCTTTCCCGTGTCTAACCCTCAACTTAACGACGATTAATCTACGAAAAGATCGGGAAAAAGATAAGCTGCGGTGCAACCGGCACCCGATTGACGCGTATAGGAGATAGACTCCGGAGAGGATACCCCATGCGAGGCTGGATTTGGATCGGCGCGGGCGTCGTGCTATTGGCGGCCGTCGCCTTCGTGCCGAGTGTCGTCGGCAAGACTCACGACGCGTCGCGCGCGGACGTGGGCGCGGTCACACCTGCGCCGATGGCCCCGACGCCGGCGCCCCCCACGACGAAGGCGCCGCCGACCGCCCCGACGGCTGCCCCGGCGGCACCGGAGGCAGCGGGCACCACGCACGGCTACAGCGCCGGCACGGGCGCGCTGGTCGCCGTGTTCCGCGGCATCGGCTGGCTGTCCATGCACGGCCAACCGGACATTACCCCGAAACAGGCCAAAGCGGTGCTGGCGGTGATGAATCCGCTGCGCGCGCAGCCCACGCTGGCGGAAGCCCAGGCGGTCGCGGCGAAGGCCCAACTCGACAAAATCCTTACCGCCGACCAGCATAAGGCGCTGGCGGCACGGTTGAAGGGCTTGCAATCCGCACCGCAACCCGGCATGATGATGCCCGGCGCCTCCCCGCAGGGGCAGATGCCCCCCGGTCACCCCGATATGCGGCAGATGCCGGCGGGACACCCGGACATGAGCAAAATGCCGGCCGGGCACCCGGATATGAGTCAGATGCCCGCGGGACACCCGGACATGAGCAAAATGCCCGCCGGCCATCCCGACATGAGTAAAATGCCTCCCGGCCACCCGGACATGAGCCAGATGCCCGCGGGTCACCCGGACATGAGTAAGATGCCGGCCGGACACCCGGCCATCGGCCAGATGCCCGTCGCGCACCCCGGGCACCAGTCCACGGAGCAATTGGCATTGCCGAAGGACTTCAACCCGCTGAACGAACAGCATGTGACGCCGCAAACGGCCTTTATCGCCGACATGATTCATGCGACGTTCAAGGCGCTCGAAGTGCGCGCACAAGAATAGCCTTGGTGCCACGGCACCACAACCTTGAAGGAGGTTTCCATGCGAACGCGATTCTTTCTGCTTGCGGCGCTGTTGTTAGGCAGCGCCCTGCTGGCCCTGGCGGCGGCGACCCCGTCGACCCCCGGCCCGTTCAACGCCTCCGGTGGCGGCGCGATTCTGCTCACCACCGACAAAGGGCTGTTCACCCTCCGCGATGGCGTGCTCGGTAAGTTCGAGCTGCCCACGCTGAAGCAGGTGCAGACCCTGGAGATGTTCGGCAAGATGCCCGACGCGCCCGCCGCCCAGGCGGACCAGGCCACGCGGATGGCCTACTACACCGCGCGGTCGCGCCGCACCGCCCCGGCGATCATGATCGCGCAGGGCGATTCCCTGATCGTGGTCATCGGCGACGGGTTCGCCCGCCTCAGCCAGGACACGTTGGCCGTGGAAGCCCACGCCGACCTGACCCCGCCGGCCGTGGCCGGCGCCGATGCCACCCAGCAGCGCGGCTTCCAGATGGACCCGATGCCGGGCTATCTGCTCACCGACACCACCCTCTACCTGATGCGCCCGCAGGAACTCTTCGCCATCACCACGGCGGACGGTAAGCTCACGCGCACCGCGCTGGCGAAAGAGCTGGCGCCGTTGCCGAATCTCTTCGGCGGTGGCGGTGGTCGCCTCGGCGGCGGCGGCGGGCGCCCGGGCGCCGGTGCCGGTGCAGCGGGTGCGGGTGCGGGCGGCGGTGCCGGTGCGGCCAACGCCACCGGCGCGGGGGGCGCCACCCACCATCACCACACCAACGGCGGCGCCACCACCGACGGTGGGGCGGCGGCGACCACGGCCCCGGCCACGACGACCACGGTGGTCGAGAAGTAATTGTCGCGCACGACGCGCACAGGCCGCGGCCCGCATTCCCGGGCCGCGGCCTTTTTTGTTCGACAAGCGGCCCAGGCGCCTTGTCGGCACGAGAATTTTACCTTTTTCCCGCCATGCGCACAGGGAGGCGCACGGCGAGCGGCGAAATAGCACACGGCGCGGGGACGCGCGTGGGAGGCAGAGATGGCATCAGAGGCTATGAAGTCGGAAATCAAGCAGTTGCTCGTGGAGCGGCTGTTTCTGCGCGTGAAGCCGGAGGAGATTCCGGACACCGCGCCGCTGCTGGAATCGCTGGGCATCGACTCGGTGTCGTTGTTCGAGCTGGTCGTCGGGCTGGAAGACGTCTACGGCATCACCTTCGAAGAGGACGAGTTCCGCCTGTCCCTCTTCCAGGACGTGGAATCCATCGCCACCTTCGTCGAAGCGAAGCAGGGGTAAGGCATGACGGCACAAGGCGTCACCCTGACCTGGTTCGGCCACGCCTGCTTTCGCGTGACGGACACCGCCGGGCATACCGTGGTGCTGGACCCGTATCACCCGCAGGTGATGGGGCAGGCGTTGCGCGGGCTCACCGCCGACCTGCTGCTCATCACCCACGAACACCAGGATCACAACTACCTCGACGCCGTGCACGCGCGGCGCGTGATCCACGGGTTGACGGAGGCGCGGGACGGGGCGGTGGTGACGCTGACCGACGCCCCCAGCGGCATCGCCGTCACGCTGGTGCCTACCTTCCACGACACCGCGGCGGGCGCGGCGCGCGGGCGCAACATCAGTGTCGTCTGGCAGCAGGGCGGGCTCACCCTCTGCCACACCGGCGACCTGGGGGGATTGCCCGACCCCGCGACGCTGGCGGCCTTTGGCCACCCCGACGTGCTCTTCCTTCCGGTGGGCGGGCACTTCACCCTCGACGTGCATGCGGCACGCACCCTCGTCGCCCAGTTGGCCCCGCGCGTAGTCATCCCCATGCACTTCAAAGTGCCGGGCATGACCAACGAACACATCCCCATCGGCGACGTGGAGGCCTTCCTCGACGACGGCGGCCCCTGGCACGCGGTGCGCCGCCCGGACGCGGCGTCGCTGACGCTCGCACCCGACACGCTGCCCGCCGCGACCGAAGTGGTGGTGCTGACGCCGGCACGGGTGTGACTGTGCGCGAGCCCTTTGTCACTTTTTTCACGAATCCCTCTCTTCCGGCAGGAATCCCAGCGCCGGGACGGAAAAGGGAGGGGGCTGCGCTGTCGCGGCCCCCATTTTCACGCTAAAGGAGCCCCTGTGCCATGGCGAAAATTCCCGTTGCCCTGCAGATGTATACCCTGCGCGACCTCACCGAGAAGGACTTCCTCGGCACGTTGAAGCAGGTGGCCGCCATCGGATACGCCGGCGTGGAGCTGGCCGGCTTCGGCAACCTGTCCGCCGTCAAACTCAAGGCCGTCCTCGGTGACCTGGGCCTGGGCATCGCCGGGGCGCACGTCGGGCTGCTCGACATGTCCGAGGCCGAGTTGGACGCCGCTATCGACTACCACCTGGCGCTGGGCAACAAATACCTGGTGCATCCGTGGGCCAATGCCGACAGCGCCGACGGCTGGCGCGCCATCGCGCAGAAGCTCAACGCCGCGGGCGCCAGGTGCCGGGCGCGCGGGCTGCAGGTGTGCTACCACAACCACGCGCATGAATTCACCCAGTTCGACGGCACCACCGCGCTGGAATTGCTCTACGCGAACACCGACCCTGCCAACCTGCAGGCCGAGTTGGACCTGTTCTGGGTGAGCAAGGGCGGCAGCGACCCGGTGGATCTGATCGAACAGTACGCCGACCGCGTGCCTCTGCTGCACTGCAAGGACATGGACGCGGAGGGCGAGTTCGCCGAAGTGGGCGAAGGCTCGCTGGACTGGGAAGAGATCTTCGCCACCGCCCCCGAAGCCGGCGTGCAGTGGTACATCGTGGAGCAGGACATCTGCAAGCGCCCGCCGCTGGAGAGCGTGACGCTCAGCTTCCAGAACTTGAAGAAGATGGGGATCGCGTAAGCGAAGGCGGATACTCCCCTTTGCGCTGGCCTGCGCGTGTGCATTTGACATACGCGCAGGCCATTGTGGTAATTGGTAAGCGATCGTTTTGCTTTTACACAACGTTGCATTACCGGCAGGAGTTTGTTTACACAGTGCGAAGTAGTAAACTATCACTTTCCAAGGGAGACATCGTGACTGACACGACCGCGGTAACCCCGCTGCAAATTCTCACCCCGCTGCCCGACGACCGCCCGCCCGTGCGCGTGGTGGTGTTCGACTTCGACGGCACCATCTCGACCTTGCGCTTCGGCTGGGAGGAGATCATGGCCCCGCTGATGGTGGAGATGATCGCCGGGGCCACCGCGCCCACCGAAGCGATGCGCGCGGAGGTAGCGGCGTTCATCGACGACTCCACCGGCATCCAGACGATCCACCAGATGATGTGGCTCGCCGAGGCGGTGCAGCGCTACGGGCTGAACCCCGAGGTGCACGACGGCTGGTGGTACAAGGCGGAGTATAACCGCCGCCTGCTGGAGCCGGTGAATGCCCGCGCCGCGCGCGTGGTCAACGGCGAAGTGCCCCCGGAGGCATATATGATGGCGGGCAGTGGGGCCTTTCTGGAAGCGCTGCGCGCTGCCGGCATTACCATGTACGTCGCCAGCGGCACGGATCACCCCGACGTGGTGCGCGAGATCGGCTACCTCGGGCTGACGGACTATTTCGTGGAAATCGCCGGCTCGCCAGTGGGCGCCATCGACTGCTCCAAAGAGGCCGTGCTGCGCCTCCTGGTGCACGAGGCCGGTCTCACTGGGCCGGAAGTGGCCGTCTTCGGCGACGGGCGCGTGGAGATCACGCTGGGCCGCGAGGTCGGCGCCGTCACCGTCGGGGTTGCGACGGATGAAGTGGCCCGCCACGGCCTCAACCCGGTGAAGGTCAACCGCCTCACCCAGGCCGGCGCCCACGCGATCACCGGCGATTTCACCGACCGCGACGCCTTGCTCGCCTTCCTCAAGGTCGGGTAACCCGTCCCCCAGCACGTCCCCGCCGCGTTCCTCCTCGTCCGCGGCGGGGACGCACACCCCCGTCTGTCACCCCGTCCCCGTGTCACCCCGTCACCCCATCACCTTGTCAGCTTGTCACCCTGTCACAACGCCCGGGACAGTTTGGCGCACAACGGGAGCGCGCGGACGGTTCGAAGCCGGATGGCGCGGGGTATGCGAACAAACGAACTCCATCACTTTGAAAGGAGGATTTCGGATGAAGCATCTTCGCGCCCTGTTGCTGCTGACGCTGCTGATCGTCGGCGTGCTGGTGCTGACTACGGGGAGTGTCCAGGCGGCGTCGCGACGCACCTGTCCGGCCCCCTCGGCCATTAACCCGATGCCCACACCGCCCGCACCGGTGCCGACCGCCTGCTTGCCGGCGGAAGTGACGCCGGCGCCCGCGCCGGAAACACCGTGCCCGGTGCCGTTGGCGGCAGAGCCGCCGTTGGTGTGCCAGGCTCCGGCCTGCCCGCCGCCGGCGGTCGTGCCGGAAACCACCCCGGCGCCGACCCCGGCCCCGGCGTGCCCACCCCCTGTGCCGCCGACGCCGACGGCCGCGTGCCCGAATGCGTGCCCCCCGGGCTCTCCGGTGGGCAACAACCCCGTGCCCGCGGTGACCTCGCGCTCGGTGACGAACCCCAGCGGCATCGAGATGGGTGAAGTGTGGATCGGGAACTCCATGGCGCTGCGCATCAACGCGCCCGCCGGGGGGTATTCCGCCGGTCGGCGCGCGGAAATCGTCGCCACCCGACTGCAGAACGCCCTGTGCCAGGGTCGCACCTGGCAGGACGTGATGGCCTGCCGCCTGAACAACGAGCCGGTGTTGCTGATCGGCAGCAGCCTGCTCGTGACCATCGATCGGCAGACCGCCTTGACCTACAATACGACGCCCGTACGCCTGGCCATGATCTGGCGTGCCAACATGCAGAGCATGCTGCGCACCGCCGCCGTGGCCGAGGCCCCGGCGCCCGTTCCCGGCGCATAACGCGTCGGTGTGCTGAGCCCGACCCCGTCCCGGCGCGGTCGTGACGGGGTTGTGCCTTTGCGAAAAGGAGAACGGCTATGCGCCGGCTGCGCCGCGGGTTGCTGCCCGCCGCCATTACGCTCGGATTGCTCGCGGCCCTGCTGTACGGCGGGCAACGCCTGCACCTCGCGGACGCCGTCACCCTGACGGACGTGCTGAAACTCGGCGGTGTGGCGCTGGCAGTCAGCGGCGCCGGCACCCAGCTCGACGGCGCGCTGCGCGGACACCACCCCGACGCCAGCGCCGCCAAAGTGGTGCCCATTTACGCGGTGGCGCAGGGCCGCTATGTCGGTGCCGCCCAGGTGGTCGGCCCCCCGGCGCAGATTCGTCGCGTGCACGGCGTGGCCGCCCTCGACCAGCACGTCGGCGCGCTGCCCGGCAACGTGCTGCTCCCCATCAGCACCCCCACCGCCACCCGCGCCCACCTGCCCACCGTCCCCGGCGTAGACGTGGCGACGATATTGGATTTCGCGGGGTAAGGGACGCGCGCATCCCGAAACACAAGCAAGGGAACGCAAACCAGCACTCGTAAGAAAACCGCAAAGACGCAAAGGGCGCAAAGGAGACCGCAAAGATTTTTTTTAGACTTCGCACCGAGCAAGGTTACATTCGGTCACGGCGAACCGCTCTGGCCCTACCCTCTTCTCTTTGTTCGTCCTTTGTGTCCTTTGCGTCTTTGCGGTTTTCTTACGGGAATCGGGGGTGCGCAGCGCCCCTGGGGAGCTGTTTGGAAGCTCGACGGCAGCCCCGCGCTCGGATGGAAGTGATAGTGCCCATGAGCGATTCTCAGCATAGCTGGGGCAGAAAATCGCTCATGGGCACCGCATCGTTACCGGGCGCGGGGCTGCCGCCGACCTTCCAAACAGTGCTGGCAACCTGAGCTTTCCTGACAGTGTGCCGGGCTCCCGCCCTGTACCCTGTTCCCAGTTCTCTGTTCCCTTCGTCACCCGGCAGGTTCCCGCCCGCGCATCGCGAAAAGGAGAGTATACGCTCACTTCCAAGGAGTTCCCATGACAACGTCATCAACGCCGAGTGCGCTCATTACCGGGGCGGGGCAGGGTATCGGGCGCGGCATCGCGCTGGCCCTGGCCGCGGCCGGGTACGACATCATTGCCAACGACATCGTGGCCGACCCCGCGAACACGGAGAAGGGTCTGTACGAAGTCAAAGCCCGCGTGGAAGCGCTGGGGCGCCGCTGCCTGCCCGTGCAGGGCGACATCAGCAACAGCGCGGACCGCGCCCGCCTCATCGCGACGGCGGTGGAGGCCTTCGGCGGCATCGACGTACTGGTGAACAACGCCGGCGTGGCCCCGCGCGTGCGCCTGGACGTGCTGGAGACCACCGAGGAAAGCTACGACCGGCTGATGACCATCAACGCCAAAGGGCCGATCTTCCTCACCCAGGCGGTGGCGAAGCAGATGATCGCCCAGGTGGCGGCCGTGGATCGCCCGCAGAAGCCGGTGATCGTCTTCAGCACCTCCGTCTCCGCCGAATACTCCTCGCTGGCGCGCATGGAATACTGCACCTCCAAGGCCGCCGAGAGCATGGCCGCGCGCGTCTTCGCCCACCGGCTGGCCGAGTACGACATCTGCGTCTTCGAACTCCGCCCCGCCATCATCGCCACCGACATGACCGCCGGCGTGAAGGAAAAGTACGACGCCATGATCGCCAACGGCCTCCTCCCCCAGGCCCGCTGGGGCACCCCGGAAGATATCGGCAAAGCCTGCGTCGCCCTGGCCCAGGGGTATTTCGGCTACTCGACGGGGCAGATCATCGAAATCGGCGGCGGCTTCGGCATCCCGCGGCTGTAAAAGACGAAGAGACGAACCGCAAAGGCGCAAAGGACGCAAAGGGTATCGCAAAGAGATTTCTATAAATATCTTTGCGTGGTCTTTGCCCCTTTGCTTCTTTGCGGTTCGTACTCCAAAAGGAGACAGGCCATGTTACTCATCCTCTGGGAAGACGGGTTTCCGACCGTGGACGGGGTGGCGGTGACGCGGGAGGCGCTGGCGTCGCTGGACGGCGCGCGCTTTGCCACCGTGGCGGAGTTCCCCGCAGCGGTCGCGGAAGGGCCGGACGCGGTGATCCTGCCCTACGGCGCCGCCTTCCCCGAGGAGATCTGGCCGGCCTTCTACGCCTACCTGCAAGCCGGCGGCCGCTGGCTCAACCTCGGCGGCGCCCCCCTCACCCGCCCCGCCCACCGCGTCGCCGCCGGCTGGGAGGTGGAGCCCCCGCAGACACGCTTCGGGAAGAAGCTGCTGATTAATCATGCGTATCCGGTGGAGATACCGGAGGGAAAAGGCCTTTTGTTATATCAGGGTGGAACCTGGGAATTCGAAGGCGCATCAAGGCATCCATGGTTTATTCACCGCGTTTGGGAATTACAATTGCGCTTTGGACAGGACCGCGTGTTTCCCAAGGAATGTGGATCCCAGTCGTACCAGCAAGCCCAATTGACACCATTATTTACTACTCCGAACCTGAAGGGGTTTAACGCATGCCCGATCCTATGCATTGACCGGTTACGCGCCCCCTTTGCCGAAGGCCGATGGTTGTTTGTCACAGCGGAAAGCACCGACCCATTCCCTGCTTCATATATTGCCGCATTGGTAGGCTATCTCGTGCAGCCAAAGATTAAACTCCAGGTGCAGTCTTCCTTTGCCTGTTATTACCCCGGCGAGGCTGCGGCGCTTACCATCACGGTGCAAAGCGAGGTGCCGTGCGATCTTCCAATTAAAGTGTTTTTATGCAGCGGGACACATGAGGAGGTTCTTCAATCGAAAAACATCGAGGTGTTGCATGAATTGATGGTACATGCGGATACCCAACCGAAAGCGATCGCACTCCCCCTTCTGCATCTAACGGAGCCAAAATATTATGAAGTTTCTGTCACTGCTCAATTGGATGATGAACAGGGAGCTGGTGATTCCACCGGCTTCTGGGTCTACGACCACGAC
Source organism: uncultured bacterium (assembly GCA_903928345.1). GTDB lineage: Bacteria > Armatimonadota > Hebobacteria > CAIYQO01 > CAIYQO01. Next base: position 19,682 of record CAIYQO010000005.1, on the reverse strand, counting down.
TTCATGGCATCCGGCCCCGCTCTCACCGTCGACCACGACTACTTCCACCTCGATGGCAAGCCGTATCCCATCACCGGCACCACCTACATGGGACCGACGCAACGCTTCTTCCTGTATGCGCCGACGCCGCACGCATGGATGGAGGATTTCCAGGCCATGAAGGCGGCCGGCATCAACATGGTGCGCACGGGGCTGTGGATGGGCTGGGTGCGGGCGATGCCGGAGGTGGGGATGTTCGACGAGGGGGTGTTGCGGGCCTTCGCGGCCTTCCTGCTTACCGCGCGGCACTTTGACATGCCGGTGATCTTCACCGCCTTCGCCTTCCTGCCGGAGACGTGGGGCGGCGTGCACGCGTACTGCGACCCCGACGCGGTGCGGGCACAGAAGAGCTTTCTCGCGGCCTTCACGCAGCGTTTCGCGGAGGCGCGGCACCTGTTGTGGGACTTCATCAACGAGCCCTCCTTCGCCGCGCCCGATGCCTTGTGGTCGTGCCGTCCCAACTACGACCGCGCGGAGCAGGCCGCCTGGGCGCGCTGGCTGCGCGATCAGACGCCCGACGACGAGTGGCGCCGCCGCTGGCGCCTCACCCCCGACGAACCGCTGGACTTGCCGCCGCCGGCGGATTTCGCGGATGCCGACATCGTGGCGGGCACCCGCCCCCTCCGCGTGCTGGACTACCGGCGCTTCGGGCAGGAGACCTTCACCCGCTGGGCGGCGGAGATGGCTGCCGTGGTGCGCGCCAACGGCAACCCGCACCAGCTCTGCACCGTGGGGCAGGACGAGGCCGGCACGGAGGACAGCCCCAACCCGTGGTGGTGGGGCCCGGCGGTGGACTTCACGAGCAACCATAGCTGGTGGAAAAACGACGCGCTGCTGTGGGACAGCGTGGTGACGAAGACCCCCGATCGGCCGAACCTGCTGGAAGAGACGGGCATCATGTTCCTGGAGAACGTGGACGGCGGTTCGCGCCGCACGCCGGAATATAGCCGCGATCTCCTCGCGCGCAAGTTGGCGCTGGCCTTCGCGTGCGGCTGCGCGGGCTTCATCCAATGGTTGTGGCACACCAACGTCTTCAACGACTCCGACAACGAGGCGGGCATCGGCCTGCACCGCGCCGACGGGGTAGCCAAGCCGGAACTCGACGCCGTGCGCGGGGTGGCCGCCTTTGTGAAAGCACACGCCCACCGCTTCACCGGCCGCGTGCCGGAAGACGTGTGCGTGGTGCTGCCCCATAGCAACCTGTTCAGCGTGCGCAACACCGCCGTGGACGCCACCCGCCGCGCCGTGCGCACGCTGGAGTACCGCCTCGGCGTGCCCACCCGCGCCATCGCCGAACATCGCGCCGCGGAGCTGGGCGATGCCTCGCTGATCATCCTCCCCGCCCCGCGCGTGCTCTCCGATGCCTGCTGGGCGGCGCTGCTGGCGAAGGTGGAGGCCGGCGCCACGTTGCTGGCGAGTGGCTACTTCGAAGCGGACGAATACTGGCGGCCCGCGCCGCGGCTGGCGCCGCTGTTCGGCCCCCTCGCCGTCGCTCCGGTGGCGCGCGAGGAGGGCGACGCCACCTTCCCCGGCATGCTGGTGCAACAGATCGACAAGGCCGTGCGCGCCGACGGCGCGCCGTTGGCCCCGCGCAACGTTCCCCACGGCAAGGGCCGCATCGTCTGGCACCCGTTGCCCATGGAACTCGCCGGCGACGACGCGCAGACGGAGGCGTGGTATCGCACCCACCTGCCCGACGCGCCGCATAACCACACCGGCCTGCTCATCCGCCCCGTGCGCTTCGCGGAGAGCACGCTCTACGTCCTGCTGTCCGAAGCCGGCGCCCCCGTGGCGGTCAACCGCTTCGGCCTTGCCGACCTCGCCCCCGGCGGCATGGCAATGGTCTTCGTGGACAACGCGACAGGGGAAGTGGTGGGGCGGTATCCGGCGACGGACTGACGGCCGGCGCTACCCCTGCGCCGGATCAATGTGGCGCTGCCAGTCGGTTTCGTCGTCGTAAGTGTAGACGTAGCAGGCGGGTTGGCGGCGGTAGGCGGCGCGGAGGCGAGGGGCGTCCTGCGGGTGGGCGACCTGAGCGGCGGCGGCGTAGTTGCGCAACACCAACGGGGCCGACTGCACGAAGCGGCGAAAGGTTTCCGGGCGCCGCGTCTCCAGCGTGTGCAAGGCGTCGTAGGCCTCCGCGAACCGGCGCGCGCGCACGGCGTCGATGGCGCCGATCACCGCCAGCACTTCGGCGCGGTCGGTCGGCCAGTAGTCATCGAAGACCCGGCAGGCCACCCCGCGCGTCAGGTAGCCGTCGTGCGGCCAGGCGTCCCGTTGCAGCCACGCGAAGCCCGCCATTTCGTCCAGATTGCGCCAATGCAGCTCCACCGGGCGCATCCAGAGGCGCACCAGCGGCAGATGCGCGAGGATTTCGATGTGCCGCGGGGCCAGCGGCGTGTCGCGCCACTTGCGGAAGTAGAGCACGTGCAGCGCGATGGGCATCACCCCCGGCGGCGGGTCTTTGCGCGCCGCGGCGGCGAAGCAGCGCTCCGCGGTGGGATACTCGCCCTCCTGGATGGCGCTCCACCCCTGGTCGAGGCACGCGGTGGCGGGCAGCACGGCGGGCAGCCAGAGGTTGCGGTAGCCCCACGCCCCCAACCACCCGAGCAGCGCGATCCCCACCAGCGCGGCATAGACGCGGTAGCGCATGGAGACGGGATTGTTGATCGCGCGTGGCATAGCCCGAGTATACCGTGCGCCGGCGTGCCCGCTCCCCCTCGCAGATTAAGGTTCCCGCAACAACGGCCCCGGCGGGCGACCCGCCGGGGCACGCGCGAGCCCTTACGCCGCCTTTTTCATCACCGTCTTCAGGCTGCCGATGAAGTCCCACAGACGGTGTTCGATGACGTCGCGTAGACCGAGTTCGCGGTCGAGGTTCTGCTGCAGCAGGTCGGCGGCCTGCATGTCACCGAGCTGTTTGGCGAGCACGATCAGGCCGGTGTAGTTGCCCATGTTGAAGTGCACCACTTCCTCCATGAGCAGCGCGGCGTTCACGTCCACGAGTTGCGGCGACACCTCGGCGAAGAACTCGCGATGCGTCTCCATCACGCCGATCCAGCCGCGTCCCACGATCACCGTGCGCGTTTCGCCCGGCGCCCCCGCGGCCGCGCGCTTGCGCGGTTTCGGCGCACCGAAGTGCTCGACCATCCGCGTCAAGTTGTCCTTCTCCATCATCAGAGCGTTGTGCCCCAGCCCGATGACCACTTTCAGATCCGTATGCTCGACGCGGGCATGCAGCTCGCCGAAGAGCGCTTCCATGTTGGCGATCACCTCCAGCGTATTCAGACCGCGCACATGGAAATAGTCCTCCAGGCTCATGGTTGCCATAGATGCCTAACCTCCTCTCGCATATCGCGCACGGCGATTATACGCCGCCCCCGCCACGCGCCGTGTCGGTGCGTCAGATGCTTTGGGCGACGGGGGCGACATGGGTAATTGCGGATTGCGGATTGCGGAATGCGGATTATTGGCTGTCGGCGGAGATTGTCTGCACCGGGATTTGGGGGGATGAAGAGATTTCCTTGATGGGAGAACGATTTCAGGCTTTCAGGGATGCGGATAATGCTGGGGTGAATAATTCACAGGGATGAAAGGGATAATAGGGATGGTTCACCCGTTCACTAATCATGTAAATCGCTTCATCCCCCCAAATCCCGGTTCAGACAACCCTGGACAGACGCCCCGCCTTCTCGGTAGACTAACGGCAAGGGAAGGAGACGCCGATGTCCACGACGATGACCTCACACGAGCGCTTTGCGCGCATGTTTGCCCATCGGGAGGCCGACCGGGTGCCCATTATCGACGACCCGTGGGGGGCGACGATCGAGCGCTGGCAGCGCGAGGGGATGCCGGAGGGGGTGAGCTTTGTCGACTTCTTCGATCTCGACCGGCTGGGCAATATCGGGGTGGACAACGGGCCGCGCTGGCCGACGGAGACGGTGGAGGAGACCGACGACTACATCACCGTGAAGACCGCCTGGGGCGCGGTGCTGCGCAACTGGAAGCACATCGCCTCCACGCCGGAGTTCCTCGACTTCACCATCGTCGACCGCGACAGTTGGGCGCGGGCAAAGGCGCGCATGACCCCCGACCGCGACCGCGTGGACTGGGCCGGCCTCGCCAAAGCGTATCCCGTCTGGCGCAAGGAAGGCGCCTGGGTGCAGGCGGGCGGGTGGTTCGGCTTCGACGTGACCCATTCGTGGATGGTGGGCACCGAGCGCGTGCTGATGGCGATGGTGGACGACCCCGAGTGGCTGGTGGAGATGTGGTCGCACCAGTTGGAGACCAACCTGGCGCTGCTCGACCAGGTGTGAGACGCCGGCTACACCTTCGACAGCCTGCGCTGGCCCGACGACATGGGGTACAAGCTCAACCAGTTCTTCTCCGTCAACACCTACCGCACGCTGTTGCGGCCCATCCACCAGCGCGCCATCGACTGGGCGCATGCCAAAGGCGTCAAGGCGCACCTGCACTCCTGCGGCGACATCCGCCCGCTGGTGCCGGATCTCGTCGCCATCGGCCTGGACGCCCTCAACCCGCTGGAGGTGAAGGCGGGCATGGACCCCGGCGCGCTCAAGGCGCAATTCGGCGACCGCCTCACCCTGCACGGCGGCATCAACGCCGTGCTGTGGGACGACGTGGCCGCCATCGAGGCCGAAATGCGCGCCGTCGTCCCCACCCTCAAAGCGGGCGGCGGCTACATCTTCTCCTCCGACCACAGCGTCCCCAGCAGCGTCAGCCTGGACAATTTTCGCTATATCGTGGGGCTGGCGAAGGAGCTGGGGCGGTATTAGGGATTGCGGAATGCGGAGTGCGGATTATGAGAAGAGCGGGACGCTGCACAGGGGCATACGGAGGTGAGCCGTGGGCATTGCATTCGTGCTGATTATTGGGGGAATCGTCGGACTCGTGCTGGCGGTGATCGGCAGCGCAGTCGGCGCGGGCATCACGGCTATCCTCCTCCGCAAGCATCCCGCCGTGCGCGCCAGGTATCTCCCGAAGATCGTGCTTTTTATCTTCCTCTGTCTGCCGTATTTCGGCGTTGCCTTTATCGTCTACAGCCTCTGGTGCACGACGATCCGCGGCGTGGATTTCGGCATCGGGGATACCTGGAATGTGCGGTTAGAGAATGGGTATGAGCTGGTCGCCATCGATTCCTTTGAGTATCCTTTCATCAGCCACGGAGACACTACCGTCGTCGACGGCATTACCGGCATCGCGCAATCCCACGATGTGCTGCTCCTGAAAACCGGGAAAACGGACAGGGATCAACCGGGCGAACACCGGGATCCGTTCATCCTGCTGAATATGGCCACCAGCATCACGGAGCCATATACCACCGAGTCGGCGTTACGCGCCGCGGCGACACGGCACGGCACCGCCGCGTTCCAGTGGGAAGCGCCGGAGATGTTCTACACGAAGCGGCGCTGGGGTGTGCTCGATCTGCTTGCCGTGTTGCTGATCCTGACGGTGCCGGTGTGGGTGGCGTGGAGAGGGGTGTTGAGCATGCGGAAAATGCTGCAGGGCGAGTGAGCTGCCTGAACCGGGAAGGGGGATTCGAAAACTATTTCCTGCAGGAGGAACGGATCGAACATCCCCAATACTCCCATCCATCCCTTTCATCCCTGTGAATTATCAACCCCCAGCATTATCCGCAGACCTGAAAGCCCAAAATCGTTCCCTCATCAAGAAAATCTCCTAATCCCCCCCAATCCCAGTTCAGACAAAAAAAGGGAAGGCCGATCTCGGCCTTCCCTTTCGAAATTCAACATGCACCGTTCCGCTAGCGTCGGCGGCCGGGGGCGACGGTCATGGTGCGGGCGGCGAAGAAGAGGAGGGCGCTGCAGATGAAGAGGAGGAGGGCGGTGACGAAGAGGGGCAGATTCTTCATGTTGAGAAACGCGATCAGCGCGATGAAGCTGACGATGAAGACGATCCCCGCGATACGCGCGATGGCGGCCCACTGCTTGCTCTTCTCCTCGATCGCCGCGCGCGATTCCGACAGCGGCGGCAACGCCTGCAGGTCGAGTGCCGGGGCGGCGGGCATGTCGGTCTCGGGAGCCTCGTGCGTCGCCTCGGCGACCGGGGTGTCCTGCCGCTTGGCGAGCGCGGGGGTGGCGGCGGCGACCGGCGCGGCGGACGGCGGGGCCATCATCGGAGCGGGCGCCGGCGGAGGTGCCATCATCGGCGCGGCGGGCGGCGGGGGGGCGGCGGTCGGGCGCGGCATGGGGCGGCCCAGCAGGCGTTCGAGGGCCTGGTACGCCTTTTCGTTGGCGGGCCGCAGCTTGATGACTTCCTGGTAGCAGCGCACCGCACCGTCGCGGTTGCTCATCTGCTCTTCCAGCACACCACCGTTATACCACAGCAACACCGATGTGGGGTGCGCCTGCAACCCCTCTTCCAGCAGTTCGTGCGCGAGCGCGAATTGCTTTTGCTCCCCGAGATAGGCGATCCCCTCCGCATACCACTTGGGTGTGCCTTCGATGGTCGCGCCGCACTTGGGGCAGATTTCACCGGTGGTCTCTGTGCTGCACTCTTGACATTGCATTACTCAGCCTCGATGACGCGCGTACTCGCATCCGCACCGGGGGGTTCGAGCGTGATTCTGCGCCGGATTTCCAGTATACCAGACCGGCCCATCCGGCGCAAGGGAGCGAGGGGTTAGTTGACGTGGAGAATGCACAAATACGAAGGGGCGATTGGGGGAAAGGGCGCACCTGCAGGGACTGTCCCGTGGCGACCCGAGCGCAGACAACGGGATAATGACAGCCTTGCTACCGCGGCAGCAGAACCGAGCGGTGCCCCTACAGGGGCTGTCCCTGCATAAACCCCTACACCGTCACCGACACCGGCGTCGTGGGGCAGGCGGCGATGGCGTCGGCGTAGACGTCGAGCAGGCGGGCGGTGCTGTGGGCGGCGGAGAGGGTGGCGGCGCGGGCGCGCGCGGCGCTGCCCATGCGGGTGCGCCGGGGAGTGTCGGCGAGCAGCGTGCGCAGGGCGTCGGCAAACGGGCCGTCGGCATCGTCGACCAGCAGGCCTTCCGCGGCGCCGATCAGCTCACGCGTGGCCGGGGCGGTCACCGCCACCACCGGCACGCCGCAGGCCATCGCTTCACCGAGCACCAGCCCCTGCGTTTCGGTGGTGGAGGCGAAGACGAAGAGGTCCGCCTCGCGCAGCCCCTGGATGAGCCGCTCGCGCGGGATGGAGCCGGTGAGGTGCACGCGGTCGCCCAGACCTAGCGCCGTGGCCTGGTCGCGCAACGCCGCCTCGCTCGGACCACCGCCGATGAGCACCAGGTGCGCCTCCGGCGCGTGCGGGGTGAGCGCGCGGAAGGCGGTGAGCAGGCGCGGCACGTTCTTCTCCCGCGCCAGCCGGCCCGCGTAGACCAGCAGCGGCACGTCAGCGGGAATGTCGTACGTCGCGCGGAAATCGCCGCGGGGAATCTGATCGATGAGGTCGAGATCCACCCCGGTGGGCACCACGGTGATCGGTTGCACCACGCGATACCCGCGCAGGCGCTCCGCCACGTGCGGCGCGGGCACCACGATGTGATCCGCCGCGTTGGCGTAGTCCCGGCTGATATGGATGGCGCTCCGGCGCACCCACGCTTTGGGCAGCGGCACGTAGTGGGTGTACTCCTCGATCATGGTATGATAGGTGAAGACCAGCGGCAGGTGCCGGCGGCGGTGGTAGGTGAGCGCCACCTGGCCCATCAGCATGGCGGAGTTGGAGTGCAGCAGGTCGTAATGCTCGTTTTCCAGCAGTTTGCGCGCCTTGCCGGTGGCGATGGGGATGGCCAGCGGGTAGGCGACGGGGTAGGACAGGGTGATGGAGGGGAAGCGGAAGACGTTCGTTTCCTGATCGTCGGAATCCGGGTGCTGCGCGGTGAAGACCGTAACCTGATGCCCCAGCGCGGCCAGGGTGCGTGCAAACGAGGCGACCGACACCGCAACTCCATTGCGCATCGGATGGTAACATTCCGAAAACAGGGCGATCGAAAGCATGCGTCCCCGGCTTCCTCTGGGTGAGCAGGAATTCCCTTCGCGCGGCGCGAAGTTTCACTGCAGCAAGCATTATAACAGAAAAACAGTCGTCGTTGACAGGCAAAGGAGGCGTTAACATGCCACAAGAAACACCCCCGCCCAGCTTTGAGGCCGCCCTGGCGCGCCTGGAAGCCATCGCCGCGTTGCTCGACCGCAACGACGTGCCGCTCGCCGACGCCCTCGCCCTGTGCGCCGAAGCCGCCGTGCTCACCCGCGCCTGCCGCGAACTCCTCGCCCAGGCCGAAGGCAAACTGGAGCAGCTCATCGAATCCGACGGCCGCGCCACCCTGGCGCCGCTGGAGGAGGGGTAGGACGAGGTTCGTTCAACGTTCCACGTTGAACTCGTACCCCGGGAGACCGCCATGAAGACGTATTACGCATTGCTTGGCCTGACCCCGAAGGCGTCGGCGACGGAGGTGGAGGCGACCTTTCGCCGCGTTGTGGCGCGGTATCGCACCACGGTGACGGTGGAGGATCTCTTCACCGACACGCGTTTCGAGACCTACTTGAACGCCTATCTCACCCTGCACGGGCCGTTGCGCGCCGACTACGACGCCGGCCTGGCGGCGGAGACGCCGGAGACGCCCGTCACCCCGCCGGAGCCGCTGCGCACGCTGCCCGCCCCCGCGCGCCGCCTGCTCATGGCGCACATCGCCTACTGGCGCCGCGAACAGGTGGAGGCGATCCACCTGCTGCGCGGGTTGCTGGAGAAGGAGCCCGCACTGGCGGAGGGTTGGGCGCTGCTCGGTGAGGTGTTCTTCACCATCGACCGGGTGGGGGAGGGCATCGGCGCCTACGCGAAGGCGGTGGCCGCCGACCCCGACACGCCGCGCTACGCCGCCCGCCTGCAACACGCGCACGACGCGGTGGAGGGCAAGGTGGCGCTGCAGATCGCCCGCTCGCCGGAAGAAGAGCTGGCACGCGAGGAGCGCCTGCATCGTGCCGGGGTGATGGCGGGAATCCTCCTCGTCGGCGTCGGGCTGCTGGTGTGGGCCTTCCGCCTCCCGCGCGAGCTACTGGCCCTCGGCGTGCCGTGGAAGACGGTGGGGGGGCAGACCGCCGGGGTCGCCGTCGTGATGTTCGCGCTGGCGTATGGCCGCCAACTGGCGGGCTTCGAAAAGACCATGCTCGGTTCCGCCATGGCCGCCAGCGACCGAGGCCGCGCGCGCAGCTACCCCTACGGCCTGCTGCTGCTGGTGACCAGCGCCACCAGCTTATGGCTCGGTTTCGCGGCGCTGCTGGTGCTGGCACTGGTTGACGAAGAGTGGTCGTGGTCGCCCTTCATCCTCTTTGCCGTCAGCGCGCTGGGCACCGCCGGCCTCGCCTTCCTGCTCCACGCGGGCGGCGCCCCCTGGCTCGGTACCGCCGTCTTCGGCGGCAACACAGTCGTCATCGCCGGCATGCTCGGTTGGTGGATGGGAAGTATGGGGCGGATGGCGATGGAGTGACATTGCTTTTAGTGGCACGCCCTTTCGGCCCGTAGGGCATGGGCGCCGTCCCATGCCGGTTTATGGCATCCTGATCCGATGGAGCAGGGGGACAAGGTGACACGACTGCAGGCGTTAACCCGAGTTGTTGGCTCCATCGGCATAGAAATGCGACGGGCTGGTATGGGACGGCGCCCATACCCTACAGGACGAAGAAAGTATACCGGCTTTAGCTCGAAACATGCGTCGGGTCAGAAAACAGAAAAACGCCCGTAGCGAGATTGTTGTGTGAGGTATCCCCATGGACGACGCCTACCGCGCGCTGCGCGCCGCATACGCTTTCCCCGGGCAGCCGGGGTGGGTGCGTCCGGCGTATGACGGGTGGAGCATTGCCAACCTGACCAACAGCCTGCTGGCCTACTTCGGCGCGGCGCACGGACCGGTGCTGACGGAGGATGCCGCCTTTGCCGCCGCGCTGGGCGGGCGGCGCAAAGCGCTGGTGCTGCTGCTCGACGGGCTGGGGTGGGACAACCTGGCCGCGGTGGCGGCGCGGCGCCCGGCGGTGGCAGAATTGTTCGCGCGCGCGTGGCGGCGCCCCCTCACGTCGGTGGCGCCCTCCACTACCACCGCGGCCACCACCACCCTTACCACCGGCCTTCCGCCGTCGCAGCACGGGGTGATCGGCTTCCTGATGTACTTCCCCGAGTACGCGCGCATCTTCAACATGATCGGCTTCGTCACCCCCGACGCGGCGCACGAGGCGCTGTGCTCCTTCGGCTTCGACCCGAAGAGCTACGTCGGTGCGCCCACGCTCTTCACGCTGCTGCAGGGGGCGGGGGTAATGACGGGCTACTACACCTTCACCCAGTATGCCGGCAGCGGGCTGTCGCAACTGCTGTATCGCGAGCTGCCGCCCTACCCTTACGTCGCGCTGGGCGACATGCTCAGCACGGCGCTGGAGGTGCTGCGCGTGCCGCGGCCCCAGGTGCAACTGCTCTACTGGGCGGAACTGGACAGCATCGCGCACAGCGTCGGCGCGGGATCGGCGGGGTACGCGACGGAGCTGGACATGCTGGCGGGCGTCATCGAGCGCCAACTGTTGCCCGCGCTGGACGACGACACCGCGCTCATCATCACCGCCGACCACGGCCACATCGACGGCGACGACCGGGAGGTGATTGCGTTGCAGGAGATGCCCGACCTCACGGCGTGCTTCCGCATGCCCCCCGCCGGCGAGGGGCGTATGACGCACCTCTTCCTGCGCCCGGGCACCGAGGACGCCGCGCGCGCGGCCCTGGCCGACGCGCCCGCGCTGCTGCTCACAAAGGACGAATTCCTCGCCCACGCCCTCCTCGGCCCGCCGCCGCTGCACCCCGGCCTGGCCGCCCGCCTGGGCGACCTGGTCGTCCTCCCCCACGGCGCCCAACGCACGCTCTACAACTACCAGCACCCCTACGCCACCGCCATGGTCGGCCGCCACGGTGGCCTGGCCCCGGAGGAGATGGTGGTGCCGGTGCTGGTGGTGTGAGGGGAAATAATTCACCGGGTTAAAAGGGATTGGCCAGGAACGAATGTAGGCGCAGGCTTTTTTCTACGACGGACCCGTGAAGGCGGGTTGACACCCTGTCGGGAAAATGCTATAGTATCGCCGTCCTGGGGCCATAGTTAAGTGGGATAACGGATCCCTCGCACGGATCAGTCGGCGGTTCGAGTCCGCCTGGCTCCACCAGCCTTCCAGCCCGCCGCATTGCGGCGGGCTGTACGTTTTGGTGGCGCCTTTCCGCCCACCCATTACGTCCTCTCCGGTGCCATCAAGCGCCGACGGGAGGTGCTCAACGCGGGGAGCAGCGTGAAGAGCAGCCACACGCCGGACAGGCCGACGAGGGTGTAGATGATGCGGCTCAGCGTGTCCAGCGTGCCGAAGCCGTTGGCGAAGAGGGACGCCACCAGATCGTAGCCGAACAGGCCGACAAACAGCCAGTTCAGCGCGCCGATCACCACCAGGATCAGCGCGACCAGATTAACCACGCGCAGAGGGTCAGTACGGTTCATGCCAGGCCTCCCTTCGCGTTACGTCGTCGCCGGGGCCGGATGTCCCCGGAACAGGTTCACCACGAACATCGCCAGTTGGGTGATGCCCGCCACGCCGACCAGGCCGTAGGTTAGCCGACCCGGCAGGCTGCGGCGCCCGAAGGCCCACCGCACCAGGTCGAACTGCGTCACCCCGACCAGCAGCCAGTTCAGCGCGCCGAGAATCGTCAAGAAAAAGGCGGTCCATGAAACGATGCGCATCCCGACTCCTTTCCGCCATTCCGGCATCGCACTTCTCGGTTTCTCCCCTTCGCGCGCGCCGCAACCGCCACGTCTGCGCGTTTTTCCGCACACGGCCGCTCTGTGCGGCACCCGGGGCCGCCTTGCTGCGCCCGTCTAGTCATGCTATACTTCAGGAACAAGGAAACGTCCGTTAGCGGGGGGCGCCCAGCATGGAGCACATGGAGATGACCATCGATTTTACGACGCGAGAAGGGCGGCGCGCCCAGGGGCGCTTGATCCAGCAGGCGGCGGAAGAGGCCGGCCTGTCGCTGGAGGCGCTGGCACGCGAGATCGAATGCTCGCGCGCGCTGATTTACCAATATGTCTCCGGCGCGACGCTGGCACAGCCCGACCGCATCCAACTGATCGCCCAACGCACCGGCAAGCCACTGCTCTACTTCTACGGCGGCGACGCCACCCCCGACAACCTGCTCGAGCGCGTGCAGGGCTTGCTCACGCTGCTCACCGCGCAACTCGCCCCCCCCGACCCCGCCGGCGCCCTGTCCACCGCCGAACAGCTCATCGCCCTCGCGCGGCAGGCGGGGGACGTGCGCGCGGAGGCCGGGGCGCGGTTGCGCCTCATCGCCGTGCTGCTGGGCCGCGGGGATGCGGCGCGGGCGCTGACGCTCATCGAAGGCAGCGCGCCCTTCCTGCGCCAGCACGCGCTGGCCGCGCACCTGGCCGCGCTGGAGCAGAACCGCGGCCACGCGCTGCTCGCCCTGGGGCGCATCGAGGAGGCGGAGGCGAGCTTCGCCGTCACCGCCGGGAGTCCGGAGTGGACGGCGCGCTGGCAGGGCACCGTGTCGCTGGCGGCGGTGGCCGAACATCGCGGGCAGTATCGCCGCGCGCTAGAGTTGCTCGATGACACGCTGGGGCTGGAGCGCGCCGCACCCGATCCCCGCGCCGCGCAGACGCTGCGCCTGTACGTCGCCGGCAACCTGGCCAACATTCACCTCGCCTGCGGCGACCTGGCGGACGCCGTGCGCGCGGCGGAGGAAGCGCGCGACCTGGCGGAAGCGCTGGCGAACCGGGATCAGTATACCGAATCGTTGCTCACGCTGGGCGCCTGCCACCGCCTGCGCGGGGCGTTGCCCCTCAGCCGCGAGCTGCTGGAATCCGCCGAGCGCTGGGCGCGCCTCACCGACGACCGTGGGCGCGAGGCGATGGCGCTGGCCGAATTGGCGCAGACGCTGGTGGAAGCCGGGCGGCTGGAGGATGCGCGTGCCCGCGGCAAGGACGCCTTGCAACGCGGCATCGCCTCCGGCACGCGACGCGCGGAACTGGCGGCGCAACTGGCGCTGGCGGCCGCCTACCTGCGCGGCGGGCAACCCCAGGAAGCGCGTTACCACGCCGGGCAAGCGTGGGAGATCAGCGCCCACCTCACGCAACCCTATGCGCAGGCCGTGGCGCTGGTGGCGCTGGGCGAGGCCCACGCCGCGCGCGGGGAGACCGAGGAGGCGCGCCGGGCCTTCCAACCCGCCGCCGACCTGGCGGAATCCATCGGCGCGCGCGTGCCCGCCGTCTACGCCGCGCTGGGGCTGGTGAGCCTGGGCGATCCGCTGCCGCCCACGCTGGTCGCGCGCGCCCAGGAATTGGCCTCGCCGCTGCTCGCATGGCGCGTGGCGCAGGCGGAGGGGAACACGGCGGAGGGCCCCACGGCCGAAGCCGCCTATCGCGCCGCCCTCGACACCCTCACCGCGTTGCGCCGCGACCTGGCAGAGGAGCCGACGGGCGATACGTATCTGGAAGACCGCGCGGCCTGGGAGCCATATCTGCGCCTGGCACGCCTGCTGCGCGCGGCGGGACGCACCGCGGAGGCCGATGACGTGCTGGCGGACGCGGAATGGCCGCCCCTGACCACCGCGGAAGGCGTCGCATCATGACCCGCTGGTTGCTACTCGCCATCGCGCTGCTCGCCCTTGCCGGGTGCGGGGGCGGCGGCTCCACGCTCACCGGGGGCAGCGTGCCCACCGGCAACATCGACGGCACCCTCTACACCACGCCGAATGCCCGCGTAACCGGCTACGCGCCCGTCGGCGGCGTGGTGGTGACGGCCACGGACGCGGCGGGTAAAACGTTGCAACGCACGACCACCGGCATCGACGGCGCCTTCCTGCTCACCAACGTGCCGCTGGTGGCGCTCTTCCTGCAGGCGGACGACGGCCCTCACGGCAAGCACGCGCGGGTGGCAGTGACGACGGACGCCATCACGCGGCACACCCATGTAGAGCTGGTGCTCGCCCCGCCGCCGGGGCCGGACGTGGACGGCATGCTGCTCAGTCCGACGAATGCCCAGGTGAAGGTCGGCGATCAGGTGCAATTCACCGCGCGCAGCCTCACCGGCAATCATCAGCCGGGCGACGCGGCGCCGGTGAGCTGGGCGGTAAAGGGCGACATCGGGGCGATCGACGCCGACGGCATCTTCACGGCGACCAACCCCGGCGTGGGCCGCGTGGTGGCGCAATTCGGCGACACGCAGGTCACCGCCATCGTCGCCGTGGCGGGCGCCGCGGGAGCCGCGCATGGCAAGTGACCCGACCGCCGTCGTGCAGGAGATCTTCTCCGGTATTCAAGGGGAAGGGGTGCTGGTCGGCGTGCGCCAACTCTTCGTGCGCCTGCACGGCTGCCATCTCGCCTGCGCCTATTGCGACACCCCCGCCGCCCGCGCCGCCGCCCCCGCCGTGTGCCGCGTGGAGCGCGACCCCGGCTCGCGCGTGCTCGAGGACGTGCCGAATCCCCTCGCGGTCGACGACCTTGTCGCCATCGTCCGCCGCCAGTACGCCGGCTACCCGCACCAGGCCGTCAGCCTCACCGGCGGCGAGCCACTGCTCCACGCCGCGCTGCTGGCGCACCTGCTTCCCGCGCTGCACGCCGAAGGGTGGGTGACGTACCTGGAGACGAATGGCGCCTTGCCCGACGCGCTGGCCGGTCTACCCGTTCCGCCGCGGCTCGTCGCGATGGACATCAAGCTGCCGTCGACCGCGGGCACGCCGCCGCTGTGGGAGGCCCACGCCGCTTTCTTACGCGTCGCGCTGGCGCGGGTGGGGGCAGGCGCGGTGCAGGTGAAGGTGGTCTTCGGCGCGGAACTGGACGAGGTGGAGCGCGCCGCTGCCCTGGTGGCCGCGCAGTCCCGTGCCGTGCCGCTGGTGCTGCAACCCGTCACCGCGCGCCCCGGCGGCCCCCCGCCCCCCACAACCCCCCCAACCCTCGCCGCGCAAACCCGCGCCGCCCGCCACCACTCCGACGTCCGCGTCATCCCGCAGACGCATGTAGCGTTGGGGCAGTGGTAGGTTGACGACGAAAAGCCCAGGGCTCGCGCCCTGGGCTCTAATCCGCGGCCCCACCGGAGCCGTAACCAAATTACAATGCGACCGCCTCTGCCGTGTGCCCCCCCGTTTCCGAACCCCACCCTAAAAGGTGGGTGCCCTCTCCAAAGCGCGCCAGTATACCTGTCGGCATGCCTTTGCACCACGGATATGGGCCCCGGAGTACTTGATGCTGGATCGAAACTCCAGGAGCATCACTAACAGCGCAGCCGCATTGTGATTGGCTTTACCTCTCGAAGTATACCACGCCCCCCCTCGTTTTCACAATGTCCGTTTCGCCCCCATTGCAGAATATTTTTCGCCCTATTCCAGTTCCGCCTCGCCCCAGTTCCACGGGCGCAGCTTCGTCTCCATCACCACGTCGGTGGCCACGAACATGTCGTCGCCGCTGGTGCTGAAGAGGGGCAGACGCAACTCGGCGCGGGTCCCGGCGGGGTTGGCGAGGATGACGCTGGCGTCGAGCGCGCAGCGCAGGCCGCTCTCGAGCTTGAGCGGGGCGCGCAGCGGCAGCTTCATCTCCACGATGTACCCCTTACCGTCCGCCTTGACCGTGCTCGCGGTGTGGCCCGCGGGCAGCAGCGCCAGGCGGTCGAAGGGGTTGTTGCCCTGCGCCTCGGTGTGGTAGGTGCGCGGCGCGCGGTCGGCGTCGGTCAGGTCGGCGGTGAGCAGCGGCAGGAATTCCACCACTTGCGCGGCCCCAGCGAGCGGCGCGGCCAGGAAGCGCACGTCGCCCGCCGCCAGGGTCTGCTGCGCCTTGACCACCGGGCCGAGTTGCACGTCGCAGCCGGCGCCGCCGTTGAAGGCCATGTCGAGGGCGGCTCCGTTCTTCCACGGCCGGTCGGTGGTCACGTCGAAGGCGGTGTACAGGCCGTCGGTCTTCCAACCCAGGTAGACGTTGGCCACCGGCCTGGTGCCGTCCATGATCTTCAGCGGCGTGACCCCCTGCCAGTGGTTCAGCGTGCCGTCCAGCGGCATGGCGCGGTCGCCCAGGTGGTGGATGTAGGCGCGGCCCGCGATGAGCGCCTGCGCCTCGCGCGGCAGCGTGTCCCCGGCGTATAGCGTGCCGAAATAGCCCGGCGTGTGGTTCAGGTTGCCGCGCAACGGGCTCCAGTTGCTGTGCTGCTCGCCGTCCACGAAGCGGTTGCGCACCACGTTGAAGCCCACTTTCTCCCCTGCTTTCGGCGCGACGGCGTTGATGTTCTTCCACGGGATGGCCAGCTCCGCCGTCCACGCGCCCGCCTCACGCCCCGCCTTCGCGGTGAGGGTGATCGCCGGGCGCGCGTTCCACCCCTCGCCCACATAGTAGGTGCCGTTGCCGTTCACCATCACCTGGAAGTAGTGCTGGCGCGTGCAGCCGCTGTCGATGAAGAGTTCCACGCTGTCGTCCAGGTGCAACGGCGACCCGAAGGCGCGCAGCTTGTCCAGTTTAGGCTCGACGCAGCGGATGCCCAGGTACAGGTTGTCGTCGTCGTAGCCGGTGCGCACCGTCGTCTGCTGCGCGTCCGGCACCTCCTCGGCGGGGGTGAGGCGGAAGTCGTCCACCGTGCCGGCCGTGGCCCACACGGCGTCGTCCAGCTTGCCGTCGATGACCGGCGGCGCGGCGAAGCGCGGCAGCGTGGCGGCCACGAACTTCTTCATGTGCGACAGTTTGCCCGAGCCGCTCTTCTTCGCCGCCACCCCGAAGGCGGTCAGCTTCGCCGCTTCCGCCTGCGCGGCGGTGAGGGCGGTGGCGCCCTTGGCGTGCTTGAAGGTGTCCCAGCCGGTGATGCGGTAGACGGCGGTGACGTTCTGCCCGCAGCCGTAGAAGACGGCGTCGCCGGGTTTCAGTCCCGGCACGGCGTTCCGCTTCGTCACCTCCAGCAGCGTGCCGCCGAAGTTCTCGGTGGCCAGGGTGTAGGCGTCTTCCGGCGCGGCCTTCAGGTTGGACTCGTCGAAGAGGCGCCCCACCCACAGCCCGTCGGGATCCCACACGTAGACGAGGTTTTTGATGGTGTAGTAGCACTGCATGTCGGTAACCACCACGCAGTCGTGCGCGGTGCCGGCGATGTTCCAGAAGAAGCGTGCCTCGCCCGGGGCGGCGCCGAAATCGGGGGAGTGGAAGCCGGTGCTCCACACGATTTTACCCGCCTTATCCCACTTTACGATGTAGTTGCCGCCCAGCCCTTCGCTGCCGATCCCCTTGCCGAAGGGGTTGTCCTGGCTGTTGAAGAAGCCGACCAGGCTGCCATCTTTGAGCGGGATGATGCCGGAGCCGGCGGGCCAGGAGACGTTGAGGGGGTTGAAGCCGGTCGGCGCGTCGCCGATGGCCTTCCAGTCCGCCCAGCCGCCGTAGACGGGCGCGCCGCCGGGCGTCCAGCGTTGCGGCGTCCACTTCATCGGCTTGTCGTTCATCTCGTACAGGTTCATCTGCGCGTCGGGCCACACGCGCCCGCACGACCACGTCTGCAGCATGCGCGGGGAGAAGACCATCTCATTCGCCTGCGGCTTGCCGTCGCCGTTCAGGTCGGTCCAGATCACGGCGTCCTTGTGCTGCGCGTCGGGCACGGCGCCGTATTTACGGGTCGTGGCGTTGCCGAAGTAGGCGTCGACGAAGGGTTGCGGCGTGTAGGCGGGATTCTCGAAGTCGTGCTGCAGGAAATATTTGCCCGCAACAAGCGGCACCAGCCGGCGGTTGGGCGCGTCGACCATCACCATGCGCGGCTCGATGCACTGGCTGATGAGGTAGGTGTGCCCGTTGTGGTGGCGCACGGTGAAGATGTCCATGGAGTTGCCGGCGTTGATGACGCCGTCGCCGAGGCCGATGAGCTGGTACGTCTCGCGCACGGCGTAGGTTTTGTGCACGAAGTCAATCTTCGCCTTCACCACCTCACCGGAGCCGGAATGGAACCACACGGTGGAGGGGTCGTCGGGGTCGCCCGCGCCACCGTTGGCATAGTGCACCCCGCCGTACCATTCGCGCACGAGCTTGGCGTTTTTGTCGAAGAGCGCCACGCGGCGCGGGGCGGCGTTACCCTCGACGACAATGAAGCCGCCGTCCTTGTCCGCCGCGAGGCCGGTGACGCCGCGGAAGTCGGCGGGGTCGTACTGGCCGAACAGGCGGCCCCCCTTGCGCCCGTATGTCGCCTTCAACGTGCCGTCGGCGGCGTAGCGCGCGATCTGCTGCACGTCGCCCGCCTCCGCCACGAAGATGTCCCCGCCGACGGGGTCCACCGCCAGCCGCCAGGGGGCGGCCAGGCCGGTCACCACGGGCACGGGGGTTTTCGCCGCGCGGGTGAACTTCACCACCGATGTGCCGCTGATCGCATACACCGCGCCGGCGCCGTCGAGGGCGAGGCACTGCGGGGCGGGGATCGTCGCCGTGTCGAGCACCGCGCCGTTCTTCGGGTCGAGCCAGCACACCGCGTTGCGCGTCTTATGGCTCACCACCACCTGCTCGCCGCGCGCCGCCAGCCAGATCAGCGTGCTGCCCGGGCCCCAGTTGTCGTTAACGTTATTCCACGGCAGGGTGCTCTTCCACTGGCCGGTACCGGTGGCGGGGTCGATGGCGATGACCTTGGCGTTGCCGAGGAGCGTATACATCAACCCGTGCGCCAGCCCCACGCCACAGTCGTTGTTCGACTCCAGCAGGTGGTCGCTCGCCCACAGGCGCGTGCCGTCGCGCTTCGTCTTGGCCATGCCGGGCACGCACTCGCTGCACCCACCCATGATGTAGATGTCGCCGGCGTCATCCACCGCCGCGGTCACCGCGCCGACGTGGTTGCCGGGCATGATCTGATACCCCGGCTTCAGGTTGGTGCCCAGCGACACCATCCACTCCGCCTTCAACCCCTGCGAGGAGAGGAGCTTCCAGCCGTAGGCGCCCGGCGCGGCGGGTTTGCCTTTGTCGTCCAGGCCGTCCCACGTTTCCGTGTGCGCCCCCGCCGTGCGCGGTGCCGCCAACAGCAACTGCCGCACGATGCCGCCCTGGGGGTCGTAGATGGCGACGCTCACCTTGCTCGCCGTCTTCAGCGCGTACGACACCGTCGGCATCGTCACCGCGGCCCGCGCCGCCGCACCCAGCGCCAGCAGCGCCACCACCCACCACGCACGCCATGAGAGCATCGGGAAACCTCCGTCCAGGGGATGATGCTCTTTTCGCGGTGGGTGGGCGATCTCCTGCCCGCCAAAAACGTCACCGGCCCGACCTGGAGACCAGGTCGGGCCGGCGTCCGAGTCCGGTTGTCGCGACCCTTACGGGGCGACGTAACCGAGCTTGTACAGCGGGTGGTTCTTCATGTAGCCACCACCAGCGGACCAGGCTGCGGCGACAAACGCCGGAGGGGCCGCACTCGTCTGCACATACAGATTGCGCACCGGATAGCCACCGAAGGCGCCGGAGGGCAGCAGGTAGCGGGTCTTGACGTTGCTGCTCGGGTACATCGTGGCCGGCTGCGTCACGGAGCCGCCGAAGGCGACCACGGAGACGCGGGTCAGGTCGACCAGGGCGCTGGACATGTAGCCGATGCCGTACGGGTCGGCGGCAACTTTGTCCT
>CAIYQO010000004.1 GCA_903928345.1 uncultured bacterium | reverse complement strand
GTTGTGACAAGCAATCGGCGGCCACCGGCACCGGGCGGACCGCATCGGCGGTCGCAGACACCAGGACAGGAAGCGACCGCTAGGCGCTGGGGAGAGCAGCGCTGACCGGAGGAGTAGGCGTTTTCAAACGGCTTCTAAGGATGCACGCCGCATCACCCGTTTCGAACACCGTTCCGAACACCCCCAAAGGAGATTTCCCATGAATCACGCCGTCTGCTACGTGCGCGTCAGCACGGACGAACAAGCCCGCGAGGGCGTCTCACTCGCCGCCCAGGAAGAGCGGCTGCGCGGCTACTGCATGATGTCCGGGTTGACCCTGGACACCTTGATCCGCGAGGAGGGGGTGACTGCGCGTTACTCCTTGGCCCATCGCCCCGGCGGCAAGGAGATGCTGCGCCTGGTACGTACCCGGCAAGTGCAACACATCGTCGGGCTGAAGCTGGACCGCCTCTTCCGCGACACCGAGGACTGCCTGCGCCAGACGCGCGAGTGGGACAAGGCCGGCATTACACTCCACCTGCTCGACCTGGGCGGACAAGCCGTCAATACGTCATCTCCGATGGGGCGGATGATGTTGACGATGGTCAGTGCCTTCGCCGAGTTGGAGCGCAACCTGATTGCCGAACGCACCGCCACGGCGCTGCAGCACAAGAAGCAAAACGGCCAAGTCTACTCGCCGACACCCTATGGCTACGAGCGCCAGGGGGATCTGCTCCTCCCCCTCCCCGACGAACAAGCCGTGCTTGCCCGCATCCGTCAGCTGCACAACGAGGGTATGAGCCTGCGCACCATCGCTCAGGTGCTAGATGCGGATGGAATCCCTGCCAAGCGTGGTGGGCGCTGGCAAGTGAGCGCGTTGTGGTACTTGCTCCGCCATGCAAAGTAATGCAGGTACCTGCATCCGCCAACTGCACGGTGACTGCGTCAGCATGACAGGCATCGCCAAGCTACTCAACGCCGAAGGCATCGCGGGGAAGAATGGCGGACGATGGTATGCGACGACCATCTCGAAGATCCTGGCAAATGACCTGCATACCCTCGAATAAGCGGGAGGGGAGGGAGGTAGAGGGCCATCTGGACGCACTGGACACAAGGATTCTACCTTTTTGATTATGAGAGAAGAGAGCAATGCGGCATGCGCCTTCCCTGCTGCCCCCTGCCCGCTTTTCTGGAGGAAGATACGGAAATGGTGTGTCCAGTGTGCCTGCTGACCGTACCAGTGAACTGTAAATCGGTTTCCCTCGAATCGTCAGCTGCGTTCTATCCCCCGAACTGAGGGTGGAGGCATGTTGTCGTGCCTTCCATCACGGACATCACCGGTGCCGGCGCAGCCAGCGCAGCGGCGCCAGGCCCATCAGAACGGCAAATCCCCCTCCCTGGGACGACCGCCATTTAAACAGGCCGTGCTTTCCTTGCAAAATCGAGGTGGGGGTGCGACCTGCAGTGCATCTGGTGCGAATCATTATTCGCCAGTAGACAGGAACTCACCGCTTACTTCCCGAAAGGAATCTTACTGTAGCCACTTCATCGCCATCATGTCCGACTTCAGGAAGGACGTGCCCATGGACCGGAACTTGCTGGCGCATACACCCACACCGGGATCGTCGCACTGGCATTTATTAGTGGATCACCTCTCTGCGACCGCAGCATTGGCCGATGGGTTCGGCACGGCAAGCGGGCTATCGACGGCAACGCGCATTGCGGGATTGTTGCACGATATTGGCAAGGGTGCGCTTGCTTTTCAGGCGTATCTACGCCGGTGTTTCCAGGCGGCACAGCAGGGCACCGCACGTCCTCCATCCGGCATTGACCATAAAACCGCCGGGGCGTTCGTCACGGCGGCGTCGTGTCCCGCGTTGGCATGTGTATTGCTTGGGCATCATGGGGGCCTACCGTCACTGCCGACGCTCCGGCAGCGCATGCAGGAGGCCGGGGGAAACCCTGATCTCCAGCGCATGGCGGAGGAAGGTGAGCGCCAGTATCCTGATCTCCCGGCGTTGCTGATGACCGCGACACAGGAAATAACTCGGCTTGCGGTCACGCCCTTGGAAGCCGATCTGCTCATCCGCGTGCTTTACGCCTGCCTGGTGGATGCCGATGCGCTCGATACCGAGGCGCACTTCTCTCCCCACCTCCCTACCCATCGCAACGCCGGGTTCACGGTAGGCGACCTTTGGGCCGACTTTGCCACCGACCAGGCGCGTCTTCAGGCATCAGCGTCACCAACCCCCGTCAACGCGGTGCGTCGGATCGTGTATCAGGATTGCCTCGACGCGGCGGTGCTTCCGCCGGGGGTCTTTACCCTCACCGTGCCCACGGGGGGCGGGAAAACGCGCTCGTCGCTAGCGTTCGCCCTGGCACATGCCCGGCAGCATGGTCTAGCGCGCGTGATCTACGCGATCCCCTACACGTCGATCATCGAGCAGACTGCCGCCGTGTTCCGCGACATCTTTCCCCACCCGCATGCCGTATTGGAACACCATGCCTCTGTTTCCGTCATCGACGAGGATACGGACGCCAATGTCGCGGATCAGGCACTCTGGCAGCGGCTGGCAACCGAGAACTGGGATGCCCCGCTGATCGTCACC
This sequence comes from uncultured bacterium, assembly GCA_903928345.1. Lineage (GTDB taxonomy): Bacteria > Armatimonadota > Hebobacteria > CAIYQO01 > CAIYQO01. The sequence continues at coordinate 6,707 of CAIYQO010000004.1, read as the reverse complement.
ACCACCGTGCAGTGCTTTGAGAGCCTGTTTGCCGCGCGTCCGTCCGCCTGCCGAAAGGTGCATCGACTGGCGAAATGCGTTCTGATACTGGATGAAGTGCAGACGTTGCCCCCGTTGCTGCTCACCCCCATCCTCGACGCGCTCCGCCTGCTGGTCGAGCGCTACGGTATGACCGTGGTGCTCTGTACCGCCACCCAGCCCGCGTTGACCGCGGACAGCGGACTGCTGCACGGCTTCACCGGAGTGCGGGAGATCGTGCGTGAACCCGCACGGCATTTCCAAGCCCTGCGTCGGGTCGTGTATCGTATCGAACGTGAACCCTGGTCCTGGGCACACGTCGCAGAGGAAATGCGCGGACGGGAGCAATGCCTGACCATCGTCAATGCGCGCAAGGATGCGCTAGCCGTGCTGACCGCCTTAAACGATCCCGAGGCACTGCACTTGTCGACGCTGCTGTGTCCGGCACATCGGCGCGCCGTGCTTACCGAGATGCGCCAACGGTTAGCGGACGGGCGTCCCTGCCGCGTGGTCAGTACCCAGGTCGTGGAGGCTGGGGTGGACGTGGACTTCCCATGCGTCCTTCGCGCCATCGGTCCCCTCGACCGCATCGTCCAGGCGGCGGGACGGTGTAACCGTGAGGGTCGGCTGGGCCAGGGTGAGGTGATCCTCTTTACACCGGAAGCGGGGGGAATGCCTCTCGGCCCCTATAAAACCGCGTTTGACCACGCGACGATGGTTTTACAGCGCCCCGACCTCGATCTCCATGACCCGGCGATCTTTCCCGCGTATTTCCGCGCCGTCTTTGGTGATCTCGCCACCGATGCCAGTGGGATACAGCGTATGCGCGAACGCCTGGACTTCCCCGCGGTGGCCGCGGCGTTTCGCATGATCCCCGACGATACGGCACCCGTATTGGTGCCGTACCAGATCAATGTCATCGCGGCGCTGATGGCGCGGGTGCGCGCGACTGGTCACCTCAGCCGCACGGACTGGCGTGAGGCTCAACAGCACAGCGTATCGGTGCGCCGGCGCGATGTAGAGCGTTTTCTTCGTCAAGGCGAGGTGATCGAGGTGCTGCCCGACAGCGGGCTCTACCAATGGCTGGGCGCCTATGACAGCCGCGGCATGACCGAGATGGCCTGGGACGCGGCGGATTTGATTGTGTAATAACCGAATGGTAATGAAAGGAGGTTGGTGATGGCGTTACCCCCGGTACAAGTTAAGGTCTGGGGCGACTATGCGTGCTTCACACGACCGGAGATGAAGGTCGAGCGTGTCTCCTACTCCGTGATGACGCCCTCGGCGGCGCGCGGGGTGCTGGAGGCGATCTTCTGGAAGCCGGAGTTCACCTGGCAAGTGCGTGAGATTCACGTGCTGGCGCCAATCCGGCACTTCTCCCTGGTGCGCAACGAGGTGAACGCGCGCATGTCTCCCCGCGGTTCGGGCCTGGACATCACCGAAGCGCGCACACAGCGCCACACGTTGGGCCTGGTGCAGCCCGCCTACCTGATTTATGCCGATCCCCTGCTACGGCAGGGTGTCTCCGAGGATGTGGCAAAATACCGCGACCAGTTCCGACGTCGGGTCGAGCGTGGGCAGTGTTACCACCGTCCCTATCTGGGGTGCCGCGAATTCGCCGCGTCATTCGCCAGGCCCGACGGCAGCGAGCGGCGTGAGCCCATCAACGAGCCATTGGGGTTGATGCTGTTGGACTTGGAGTATCGACAGGATGCCCCGGCGGAGCCCCACTTCTTCCAGGCGGAACTCGTGGACGGGGTGCTGCAGGTGCCGTCGTTCTCCTTCAACACGGTGGGAGGTGCATCATGATCCTGCAGCAACTCGTCCAGGATGCGGATCGCATCGTCGGCGAACTCCCACCGCCCATGTATGACCGCAAGCCCGTGAAATGGATCATCGAACTGGACGCCGCCGGGCAGTTCCTCGGCGTGGTCCAAACGAGCAGCGGTGAGAAGCGCGACCGGGGCAAAGCGCACCTGGTCCCGTATATCGGACGCACGTCGGGGGTGCGTGCCATTCTTCTCGCCGATACACCGGCCTATACGCTGGGCATACCCTTCGATGATACACGTGCCGCCGAGAAGCACACCGCATACCGGGCCTTGATCGAACAATGCGCCCAGGCCACCGGGGACGCCCACGTCCAAGCCGTCGCGCACTTCCTCGCCACCTGGGATGCCGGAGGTGACCCCGCCGTGGCGCGGCTGGACGCCGCTGTCGAGAAAAGCGACCTGCTGACCTTCCGTGTCGCGGGCGGCATGCCGGTCGATGATGCAGCCGTGCGCACCTATTGGGCAGCGTGTTGCCAGGTAGACGAAGAGGCGACCGCTGAGTGCCTGGTATGCGGGCAGCACAAGTGGATCCCCGAGAACCTGCCCGTGCTCCTCAAGCGGGTGCCGGGTGGGCAGTCGTCCGGCATCGCCCTGGTCTCCATTAACGCCGATGCCTTCGAGTCCTATGGCTTGCCACGTGCGACCACCTCGCGCGTCTGCACGGACTGCGGGGAGCGCTTCGGCAAGGCGCTGAATCATCTGCTGGCCGAGGATGACAGCCACCTGGCTGTCGGTCCGCTGGTCTATGTCTTCTGGACGAAGGAGCAGGTGGATTTTTCCTGGGCCACGTTGTTGAAGCAACCCCAGGCGGACAGCGTGCGGGCGCTGCTCACTGCGGCGCGTAGTGGGAAGCCGTTCACTGCTTGCGATGCCGACGACTTCTATGCCACGGCGCTCACCGCCAGCGGGGGACGCGCCGTGGTGCGGGACTGGCTGCATACCACCATTGGCGCTGCCGCGCAGCATTTGGCGCGATGGTTCACCCTTACACAACAGGTCGAGGGGTACGGGCAACCGGGGGAGCCGTTGAGCATCTTCCGCCTGGCGGCTAGCCTGTACCGCGATGTCAATAAAGAGATGGTCGCCCAGGTGCCACGCGCCTTGATGCGCGCGGCGTTGCATGGGGGGCCGTTGCCTTCCTGGTTGCTCACCCAGGCCGTCACACGCTGCCGGGCTGAGCAAACCGTCACCTACCCGCGCGCGGCGCTCATGAAAGCCGTGCTGCAATCACACGCACACGAGAAGGAGTTGTATATGGCACAATTGGAGTTGACGGACACGCGCCCGTCCTACCTGTGCGGACGCCTGCTGGCGGTGCTGGAGGAGATTCAGCGCGCCGCCCAGGGGAAGATCAACACTACGTTGGTGGACCGCTTTTACGGCTCCGCGAGCACCGCCCCGGCCAGCGTCTTCGGCAATCTGCTCGGGGACGCCCAGCCACACCTGGCCAAGTTGCGTAAAACGCGCCCCGGCGTATGCGCCGCGTTGCAGCAGCGCCTGGAAGCCGTAATGGCCGACTTGCCGGCCTTCCCACGCACCCTCACCTTGCAAGACCAGGCGCTCTTCAGCCTGGGCTATTACCATCAACGGGCGCATGACCGCGCCGAGATGCTGGCGCGCAAAGCCGCCGGTGACGCCACCCTAACCGAGATTATCGAGGAGGAGAACCATGAGTAACGCCATCTACACCGATCCCACCCGACGGCACGACTTCGTGCTGCTGTTCGACGTCACCGACGGCAACCCCAACGGGGATCCCGATGCGGGCAATATGCCGCGCGTGGACCCCGAGACGATGCAGGGGTTGGTCACCGACGTGTGCCTGAAGCGCAAGGTGCGCAACTACGTGGCGCTCACGCGCGAGGGGCAAGCGGGCCTCGGCATCTACGTCAACGACGGTGGCATCGCCTTGAACACGCTGCACGAGAAGGCCTACCAGGAGGAAGGGCTGAAATCGACCGGCAGCAAGCAGAAGCGTGACGACATCGACAAGGTACGCACGCGGATGTGCGCCACCTACCTCGACGTGCGCCTGTTCGGCGCGGTGATGACCACCGGCGTCAATTGCGGCCAGGTGCGCGGGCCGGTTCAGCTCACCTTCGCCCGCTCGCTCGATCCCATCATCCCCCTCGATGTCAGCATCACCCGTGTGGCGATCACCAAGCCCGAGGATGCCGGTACCGTTGAGGGTGACAACGATGCAAGCAAGTCCAAGGTGACGGAGATGGGCCGCAAGGCGATGGTCCCCTATGGCCTCTATCTGGCGCATGGCTTCTTCTCCGCCCCCTTTGCGACGAAAACCGGCGTGTCGGCGGACGACCTGGCGCTGTTCTGGCAGGCGCTACAGGGCATGTGGGATCTGGATCATTCCGCGGCGCGCGGGATGATGAGCTGCCGTGGGCTCTACGTGTTCACCCACGAGTGTGCCTTTGGCAATGCCCCCGCCCAGGACCTCTTCGAGCGCATTACCGTGCAGCGCAATGCCGGCGTGGAGGCGCCACGTCGTTTCAGCGACTACCAGGTGTCCGTCGACGACCGCCTGCTGCCCGACGACGTGGTGTTAACGTCCCTGGTCGGGGCGCCGCGCGTGGGGGTGCGATGACCACGCCGGACGATGCCGATGACGACCGTATCCTGATCTCGGCACTCGAGCATTACAGCTATTGCCCGCGGCAGTGTGCGCTGATCCACGTGGAGCAGGTCTTTGCGGAGAACACGGCCACGCTGCAGGGGCAGCAGATCCATGCGCACGCCGACCAACCGACAACGGCGTGGGAGGAGGGGAAGCGCGTCGAGCGCGCGCTGCCCCTCTGGTCCGACGCGCTGGGCCTGCTTGGCAAGGCGGATGTGGTGGAGTTCTACGACGACGGCCGGGTCGAACCGGTGGAGTACAAACGCGGAACGAAGGGACGTAAACAGCATGACGACGTGCAGCTCTGCGCCCAGGCATTCTGCCTGGAGGAGATGTTGCAGGTCGCGATTGCCCAGGGGCAGGTGTATTATCACACCACACATGCGCGCCGCATCGTCCCCTTAACGCCGGCGTTGCGCGCGACGACGCGCCACCTCATCGACGCGGTGCGGGCACTGCTCCAGGCGGGCAGCATGCCGCCGCCGGTGGACGACGACCGCTGCACGGAATGCTCCTTGCGCGAACTTTGTCAGCCGGAACTGGTCGGCACGGCGCGTGCCGCCACACCCGATCCCCTGTTCCTCGTGGACGACGAAGGAGCGTGACGCATGGCGCGTGTGCATTTGAATACTCTCTTCATACAAACGCCCAAGGCCCATGTGAGCCTGGACGGCGAGACGCTGCGCGTGGAACTGGAGGAGCGGACGCTGCTGCAAGTGCCCTTGCATCATCTCGACGGCGTCGTGTTGTTCGGGCTCTGCACCATCAGCGCCGGCGCGATGCACCGCTGCGCCCGCGAGGGACGTGAGGTGGCATTCCTGGACTACTCCGGCCGGTTCCGCTGCCGGGTGGAGGGCCCGACGCACGGCAACGTGTTGTTGCGCCTGGCCCAGTACGAATCGCTGCGCGCCCCCACGCGCTGCCTGGAGATCGCCCGGCGCCTCGTGGCGGGCAAATTACGCAATAGCCGCCACGTGTTGCTGCGCGGGGCGCGCGATGCTAAGTCCGATGAAGCGCGCCAGGCCATCGCCGGCGCCGCAGCCGAACATGCCGTAAGCGTGGCCACGTTGGAAACCGCCGACACCCTTGATGGCGTGCGCGGCATCGAGGGGCAGATGGCGGCGCGCTACTTCGCGGTGTTCGGACAACTGCTCACCGTCGAGCCGTCGGATTTCGCCTTTGTACAGCGCACCCGGCGTCCCCCGCGCGATCGCGTCAACGCGCTGTTATCCTTCCTCTACGCCGTGTTGGCGCACGACTGTACCACGGCGCTGGAAAGCACCGGCCTGGATCCGCAGATCGGCTTTCTGCATGCCGTCCGCTCCGGGCGCCCCGCGCTCGCGTTGGATTTGGAGGAGGAATTCCGCGCCGTGGTCGCTGATCGTTTGGCGCTGACGCTGATCAATCTGCGACAGATTCGTCCGGAACATTTTGAGGCACGCACTGAGGCGGGGGAGAGCGTGCTGCTCACCGAAGGCGGACGCAAAGCGGTACTTGCCGCGTATCAAAAGCGCAAAGAAGAGCTGGTACCGCATCGACTGTTGAAAGCGCCGGTACCCGTGGGACTGCTGCCGCAACTCCAAGCCCGACTGCTGGCCCGCTTCCTGCGCGGCGACGTGCCACACTACGATCCATATCTGGCGGTGCGCTGATGGACCTTTTGATTACCTACGATGTCAATACGCTCACGAAGGAAGGACGGCGGCGCTTGCGCCGCGTCGCGAAGGTCTGTACGGGTTTTGGGCAACGCGTGCAATTCTCGGTCTTCGAGTGTACGGTGTCCGAGACCGATTACGAACGCCTGCGACAGCGCGTGCGTGCGGAAATCGACTCGCTGGAAGATAGCCTGCGTATTTATCGCCTGCCGGGAGGCCGTGAGACCCTGGTGGAATCTTTTGGACGGGACGGTTACATTGATTTCACCGATCCACTGATTATCTGAAATAACGCGCGAACCGGCGGTGGTGATGGTGTACGCGTGCGGTTCGCGCATCCGAGTGAGGGTGATGCCTCCCACTCACCCCCTGACTCTCGCCCCGATAGGCCGGCCCCCTGCGGGAATTGAGCGCGAAGTGGCCGTGGCATCCGCCTTCCGGGGCGGATGAGGATTGAAACTCCATGTTAGAAAGCCAGTCAATGAGGGCCGTCGGGTGGCATCCGCCTTCCGGGGCGGATGAGGATTGAAACCTCGATGCCATCGCTCATAATCTCGTGCATGGTGTGGC
>CAIYQO010000003.1 GCA_903928345.1 uncultured bacterium | reverse complement strand
TCGGCGAAGGCTTTGACGATGCCCGCCTCGATACGCTCTTTCTGGCCATGCCGATCTCGTGGAAAGGCACGCTCGCACAATACGCCGGTCGCCTTCACCGGCTCCATGACCAGAAAACCGAAGTGGTGATTTACGATTATGCAGACTTTCAGGTACCCATGCTCGCGCGCATGGTATCGAAACGACTGGCAGGCTATCGCGCTATTGGGTACGAGATGCACCGAGACGGTGATGAGAATTACCGCCAAGTGACACTTGACGGTTCATAGCGATCATCAAGGTATGAAACAGCCCCGGTCTCCCGGGGCTGCCATCCGATCAGAATTGTGAGATGTCGGTACTGGTTAGGGTACCGGTGCATTCTTCTTCCTCTCTCTCCTTCAGTTCGTCGCACAAATCCCGCGCCTGCAGCAGCGTGCCAATCAACTCCTCATACGTCAGGCCGTGGATGAACTCCTCGGTGACAGCATGCTGGCGATCCGCATACAACTGCTTCAGGCAATACGCGAGGGTCTCCTCAAGTGGCGAGTCCGGTCGTGTCTCCTCCAGGTCATGCTGGGTAACGTTTCTCATGGTGTTCCTTTCCGTGTGTCGCTGGGCGGCTCAACTGTCGAGACGCCCCATGCCCGCCGCTGGTCATCCCAGACGACGGGGAATTCTCGTGATAGCCGTTTGAGCGTCAATGCTGATGGGCATTGGCCAGCCATCACCGCCTCGATGATCTCCGGCGCCAGTAACGTCAGCCGGATGGTGCGGGCAACGTAGGCGGTATCCTGCTGCACCGCGTTCGCCAGCGCCCGCACCGTGGGATAGGTGCCGTTATCCAGCAGATCCTGCCAGCGGAAGCCTTTGGCGATGGCCAGGGCCAGCGGATCGGCGGTGATGTCACGCGGCACGGATGCCGTCTCGCTCCCCACGGGCAGGATAATCTGCTTGCGCCCCTGGCGTTTCGTCAACGTCATCGGGATATGCACCAGCATCTCCCCATCCATACTGTCCAGCGCCATTTCACTCATGCCGTCTCGTCTCCTCGTAACTCGTCCATCAAGGAATACAGTCCATCGGCGTGCATCTGCACATCCAAGCCGTGCTCCGACACGGTGACCTGCTTGACCATCAGTTGGAGCAACCGCGCCTGCTCAGCGGGAAACAACTCATCCCACACGCCATCGAGCTGCCCGAGGTGCCGGGCCACGTCCTGTTCCCGCAGCGGGGTACCGTCTGCCCATTCCTGCGCTTTCCGTGCCGTCATGGCAATCATCTCCGGCGTGGTGAAGAATCGGCGGAGCTGCGCCACCACCGCCTGTTCGATTTCCCCTGCCGGCACACTTTTTACCGGACAGGTCGCGTAACCGAACTTCGACGCATGGTTGCACAGGTAGTAACGGTATTGCTTGCCGGCTTTCTGCGTATACGTCATGCCCATCGAACTCTCGCAGTGCTTGCAGCGGATGATGCCTTTCAGCAGCGATGGCGCCTGCAGCTTCGTGCGCCCGGCGCGTGACCGCGGATCATCCGTGAGGATGGTTTGCACCTGGTCCCACTGCTCGCGGAGAATGATCGCGTCATGCTCACCGGGATAGACGGCTCCCTTATGCGTGATCTCGCCCAGATAAATCCGATTGGTCAGGATTCGGTACAGGTACATTTTGCTGATTGGCTGCCCCGGACGGCGCTTCCCCTTCGCCGTCGTCCAAGATTTGGTGGTATGCCCTTCGGCATTGAGTTCCTGCGAGAGCCTGGTGGTGGAGCGGTCGCGAATGAAGCGGGTGAAGATGTCGCGGACCAATGCCGCCTCCCGCTGGTTGATGACCAGCTTACGATTCTTCACGTCATACCCCAGCATCAGG
>CAIYQO010000002.1 GCA_903928345.1 uncultured bacterium | reverse complement strand
CTCCCTCGAAGATTTCCTCTTCGTAGTCCACTTTCCCGATATAGATGACATTAGTGAGCAACCGATGGAGGTTGGCCCGGTCGAGCGCACCGCCTTCTCTGACTTTCCCTTCGCGCGTCACCCAGGTCTTAGTGCGCCATCCCCGTTTGGCTGCTTCCTTCACGACCGGCAGCAAGCCTTGATGCATACGGTAGAGGCGGAATAATTCACGCACGATAGTGGCCTCGGTGGGATTCACACGCAGTTTACTCCCTGTCGGCACGGCATCCAGGTCGTACCCCAGCGGCAACCCGCCCCCGACGAATTTGCCCTTCCGCCGGGCGGCGCCCATCTTATCTTTCGTGCGCTCGGCGATGAGTTCGCGCTCGTATTCGCCGAAGGCTGCCAGGATATTGAGCATCAAGCGGCCCATGCTGGAGTCGGTGCGGATTTGCTGGGTGACGCTGGCCAGCGCAACGTTCGCGTCGTCGAAGCGTTGCATTAGCCCGAGGAAATCCACGAGCGAACGGGAAAGCCGGTCGATCTTATACACGATCACGACGTCGACCAGCCCGGCATCGATATCGGCCAGCAGGCGTTGAAGAGCCGGGCGTTCCGTGTTGCCGCCGGTGAATCCGCCATCATGATAGAGTTGCGGGAGCGCGACCCAGCCTTCATGCCGCTGGCTGAGCACATAGGCTTCTCCGGCTTCGCGCTGGGCGTCGAGCGAATTGAACTCGCGCTCGAGGCCTTCACTGGTTGACTTACGACAGTAGATGGCGCAGCGCATCTGGCGGGCTGCCGGCGTCGTCTCGGTAGTGGGTGCTTTTCGTCGTGCCATCAGCCTTGCTCCTTCCCGGCCAACCCGAAGAAGGCGCGTCCACTGCAGTGGCTGCCCGTGACGGTTTTCGCCACAGCGGATAGCGAGGCGTAGACGGTGCCCTCATAGAGAAAGCCGTTATCGAGCATCTCCACCTCAATCCGCTTTCCCTTGTAGAGACGCGAGATGATCTTGCCAGCGCATGGCGCTGCCGGTGTGAGGTCAGGTACCTCGCCAGCATCGACGCCGGGCTGGAAATCTTTCGGTGGGCGTACCCGGATGAGCGATTCATCGACGAGGGTGGTCAACCGTGCTTTCGTCCGTTGGCTCAAGCCGCCATAGGTTTGTTCTTGTAATCGCCAAGCGATCCGTTTGAAGAGGAATTCCCGGTTATGCGAATGGGTGTCTTCGCCGAAAAGTTCACAGTACTTCGCGCGGAGCTGCGGCGTGCTCAACCCCTGTAGGGCATGCAGTTGGGCAGTCATTGTGGTTGTGGTCATCATGCAATACCTCCTGAGATCATCTGGTTAACCTCCGCTGGTGGAGTGGCACATTCATCGCTCTGAAGCGCCGCACCAGTCAAGGCCTGTTGGCCGGAATGTGACCCTCTCGTGCCGGAAATTAACAGCGCGCGCACGACCCCACGCGCGAAGATCTCCTGGAGTTCCATCACGCGCTCATCGGGCGTCATCTCGTTCGGGTCTGTATCTAATCGCATCTCTCTCGCTACCTCACTAATCAAGTATGGTCATCATCACCCGTTCTAGCGATGGGATGCGCAGCGTGGCGCCCACCGGCAGGTCGAGTGGAAAGCAAATATCGTTCCAGTCGCAGATCACCCACCACAGCAGGGAATCACCCAGGTACTGGTAGGCCAGCAAGTCGATACGGTCACCTTCACCCACGACGTGGAAGCGGTCATCCGGCTGTGGCGTGGTATCGACCTGAGACCGCCGGCCCAGGAACTGGGTGTCGCCATCCTGGTAGATGATGCAATCGCGATAGCGCGAGCGGTCACTGCTCATCGTCGCACCTCACTGGCATTCACCGATTGCGCGACCACCTCTTCCAGCGTCACCTCGACATCGGCGCGTTGCGGTAGCAGCGTCGCGGGATCGAAGAGATAACTGTAATGGGCACGCACTTCCCGCACGAGACACGGGGTACCGGGATACAGCTCCCCGAAGAAGAACAGCACCTGGTGCGGTGCTTGCTTCAGCATCGTGCCGGCATGCGTGGGATAGAGCAACGCCTGCAACCAGGCCACCTGTTTCTGCACGTCCTGCTGATAGAAGGTCAAGGTAAAGCTGATCTTCCGCGCATCGCCGGCCACGAACTGGTAGCGCGGGTGACTCATCCCCGGCACCACCAGCGTGGCGTAGCTGGTAGATTTGCTGTCGACGATATCGTTCGGATTGTATTGAAACGCCAGCCGTTCGCGGGTGACGGCGTCGACCAGGTAGGCGGTTAATGGTTTGGTATTGGCCATCTGTCATCCTCGATTGTCGTAATTGCGAATTCGACGTTCCTGGACATCGCGATAGACCGCGCGGGCAATCTCCCGGCCATCCAGCGTAACCACCATGTCCCCCGGCGTCTGGCTCCCCAGCGCATCAAGCTTGCCGGCGATCAATTCCAGCAAATCCCGCACCGGCTCACTGGCCGATTGCGCTGGTGCCACCTGTTGCTGCGGACGCATCGGCACCGGCATGATCGGGCGCACGACCGGCGTGCCCGCCGTGGCTGGCGCCAACGTCGGCGGCATGACCGACGGCAAGTTGTTGCCAAAGGCGAAAGCCTGCTGCATGGCTTGCTCCGGGAGATGTGCGGCGCGCGCAATCCCACGGCTGATGGTGTCAAGCACCGAGAAGCCGGATTGCGACAGCGTGGAGAGCGGGCCCAACTCGGCATCGGAATGCGGCAGCAATTTGCCCAACTTATCGAGGCCGGCTTTCAGCGCGTTGAACGGCGCCATGGCCGCCTGCGCAATGCCGTCGGCCAACGCCTGCATCAACTTTTTGCCAGCCTCCAGCGCGGTGGGCAGCAGGTTGGCAAACCCATTCACCAGGTGTTGGAAGGCGCCAGTGGCGGCATTCTTCACCCCATCCCAGGCATTCACTGCCCAGCTTTTCACCGACGACCAGGCCGATGCCGCGGCGCCGCTGATGCTCTGCCAGACGCCGTTGATCGTGGCGCCGACGGCCTGCATGGCATTGCCCAGCCACGGATACTTCGCCGAGATCTCATTCACCGCACTGCTACTGGCGGCTTTACAGCGCTCCCAGAGCGAGCCGTGCCCGTTGGCGATGGCCTCCCAGGCGCCGGTGGCGATGTTTTTCGCCAGTTCCAGGTTGCCGCGATGGAAATTGACATAGGACGACACGCCGGACTTGATGCCATCCCACGCCTGGCTGGCG
>CAIYQO010000001.1 GCA_903928345.1 uncultured bacterium | reverse complement strand
GGCAAACATCCGGTCTGGGTTGTTGCCGGGGAACCATATTATGCTTCTTTTGGATACTAATATAGATATGAGGATAAAATAACAGTACAATAAAAACGAGCACAAACGGTATAAGGACCACAAGCTTAATGATAGCTTCGTCAGTGCCATGATTCATACATGATCCCTCCCATGGATACAGGGACAAGCATCCGCCATGCTTCCTGCCGTCCGTGGCGGAAGCTCCACCTCTCATGGAATTACGGGCTAATTCCATGAGAGATGGTGCATTTATCTCCATCCCCTTCTTTCGTCCCGCAGGCGGACGGGTCTGGCGGCGGACGAGTTGCTGTTCGAGCTGGACGATTGAGCCTTCTGCGCCCGTAGGCCGGCCGGTATTGGTGTTATTTCGCTCGGTCTGCTCAAACTCCTTGTCGTCCTCCGCGCGCCTACACGCGGACCCCACCCCCAACCCCTCCCCCGGTCGCCTCGCACAACTCGGCTGGGAGAGGGGGGAAGCGGTGCGAAAGACCGCCATCCGGCCTTCTCGCCCGTTGCGCTTGCCTGCGGTCGATCCTCACCCCCCCGGCCCCCTTTCCCGTTCCGCTTCGCTCCACGGGCGAGGGGGAGTCGAGAATATGCAAGCCTTCTCCCCTCTCCTGCCGCAGCGGGAGAGGGGCTGGGGGTGAGGGTCGAAATCAGGCAAGCGCAACGGGAGAGGGGTGCGGGGCCGGGCAGGGGGTCGGGATGCCGGCATATCTGTGCCCGCAGTGCCGGCTGTAGGCGCCGCGCATCGCCTTGCTCGTCGTTCGTTATCGTCATTCGTTATCGTAACTCGAATTCATCGAATGACGATCACGAGTGACGCGGGGCGTTCGGCGCCTTCTCCCGGGCCGTGCTGGCATGGACAGGGGTGGTCTGGTATAATAGGGGGGATAGCTGGAAGGCGGGGGCGCGATGGGCCAAATCAATTGGACGGAATTTTTATACTTCTTCTCGGTGCTCATCATCTCGATCACGCTGCATGAGTTCTCGCACTGTTGGGCGAACGAGGCACTGGGCGACGATACGCCGCGGCAGCAAGGGCGCATGACGCTCAATCCGCTGGCGCACCTGGATCTGATGGGCACCATCATGATCTTCGTGTCGGCGATCTCCGGCTTCGGCATCGGGTGGGGCAAAGCGGCGCAGTTCAACCCGCAGAATTTCCGCCATCCCGCGCGCGACATCACCCTCTCCGCGCTGGCCGGGCCGGTCTCCAACCTGCTGCAGATGCTCGCTTGGGCCTCGCTGGGGCTGCTCGTCACGCCGCTGATCGCCAATCCCGCGGTACAGGTGCTTTCGCATTTGTGCGAATACGGCATCTTCGTCAACGCCGGGGTAGCCGTCTTTAACATGATCCCGATTTACCCGCTGGACGGGCACTGGGTGCTGGCCTTTTTCCTGCCGCCGAGTTGGCGTCCGTTTTTTATGCACCCGGCGTGGGGTATCGTCTTCGTGGCACTGGTCGTCGTGCCCGGGCTCTATCTCGCCGTGTTGTACCCGATCATTCATCCGGCGCGGCAATGGCTGGCCATGGCGACGTGGCACATCACCGGGTGGCCGACTGAGACGGTGTGGTAGGTGCTGCACCCATGACGACACGACAACCGGTAGTGGCGATCGACGGCCCGGCGGGGTCGGGCAAGAGCACGGTGGCGCAGTTGCTGGCGCGGCGCGCGGGGCTGCAGTTCATCAGCAGCGGGGCGATGTACCGCGCGGTGGCGCTGACGGCGCTGCGTGAAGGAACGGCGGCGATGTCGCCGGAGCGCCTGGCGGCGATTGCCGCGGCGCTGCCCATCCGCTTCACCACCGACGCGGCGGGCACGGTGCGCACCTGGCTGGGCGACGAGGACGTGACGGACGCGCTGCGGCGGACGGACGTGACGGAGGTGGCGGCGGTGATCGCCAAGATTCCCGCCGTGCGTGCGCACCTGGTGGCCCGGCAGCGCGCCTATGGCGCCGAGGGCGGCATCGTGATGGAAGGGCGGGACATCCAGACGGTGGTCTTCCCGGACGCGGAGATCAAGGTCTTCCTGGATGCCTCCGCGGAGGAGCGTGCGACGCGCCGCTGGAAAGAGTTGCGCGCCGCGGGGAGCCCGGAATCGTATGCAACGGTGCTGGCCGACGTGCGCGCACGCGACCGCAGCGACCGCGAGCGCGCAGTGGCCCCCTTGCACGCCGCGCCGGATGCGATTACACTCAATACCGACGGGTTGTCGATCGACGCGGTGGTAGCGAAGCTGCAAGAGATTGTCGAGGCGTGGCGGACCCCCCGGTAGAATTTTGGATTTTGGATTTTGGATTGAGGAAGCGCCGGTGCGCCGGCGACCTCACCCCCGGCCCCTCCCCGGCGCGGAGAGGGGAGTGAGTATTGCGGATTGCACGGGTGAACGGGTGGAAACGCGGCGAAAAGTGGGGACAGCTACGAATTTTTCGTTGGGCTGGTCGCGCGCATCACACCGGGTAGCGGAAAATTCGAAGCAGTCCCCATTTTTCGCTAACCGGAACTTGTCTACACAAGGAGCGATATGGACCTTGGGGCTGTGACCCATCCCGGCTGTGTCCGTCCTGACAACGAGGACGGGTTTTTCGCCACGCGTGAGCACGGGGTGTTCGCGGTGGCGGACGGCATGGGGGGGCATGCGCATGGCGAAGTGGCCAGCCACCTGGCGCTGGATGCCATCGCCGACCGCGCGACGGCGCTGGCGCAGGCCGCTCCGTCGGAGCTGCCGGTGGCGCTGCACGACGCCATCCAGGCCGCCAACACGCAGATTTACGCCCAGGCCGAAGCGGAGGATTTGCGCGACCGCATGGGCACCACGCTGGTGTTGGCCACCATCTGCGACGACCGCCTCTACTTTGCCCACATCGGCGACAGCCGGCTGTATCTGCTCCGCGGCGACGCGCTGTCGCAGCTCACGCGCGACCACTCGCTGGTGCAGTCGATGGTCGACCGCGGCGAGATCACGCTGGAAGAAGCCGCCCTGCACCCGCTGCGCCACCAGATCACCCGCGTGGTCGGCGGGGATAACTACGTCTCGCCGGAGATCGCCAGCCAGGCGTTGGAGCCGGGCGACGTGCTGCTGCTCTGCACCGACGGCCTGCCCGGCGCGCTGCCCTCGGAGGAGATCAAGCAGGGGCTGACGGCGTCCGGCCCGGCGCAGGTGCGCGCGGAGGCGCTGGTGAAAGCGGCCCTGGCGGCGGGCGCCCCCGACAACGTGACCGCGCTGGTGGTTGTCTACGACCGCCCGCGCCCCGCCGCGACCCCGACGGCGGCGCCGCCCCCGGCCCCGCGGCATATTCTGCCGCTGTGGCAATCCGTCTTCATCACCGTGCTGGTGCTCGCCATCGGCGCGGTGGGCGGCGGCATCTGGGCGTATCTGCACCCGAGCTACTACGTGAGCAACCTGGGCGGACAGCTCTGCCTCTTCCAGCACTGGTCGCTGCTGCCCCTGCACGACAAGCCGGTCTCCACCCCGGAAGCGCCCACGGTGATGATCTCCGAGGCGCGCCCATACCTGGTGGATCACCATTATGACGTCGACAAAGGGGTGGCCGTGCGCGACAAGGCTACGGGCGTCTATATGCTGAAGGACGTGGCCGGGCAAGTAGCGGCGGGCATCCTCATCCAGGCGAAGCAGGCCATCGAGCAGGGCAACCCGCGCCTCGCGCGCAGCCAATTGGAGCGCGCCCGCGTGATGGGCGCCGACGAGGCCCCGCTGAAGCAGCTCACCGCGCTGCTGGAGCAGGCGGAAGCGCATCCGAAGAAGCCGGTGGCGCGTAAGGGAAAGTCCGAAACCACAGATGGCACGGATTTGCACTGATTTTGGATCGGGTGAAAGAGCGGGGGGATCAGGTTTGGTCTTTGTCACTGTTTGGAACAGGGCGGGAGCCCGGCCCGAGTATAGGCACGGATAGGAGCTGCCTCGCGCCCGGAACTACTGCAATGCCCGTGAAAGATTTTCGCCACAGCAGAGGCTGAGCATCGATCACGGGCATTACCATTTCCGTCCGGGCGCGCGACTGCCGTCATGCTTCCACACAGTGCTGCTGCTCCTACCCGTGCTTGTAGTCGAACTACGTTGCGCCGTGGTCGTCATCGGCGATTTGGGTGGCGACGAAGCGGCAGGTGCGGGCGCCGTTGGTCCAGCAGTCCACTTCCTGCACGGTGTAGCGGTGCCCGGAGAAGCGGGAGAGCAGGGCGGCGATGAAGCCTTCGTCGTATTTGCACGAGGCACGGCCCAGCTCCGGCATGCCGGAGCAGTCCAGGTCTTCCGACATGGTGAGGATGATCTCCGCGCCCGTGGCGTCCGCCTTTTCGACGCGCAGCACGCCGATGCCCATCACCACCAGCGCTTGCTGCAGGCGCGCCACCAGGGCGGACAGGTCGGCACACGGGCCCACGACGTGATCCATGAACCAGCCCCCCGCGGTGAAGCCGGCGTCATAGAAGAGCGTCGCCATCTTGGCGGTGCCGAACTCCGCCTCCAGCCGGTCGCGCAGGGTGAACTGCATGAGGCGGTAGGCTTCCACGCGCATCATCGGCCCCAGGTTCGGACGCCCTTCCGCCAGATCGCCCAGCAGCTCCCAGGTGAAGGCATACGGACGTGTCGATGCCGGTATACTCATGAGTGCTCCCGCTCCGCGTACGCGTCGCACTCGCCGTACGTCGATAACCGTGTTATTCTACCGGATGGGTGTATTTCCTTTCCAGTCAGTAACTTTTGGTCAGCCGGTCACCGCCAGGTCGATGTGCAGGCGTCCCGCGACGTCGTGCCAGGTTGCCGTGGCACCGTCCGGCGCGACGCCGGGGGCGGGGGCCAGGCGCAGGCCGTGGGGCAGGCGCGCGTGGAGGGTCACCCGCGGCGCGGGGCGTGCCACCGTCACGTAGCCGGTGAGGCGGCGCGCGGCGGGGTCGTAGGTGACGCGGTAGTCGACGGCGCCGTAGCGGCAGCCGCCGCCTTCCAGGCCCACCGGCTCCCCGGAGCCCAGCCACGCGCGGTCGATGCCGCGCGCCAGGTGCAGAGTGTCGCCGTCTTCCAGCACCAGCGCGTCGCGCAGAAAACGCAGCACCGCCGCCGGCGTCCACAGGTGCTGGCGGTCGCCGTTGCACTCCGTGGTGCCCGCCGCCTGCCCGCGCTCCTCGCACCAGGTGACCAGCGGAGTGGCGTGGTTGAGGGTGGCGTAGAGGTAGGCCGCGGCGGCGTCGCCCTCGTCGCGCAGCAGCAGCACCTCCGCCAGGTTGTCCAGCGTGATGGCCACCCACATGCCGTCCACCATCCAGCCGGTGTGCACGGGGACGCCGCCGGGACTCATGCGCGCCTCGATTTTGCGGATGGTGCCGGTGATGAGCGGGTGATCGGCGGGGAGCAGGCCGCACGGGAAGGCGGCGTTGAGCGCGCCCCAGCGGCTACCGCACGTTTTGCCCGCCACGGCGGGAATCCAGCGATAGCCGTCCTCCTGAATCGCCCCCGCCTCGAGGGCGGCGAGCAGATCCGCCGTGGCGGTGTCGGCGATGCGGCGCAGCGCGGGCAGGTCGTCCGTTTTGCCGAGTAGTTTCGCCGCCTCCACCGTCAGCCGGTCGCAATACACCGCCCAGATGTTGTGGGGCAGGAAGACGCCGTAGAGGTCGTCGTCGTCCATCAGCCCGGCGTCGCCCATGCCGCGCGGCATCAGGCCGTAGACCGCCGGGCGCGTGCCGTCGGCGTTGGGCACGCGGGTGGCGGCGCGCATGCCCTCCGCCCAGCGCGTCTGCGCCGCCATGCGCGGGTAGACGCGGGCCAGGAAGTCGCGGTCGCCGGTGACGTGGTAGTGCGTCATCGCCCCCCACGCCTTGAAGCCCGCGCTGCCCCAGAAGAGGTGCGCCCAACCCTGCGGGTCGTTCCAGTCGCCGTCGTCGCCCTGGGTCTCCAGGCAGACCGCGATGCCCTTGGCCGCTTCGTCCGCCAGCCCGAGTTGATCCTGCGCGATGGAGGTGAGCATCGGCTCCACCGGGTTCGCCGCGCGGTACATTTCAGTGCCCGGCGTCACGCCCAGGTAGCCGTCCGCCACCGGCTCGCGCATGATGAACTGATCGGCGAGGCAGGCGTAGAAGGCGTCCGTCACCCCGGCGTCGGGCACCAGCACGCGCGCCGCGCGCGCCCGCAGCGCCTGCCAGGGGGCCAGGGCGTCGGTAAAGGCCGCCGCGCAGTCCGTGGCGCGCAGGGCGGGCAGGTCGGCGGCGTAGCCGCGGTAGGGGCGCAGCAGCCACGCCGTGCGCGTGGCGTCCGCGGGCACCTGCCAGGTCATGCGGATCGTCGTCGGGCCTTGCACGGCGTAGGCGTCGGCGTCGAGGCCGAGGAGCAGCGCGCGGTCGGCGCGGTCTTTCCAGCCGGCCAGCAGCACGTCGCGGTCCCAGGAGGGATTCACCCAGGCGGGCAGGTAGCCGGCCCAGGCGCCGCCCACCGTGGTGGTGAGGCCGAAGGTGTGGAGCACGGCGTCGGGGTTGTGCAAGGTGACGCGCACCAGCGCGGCTTCCGCCCCGCCGGCGACGGCAAAGGCCACCGCACCCGCGGGGGCATGGTACGTGGCCTCCAGCACGGGCAGCCAGCCGTCGGCGCGCGTCCACGTGCCGTCGGCACACGCCGCCCCGTCCACGTCGGCGCGCAGGAACAGTTCCCACTGCGTGGCCGGCCACACGTAGGCCATGCGCGGGGTATGGCGCAGGTCGTCGGTGGTCCACGCGAGGCGCAGCGCGTCGGGCGTGCAGTCGCACAGCGTTTTGTCGCTGCTGTCCGGCAGCGCCACCGTCAGGCGATGCGGCGCGGCGAAGGCGTAGGCGAAATCGACACGGGTGGGTAACGGCATGGGGGTCTGCTCCTCGTTTCAGGTGGCTGCACTGCTATTCTTCCCGGTGGGGTGGGGAATTCCTGCCGGCTGGGGGGCGGAATGGGGCGCGGTGGCCGCGTGTCGCACCCCGCGCCCGTAGTTGATGACTCACCGGACAAAGACCCGGGATGCTTCGGGCGTGGTTGGGGCATGTCATGGACAGCCAGATTTTGACAAGGAGTTGCAGCCCTATGCGAAATCCACTGCGATACATCCTGCTTGGCGCGATGGCCCTGGCCGGCATGAGCGCCCTGCTCGCCCAGACGACACCTGCGTGCCCGCCCACGGGCGTGACAACTTACGCCGGACCGAGTCGCGCGGTCGGCAACGGCGTGGCGCGCACCTGGGTCTCGATCGATAATGCGACGCAAAACCCGGTGGCTATCGGCGTGACGCTCACCCAGGAGGCGCTCACCGGCTTGCCGGCACGCCCCACCGACTACACGCTCGGTTTTCCGCCGCAGGTCAGCAGCACCCCGTTTCGGGTGTTCGTGCTGAACTGGTATCCCCAGGGGGAGTGCCCGCGCGACACATTTGGGGCGCCGCACTTCACCTTCAACTTCTACACGCTCAACGATGCGCGACGGTTGGAGATGAACTCCGACAATGGCCGCCTGCCGCTGCCGGAATATATCCCGCAAGGATATACGGCCGTGCCCGGCAGCTTCGCGCCGCACATGGGCGTGCGCTGGGTGAACGCCGGGGCGCCGGAGTTCCACCAGGCCGCCTTCACGCAGACGCTGGCCTACGGCTTCACCAACTGCCGCATGGTCTCCGTGGTGCCGATGGCATCGCTGTGTTTCCTGCAGAGTCGGCCGAATCTGACCGCCTGCTTCGCGCAGCCGCAGCAGTACCTGGTGATGGGGTATTTCCCCACCACGTATACGTTCCAGTACGATTGCGACCGCAACAACTACACCGTGTCTCTCGGGGGGATGTTAAAGCATTGAGGGGCCGGAAACGCCAAACGCCGCGACCACCCGGTGGGTGATCGCGGCGTGCGCGTGGGTCGGAACCGGACGTAACTCGTCGCCGTCGTTCGTTATCGTAATCGACTTTTTTCGAGTGACGATAACGAGATACGACGACGCGTTACGATGATTCGCCGCCGGTGCTACCCGCGGCCCGCGGTGGCCAGGCGTTCGCGGTAGGCGGGGGAGGAGAGGTAGCTGAGGCCGGGGTGCGGGCGAGCGCCGCTGCCGGGGCCGGTGTTGGAGCTGCCCGCGACGGGGACGGCGTCCGCCGCCGGCGCCTGCTGATAATCGAAGCCCGGCAGCGTCTGCGTGGGCAGCCGTTCGCCCAGCGCGCGCTCGATGGTGCGGATCATCTCGAAATCGTCGTTCGTCACCAGCGTGAAGGCATCGCCGGTGCGCGTGGCGCGTCCGGTGCGCCCGATACGGTGGATATAGGTATCGGCCGTGTCGGGGATGTCGAAGTTGATAACGTGGGAGATAGTGGCGATGTCGATGCCGCGCGCGGCGATGTCCGTCGCGACGAGCACGGGCACGGCGCCGTTGCGGAAGTCCGACATGGCGCATTGCCGCTGGGATTGCGTGCGGTTGGCGTGCAGCACCGCGGCGGGCAACCCGGCGCGCTTGAGCGCGGTGGCCACGCGATCGGCGCGGTGCTTGGTGCGCGTGAAGATGAGTACGGAGTCGGTGTCCAACTTCTTCAGCAGCGCGATGAGCAGCGCGCTTTTCAGCAGCGCGGGCACGGGATAGAGCGCGTGGGTGATCGTCTGCGGCGGGGCATCGAGGTTGGCGGCGATGCGTTCCGGCGCGCGCAGCGCGTAGTCGGCGAAGCGGGTGAGTTCGGGGGCGAAGGTGGCCGAGAAGAGCATCGTCTGCCGCTCCTTGGGGAGCAGCGCGAGGATGCGCCGGACATCGGGCAGGAAGCCCATGTCGAGCATGCGGTCGGCTTCGTCCACCACCAGGCATTCGACGTAGCGGAAATCCACCGCGCCGCGCCCGGCGTGATCGAGCAAACGCCCGGGGCAGGCCACGATGATTTCGGTGCCGTTGCGCAGCGCGCGCTCCTGCGGGGCCATGCCGACGCCGCCATAGACGGCCGCAACGCGGATAGGGGTGTTGACGGCCAACTGGCGGATGGCGAGGGTCACCTGTTCGGCCAGCTCGCGCGTCGGTGCCAGCACCAGCGCCCGGGTGCGTTTGGTGTCCACGGGGTTGGCGAGAATGCGGTGCAGGACGGGTAGGGCGAAGGCGGCGGTTTTGCCGGTGCCGGTGTGGGCGGTGCCGAGGACATCACGGCCTTCGAGGGCGACGGGGATGGCGGCTGCCTGGATGGGGGTGGGTTCCTGGAAGCCCGCGGCCTCAACGGCGCGCTGCAGGCGTTCGTGCAGGGGGAATTGCGTAAAGGACATAAAGTCTTTTCTGCGCCCGCCAGCGGTAACGTAAAGACCGACATCCGGTCTGGCAGGCCGTCGTGATTCACGGGTGGCGAGCAAGGGGGTCGCCGTCACCGCGTGCCGGAGGGGAGGAAGCTGTGCGGGCACCCCGCACCCCGGCGCGAGGCCGGGATGCGGGGTGCGATGCGCGTAGGACCGCGTCGGATGTTACCAGCGGGACGAGCGGCTGCCGCCGCCGCCGCCACCGGAATTCCGGTTGCGCTGGCCCTGGAAGCAATCGGAGCAGTAGACGGGCTTGTCGCCGCTCGGCTGGAAGGGCACCTGGCAGGCTTTGCCGCAGGACGCGCAGGTTGCGCTGAACATCTCGCGGGCGCCGCCGGTGGAACCGCTGCTGCGGGGGCCGCCGCCGAAGCCACCCTGGGCTTTACGGGCGGAACGGCAGGCGGGGCAACGGCTCGGGGAGTTGGTGAACCCCTTCTGTTCGTGGAACTCCTGTTCACCCGCGGTGAACACGAAGCTCTGACCGCAATCGCGGCAGCTCAGGGTCTTGTCGGTGTAGCTCATGGCTCGCACTCCTTCATGTGTCAACAACCGTCATCGGTATCGTGATCTGGGCAGTGCGAAGGATGTGCGATGCCGTGGCATGAACAACCGGTCTCGAAGCCAAATCAGGCGGAACCTCTTCGGTTAGTCGGGGGAGAAACTCCCTCGCGCAAGACTATACCAGAAAAGGTTCGAAATTACAAGAGGGCATTTGATAATATTTTTTCCGCGTGAATTTCGGTGTCGGGAGCGGCGCGGCTGCTGGCGTGAGATCGGGGCATTCCCGCATACTGTTTTTCCAGTGAAGATGTCGTATAATATAGGGGCGAAGTGTATGGAGCGCGACGGAGGGTTGGCATGGGCAGCGGACGACGGGAAGGTCACGCCGAAACCATTTGCCGCACCGGAGTGCCGTTGCCACCAAAACGGACGAAAGCGAGGACGCGATGAGGCACGGTCGTCGATTCATGGAAATATTTATCGTCGTGTTCGGGCTCGGTGTGCTGTGCGTGTTCCTGTATCCCGTATTTTTCGTCAAAGCTCGTGAGAAGGCCAACACCAGTTGCGCAAATAACCAGAAAGTGATCGTCTGCATGGCGATGGAGTATGCCCAGGATCATCAGGAGCGTCTGCCCACGGCATCCACGTTCTGGCAGAAGCTCCAGGTGGCCCCGTGGCATCTCATCTGCCCGCGCAAGCCGGAGGCGGCCAATGGCTACGGGTTCAACATCCATCTGGGCGGGCTTGCGAACGCATACGAGGCGTGCGACGACCCGGCGACGGTCCCCGTCACCGCCGATTCCGACAATCCGCGCCATGTGCTGGTGATGAATACCGACCTTGTGCGGCGGGAGCGGGGAGGATGCATCGCTTCGTTCCTCGACGGCCATATCGAGGAATGTTCGCCTGATACGGTGCGGCTGCAGCCGAAAGTGCAGAAGGCGGGGAAGCGATGAATCGTGCGCAAAAAATCATTCAAGGGCTACTGCTGCTCTTCGTACTGATGATACTGGCGTCGATGCTGTTTCCGATCTTTGCCCGGAATCGCAATAAAGCGCATGACCCCAGTTGCTTGCATAATCAACGGGAAATAGGCATTACCATGATGCTGTATGCGCAAGATCACGATGGGCACCTGCCGGCGGCGTCTACCGTGTGGCACGATGTTTACCTACCATCGGATGCCTTAATGTGTCCGGCGGCGGGAGATGCGCCGATCAGTTACGGTTATTCCTTGTATTTGAGCGACCGAGCCTTGGGGAAGCTGGCGGATCCGCTGGGAACGCCGCTGTGTGCGGACTCTGATAACCCCCAACACTTGCTCGTTATCCCGTCGGATTTTGCCCCTCGGCACGGGGAAGGGCATTGCATCGTCACTTTTACCGATGGACACGCCAAGTATTGCGCGATTGCCGATCTGCGGTTGCAACCGAAGCTGAAGTAGCTTTCACTTCACCGCCCAAAACCCCGCCTGCATGCCCGATAGCCACAGCACCTCGGCGCTCCGAAAGCCCACCTCCCGCAGCAGCGCGAGGTGTTCGGCGAGGGTGATCAGGAAGTATTCTGTGTCGTAGCGCGCCTGGTGGGCGGCGACGGCGGTGGGGGATTTGCCTTGCGCTTGCTGAAAGGCGCCCCACATCGCCAGGCCCAGCGCCAGGCCGTCGGCGGTGGCGGGGCGGATGTTTTCGAAGGTGACGTAGAGCCCGCCGGGGGCGAGGAGGTCAAAACACACCCGGGTGGCGGCGGCGCGTGCGGTGGGGCGCAGGTAGTGGTGCGCCTGGATGGCGGTGACCACGTCGCAGGGGGGGACGGTCACGCGGGTGAGCGCCTGCGTGGGGGCGGGGGCGAGGAGGGTGACGCGGTCACCCAGCTTCTCCCGCGCGCCGGCGAGCATCTCCGGCGACGGATCGACGAGGAGGAACGTGGTCTCCGGAAAGCGCGGCAGCGCGCGGGCGACCAGCGTGCCTGTGCCGCCGCCGGTGTCCAGCCAGCGGCGCGGCGTGCCCCAGGCGGCCACCAGTTCGAGGGTCGCCGCGTGGAAGGCGTCGTAGTACGGAATCGTCTGCCGCACCTGGAAATCGTAGGCGTCGGCGCGGTGCGGGGTGGTGTTATCGTTCGGCATGGCCCTATTGTAACGTGAAACGCGGCGGAGGCGAAGAGAGGACTCCACGCCGCCATCCCGAATAACAACCCTATCCAATCGCGCGCGAGGTGTGCCATGGTCCGGGTTGTGTTTGTGGGAATTTGTTTGCTGCTGCTGTCGGCGGCGTGGGCGGAGTTGTTGGCGCCGGGCACGGGGGTGCGCGCGAGCTTTTACGCCACGCCGGATCTGTCCGGCCCCGCGGTGGTGAAATACACGCCCAGCATCGACCTGACGTGGGCCGCCGATGCCGGGCCGGTGCCGGAGTTGAAGGCGGGCGCCTTTTCCGCGCTGTGGGAGGGGTACTTCCGCCCGGCGGTCACGGCGACATATATCTTCAGCGTCACCACCTCCGGCGGGGCGCGGATGCTGGTGAACGACAAATGGATCATCGACGACGTGAAGCCCGCGCCTTCGCGCACCCTCACCGGCACCATGGCGCTGACGGCGGGCAAGCTGGTCACCTTCCGGCTGCGCCTCACCCAGCCCGCGGGCGCGGGGGCGCTGACGGTGAAGGCAGCGGCGGGCAAGGCGCTCGCCACCAGCCTGCCGGCGACGCGGCTCTACCCGCCCCTCTTCATCCCGTCCTGGCTCGTATATGCCGACACCGCCGACCCGCACACCAGCGCGCTCTACCTCACCGGGCTGGACGGCACGGCGAAAGAGGTGGCGGTGAAAGGCAGCAACCAGCCGTGCCTCAGCCCCGACGGGCGCCGGTTGCTCTTCAGCACCACGGTGAATCTCTCCTATACCGCCGCGAGCATCTACCGCGTGGCGACCACCGGCGAGGGGCGCACGCCGCTGGCGCGCGCCGGGGGGGTGAAGTGCGACCCCGTCTTCAGCGGCTCCGGGCAGACGCTGGCCTACACGGCGATCACCGCCGACGGGTGGGAAGTGTGGACGATGCGCACCGACGGCTCGGGGCGCGCGCAGGTGCTCTCGAGCACGGACGAGGTGCGCCACCCCGCCGTGAGCCGCAACGGCGACTTCGTGATCTATCAGGCAAAGCGCAACGGGCAGGTGAATATCTACCGCGCGCAGCCGGACGGCAGCGACGAGAAGGCGCTCACTATCGCGGGGGGCAGCGAGCCGGCCTTGAGCCCGCGCGGCGACAAGGTGGTCTTCCTGGCGACGCGCGGCGGCAAGCAGGGGCTGTATACCA
Organism: uncultured bacterium; assembly: GCA_903928345.1. Taxonomy (GTDB): domain Bacteria; phylum Armatimonadota; class Hebobacteria; order CAIYQO01; family CAIYQO01. The sequence continues at coordinate 9,223 of CAIYQO010000001.1, read as the reverse complement.
TCGACCCGGACGGGAAGAACGAAACCGCCGTGCTGACCACGCTGGGCACCCTCGCCCAACCCTTTTTCGTGGCCAACAGCCGCCAAGTGGGGTATCTGGAGCGCGACGCGGTGGGGCACAGCGACCTGTTCGTGGTTGATCTGCGCGACAACGTGCCGTGCCGGATGACCGCCACGGGGAAGATCTACGCGGCCAGCCTGGCGCCGCAACTGGTGCTGCCCGCCGGGGACGCTTTGGCGCTGTGGCTCAACGCACTGCGCGGCGACACGCTGGACCTGGACGCCGACGGCCACGTGAATACCTGGACGGACTGCGTGCGCGGGCTGACGGTGACGCCGGACAACGCGGGCACGCGCCCCTTCTTCCATAAGGACGGGCTGAACGGCAACGCCACGGTGGGCTTTGACGGCAACGCGCTGATGCACGTGCCGGACATCAGCGCCGGATGGACCGCCGGCGAAGGCACGCTGGTGGCGCTCTTCGTGCCGCGCGCCGACGCCTTCACGGTGCTGCACCAGGAGAACGCCGGCGGCGAATGGTGGCGCTACAACGGCAACGGGGACGCGTACATCGGCATCTTCACCAACGGGCGCAACGAGAATTACCCGTCACAGATGCCCAACACCGGCACCGTGCTGCTGACGATCATCTCCGGCCAGCAATACACCGCGTGGATCAACGGCACTGCGCAGGCGCCGCGCGGCGCGGGCTTCCACATGCCCACCACGCTGCTCCTCGGTGGCGGCGGCGACGCCCCGCGCTTCAACGGCGACCTCGCGCAACTGGCGATCTTCAACCGCGCCCTCAACGAAGACGAGCGCCAGGCGGTGGAGACGTATTTCCGGGCGTTGTACGGGCTTTGAGAATTGCGGATTGCGGAGTGCGGATTCTCACGCGCGGCTCGCGGGTACGCTCGCCCTCCCAAAGTTGCCGGTATGGCTTACCCGAGCGGCAGTGAAACGGTGAAGGTGCTGCCGCCGTCGGGGGGGGGTGTCCACGGTGACGGTGCCGTGGTGGGCTTCGACGAGGAGTCGGGTGATGTAGAGGCCGAGGCCGATGCCGGCGGCTTTGCGCTCGCCGCGGGCGCGGTAGAAGCGGTCGAAAATGTGCGGCACATCTTGCGGGGCGATGCCGCGGCCGTGATCGCGCACGGCGAGGTAGACCCGGCCCTCCGCCTGCCACGCGCGCACGTGCACCGGCGCGTCCTCCGGCGAATATTTGCACGCGTTGGAGAGCAGGTTGAGCAGCACGCGCTCCAGGCGGTCGGCGTCGGCGGGCACGGGGGGCAGATCGTCGGGGATCTCCACGCGTACGCGCGACACCGGCAGCGCGCCGCTCACCCGGCAGAGCAGTTCCGGCACGAAACGGTGCAGCGACAACGGCGTGCGGTGCAGCGTGAACTGCCGCCCCTCCAGGCCGGCCATGTCCACCAGGTCTTGAATCATCACCTGCAGCCGACACACGTTGCGGAGGATGGGGGCGGTGTGCTCGGTGACGACCTCCGCCAGCCCGTGTGCGGCCAACTGCAATTCCAGCAGCTCCGTGTGGCCGTTGATGACGGTGAGCGGGATGCGCAGGTCGTGCGAGACAAGGTGCAGCATCTCCTCCTGTTGCTGCTGCAGCGCGCGCACCGGGGTAATGTCCGCCAGGGTGACCACCGCGCCGCTCAGGGCGCCGCGCGGGTCATACAGGGGCGCCGCGCTCACTACCACCCATTTACGCCCGCCGTGCGCCGTGTGTATGAGGTAGTTTTCGCCCAGCACGACCTCCCCGCGCAACGCACGGGCGAAGGGAAGCTGCGCCGGGTCAGCGGGGGTGCCATCCGGCGTGGTCACGCCCAACAGCTCCAGCCGTTCCTTTGTTGGGAGCGCGTTATATTCCTGGGGGTATCCCAACAATGCCTCCGCGGCCTGGTTCATGTGGAGGATTTTGCCGGTCGGGCCGTAGATCACCACGCTGTCGGCGATGGCGGAGATGATCGTTTCCAGCTCCAGCGCGCGTTGCTCGGCGATGGTGAGCAGGCGGGCGATCTGCGCCTGATCCGCCTGTTGCGCGGTGATATCCTGCACGGTGCCGAAAATTTTGACCAGCCGACCCTTGCCGTCGCGCTGCAGTTGCGTAAGCGAGCGGATGTAGCGTAGCGTGCCATCCGGCCGAAAAATGCGGTACTCTACCGGATGCGACCAGTCATACGTCTCTGTATGGAGATACCGTTGCTGAAAGGCGGTGCGGTCGTCAGGATGCAGTGAGGCGAGCAAGCGGCGAAGGTCATCGGCGTGATCGGCAAGCCCCAGATGCGGTACGTCTCCGCCGACCAGCTCACGGCGCGCTCGGGCAACGTCATCTCCCAGTGGCCCAGGTGTGCCAGACGTTCGGCCTGTTGCAGTTGCGCCTTGCTCTCGCGGCGCGCGAGTTCCGCCGCGTGGCGCGTGGTGAACTCCACCATCACCAGCATGATGGCCGGGCGGCCGCCGTAGGTGAAGACGCGCGGCGTGATATCGACCCACCGCTCCTCGCCGTCCTTGGTGCGTATGGGCAGCTCGTAGCGCTCCGGCGCCGACTCACCCGCGAGCCGCTTCCGCCCTAAATTGAGCAAGAGCGGGCGATCTTCCGGGCGTATCACGTCGAGGTAGTGCATGGCGGCTAACTCATCGCGCGTGTAGCCGGTCTGTTGCACGACCGTTTCGTTGACGTAGATCAGTCGTTCGTCTTGCATCACGGCGATGGCGACGGGGCTCTGCTCCGCCACCGCGCGGAAGCGCTCTTCACTCTCCCGCAGCGCCTGCTCGATGTCGCGCCGCTCGGTGATATCGACGCTCAGCACCACGATGTGCGTTACGGCGCCTTCGTGCCGCACCGGGTAGACGCGGTTGAGGTAGGCACGCCCGTCGCGGGTGTCTTCATACTCTACCGCCTCGCCGGAGGCGAAGACCGTGTCGTGAAAGGCCTTCCGTGCCCGGGCGAGGTCGGGGGGCAGCAGGGCGTAGATGCAGGCGCCACGAATATTTTCCGGTGTTTTGCCGACGCGTTGCGCCGCGGTCGGGTTCGCCAGCACCACGGTACCGGCACCGTCGAGGACGGCAATTGTTTCGTGCACGCCGTCGATCACCGTGCGCAGGATAGCTTCGCTTTCCTGCAGCGCCTCGCGGGCGCGTTTGCGCTCGGTGATGTCCATCGCCACGCTCATGATGGCAGGGGCGCCGTTGAAGGTGATGGCTTGGGGGGAGAAGTCGGCCCAGCGCACCTCGCCGGCACGGGTGACGAACTGTATCTCGTAGCGGAGGGGCGCCGGCTGCCCACACAAGCGCTGCGCGGCGGAGGCGCGCATGGTCGCGTGATAGACGGGGTGCACGATGTCGGTGAAGGGGCGGCCCAGCAGCGCTTCGCGCGGGTAGCCGGTCATGGCGGCGGCGGCGTCGCTGAGGAAGACGAAGTGGGCGTCCTGCACCACGAAGACCCCGGCGGGGCAGACATCGGCGAGCCGGCGGAACTGCGGATCGAATTCCGGGAAGGCCGGCTGGGCGGGGTCTTCGACGAGCAGGCTGTCGCAGCCGGGCGGGTCGCCGGGGGTCAGCACGCCGTGTTCGCGCACCCGGTGCACGGCCCCCGTCGCGCTGCGCAGGCGGTAGGAGAGGGTGAGCGGCCCGCCGTTTGCGCGGGCGGCGTCCAACGCGGCCCAGGCGGCGGGCAGGTCGTCGGGGAGGATCACGTCGCACCAGTCGCGCGCGCCGGTGGCAAAGTCGTCCGGTGCGTAGCCGAATTGCCGCACCGCCGCCGACACCGCGACCACCCGCCACGCGCCGTCCACCACCTGCCGGCGCAGCATCACCACACCCCCGGCGTCGAGCAGCGCGTCGAGCGTGTCCGGCGGGAGTGCTGTGGTGGTGTGCGCGTATTCTTCCGTGCGATCGAGTTCCAGCATCAGTGCCTCGACTCTTCCTGCGTTCCGTAACTAGATTAATATGATAATGAAAACAAGGTGCATCAGCAAGGGATGTTACAATTATATTTCCATATACTGCCCACGTTTGTACCATGGAAACGACAAAGATATTAGTGATACCCCCATCCGCTCATTAACTGTAAAGCGCTACACGTTACAGGCGGAGAGTAAACGAGAGTCGATTCTATTTGTCTTGCGAATTTGTGGCGATTACAAGCGTTACAATAATGCGGGGCAGGGAGTGGGGAATTGTTGTCGAATGAGTGGGGAAAGCAGTTTTCCACCTTGTCTGCCGCACTGAAAGTAGCACCATGCCGTATCTTGCCGATCTGCATATCCACTCCCGTTTTTCGCGGGCGACTTCGCGGGCGTTGACCTTTCCGGCGCTGGCGGCGGCGGGGCGGCGCAAGGGGCTGGCGGTGCTCGGTACGGGCGACTGCACGCACCCGGCGTGGCGGGCGGAGATGGCAGAGGTGCTGACGCCCGACGGCGACGGCCTGTACCGGCTGCGCGAAGGTGACGAGGCGGTGCGCTTCCTCATCACCGGCGAGATCAGCACCATCTACAAGGCGGACGGCGCCACGCGCAAGGTGCATCACGTGGTGTGCCTACCCGATTTGGATGCGGCGGAGCGCTTCGCGGCGCGGTTGGGGCGGCTGGGCAACATCACCTCCGACGGGCGGCCTATCCTGGGGCTGGACTCGCGTGACCTGCTGGAGGTGCTGCTGGAGGCGTCGCCGGCGGCGGTGCTCATCCCGGCGCATATCTGGACGCCGTGGTTCTCCGTGCTGGGCAGCAAGTCCGGCTTCGACCGCATCGAGGACTGCTACCGCGACCTGGCCGGGCAGATCTTCGCGGTGGAAACGGGGCTCTCCTCCGACCCGGCGATGAACTGGACCGTCTCCGCCCTCGACCGCTACACACTGGTCAGCAATTCCGATGCGCATTCGCCGGGCAAGCTGGGACGGGAGGCAAACCTGTTCGCGGGCGACCCCGGTTACACGGCCATCATGGACGCGCTGCGCCGGCGCACGCCGGATTTCCTGGGCACGCTGGAGTTCTTCCCCGAGGAGGGCAAGTACCACGTGGACGGCCACCGCAAGTGCGACTTCGCTTGCACCCCGGCGGAAAGCCACCGGCTGGGCGGGCGTTGCCCGGTGTGCGGCGGCCTGCTCACGCTGGGGGTGGAGTATCGCGTAGCGGCGCTGGCCGACCGTCCCGTGGGGGTGCGCCCCGCCGGCGCGGCACCCTTTCAGCGCCTGCTGCCGTTGGAGGAAGTGCTGGCCGAGGTGCTGGAAGTTTCGGCGGGCAGCAAGCCGGTGGCGCGGCTCTATGAAAAGTTGCTGACGGAGATCGGGCCGGAGCTGTACATTCTGCGCGAGGCGGAGGCGGCGGAGTTGCGCGCCGCGGGCGGGGAGTTGTTCGCGCTGGCAATCGAGAAGATGCGCGCCGGGCAGGTGCACGCCGCACCGGGCTACGACGGCGAATACGGGGTGATCCGCATCTTCGACGCGGAAGAGCGCGCCGCGGTGGTGGGGCAGAACCGGCTGTTTGCCGGGCTGCCGGTCACCGTGAAGGCCGTTCCCGCCGCGGTGCCCCTCAGCGCGGAGCCGGTGCCGGAATACGTTGCGCCGACGGGCCTTAGCGCCGAACAGCAGGCGGCGGTGGGCTATCCCGCCGCGCCGCTACTCATCACCGCCGGGCCGGGGGCGGGCAAAACGCGCACGTTGACGGAACGCATTGCGCGGCTGGTGGCGGAGGGTGCTGCGTCGGAGTCGATCCTCGCCCTTACCTTCTCCAATCGCGCCGCGCGCGAGCTGGCGGAGCGCCTGGCCGCGCGTCTGCCCGGCATGCAGCCGCTGGTGGCCACCTTCCACCGGCTGGGGTTGCGGCTGTGCCGGGAGTTTTTCGGCGACGTGCGCGTGCAGGCAGAGGACGATGCCCGCGACATCCCGCGTCCCGACGACCTGGAAGCCCTCCTCGCCGCGCAATTCGCTGACGTGACCGATCCGCTGGCGGCGGCGGATGCGGCGGTGCGGCTGACGGCGTTGGCGCCGGAGTATGCGGCGGTGAAGCGGGCGCAGGGGGTGGTGGATTTCCTCGATCTACTGGTGCTGCCGCTGGCGTACCTGGCGGGGCATCTCGACGCGCTGGCGAGTGTGCAATCCCGCTGGCGGCACGTGCTGGTGGACGAATACCAGGACGTGAACGTTTTTCAGTACCTGCTGTTGCGCCTGCTCTGCCCGCCGGGGAGCAGTGTGTGCGTCATCGGCGATCCCGACCAGGCGATTTACGGCTTTCGCGGGGCGGATGTGCGCTATTTTCTACGTTTCCGCGCCGATTACCCCGACGCGGCGACGCTGGCCCTTACACGCAACTACCGCTCCGCGCGCAGCATCGTGACGGCGGCGGCGCAGGTGATCGCGCCGACCAGCCTGCAGGCGCACGCGCTGTGGAGCGACCGCCCCGGCCCGGCGCGCGTCTCGGTGCCCGCGCTGCCCACCCCGGCGGCGGAAGCTGAGTACGTGGTGCAGACCATCGAGGCGCTGCTCGGGGGGATCAGCCACTTTTCGGTGGATTCCGGACGCGGAGGCGACGGGGGCACGAGCCTGGGCTTCAACGACATCGCCGTGCTTTACCGCACCCACGCGGTGGGGGAGGCGCTGTTGCCGGCATTGGAGCGCAGCGGCATCCCATACCAGCGCGCGGCGCGGGCGGAGCTGTTCGGACGCCCGGAGGTGCGCGCGGTGCTCGACGATCTGGCCGCGCAGCCGGACGACTTGCCCGCCACCCGTGCGCTGCTGGAGGCCGCCGCGCGCGCCGGGGTGACGGCTGCCGCGCTGGCGGAACCGCCGTGGACGACGCTGCTGAGCCGCGCGACGGGGAGCCTGGAGGCCTTCCGCACCGGCCTGGCGCTGGAGCGCGACCTGGATATTTACGACCCCCGTGCCGCCCGCGTGACGCTGATGACGGTGCACGCCGCCAAGGGGCTGGAGTGGGAGGTGGTCTTTTTGCTCGGGTGCGAGGCGGGCAACTTTCCGCACCCCGCCGCCGACGCGGACGAGGAGCGCCGCCTTTTTTACGTGGGCCTCACCCGCGCGCGTACGCACCTGTATTGCACCCACGCTACTACCCGCCGCCGCGGCGAGGAGCGCGTGACGCGGGAGATCACCCCCTTCCTGCGCGACGTGGACCCCGCGTTGCTGCACCACCTCACCCCCATGCCCCCGCGCAGGCCGACGGGGCGGCAGTTGTCGTTGGGGGAGCTGTTGGGATAAAGCGTACTCGTGCTTTGCCCCGAAGGGGTGTGCGATGTTAGCCACCGGCGTAAGCCGGTGGTTCCGGTATCGAATGATAAATTCCAGCCCCGACAGGGGCGACAGATCGCGTTCTGCCGCCCCTGTCGGGGCTTGGATGATCGTCCTGGCGCCAACCACGGGTTGCACCCGTGGCTAGCTTCGCACGCCCCTTCGGGGCAGGAATGGGAGGGATGACAAAACAACCGTAAAAAAAGTTCCCCAACCCCCTTGACAATCGAGTATCTTAGTACCAAAATGATCAGTGGTACTTAGTTAGACACTGCGAAAGGGGACGGGATCATGGTGGATGAACAGACCGGCGAGGAGTGGTTGACGCTGGACGAGACGCTGGCGTTTCTGAGCATCAGCAAGCAGACGCTGTACCGGATGCTCGATCGCGGGGACTTGCGCAGTAGCAAAGTGGGGCGGCAACGGCGCTTCCGCAAGGCCGACCTGACCGCCTACCTGGAACGCGGGCCGGTGGCGACGGCGCTGTCCACCGCCCCGGCGGACGCGGTGGACGACGGACTGGCGGCGGTGGCGGCGCAGTTGGCCCCGCTGGGGTGGACGCCCGAAGCGGGCGCCGCGCCGACCACGCCGGAGGAGAAGATGCAGCGGCTGGCGGAGCGGATCATCGCGCTGGCCATCAAACGCACCGCAAGCGACATCCACATGCAGCCGACGCCGCAGGGACTGATGGTGCGCATCCGCGTCGACGGCGTGCTGCACGAAGCCGTGACGCTACCCGCCTCCATCCAGATCGGCGTGCTCTCCTGTTTCAAGCAGATGGCCGCGATGAACGTGGAGGAGCGCAGCCTGCCACAGGACGGGCGCATCCGTCTGAATCACGAAGGGCACGAGTTCGACCTGCGCATGAGCACGGTGCCCAGCGTGCACGGCGAAAGCCTGGTGCTGCGTATCCTGGACCGGCAGGTGGTGAAGATCGGCCTGGAGTTGCTCGGGTTCACCGACGACACCCTGGCGCAGGTGCAGGCGCTCATCCGCAAGCCGAACGGCATGATTATCGCCACCGGGCCTACCGGCTCGGGCAAAACGACCACCCTGTACAGCATGCTGATGGCGATCAACACGCCGGCGATCAAGATCCTCACCATCGAAGATCCGGTGGAATACCTCCTGCCCGGTCTGGTGCAGACGCCGGTCAATATGCGCGTGGGGCTGACCTTCACCTCCGCGTTACGCGCCTTCCTGCGCCAGGACCCGGATGTGCTGATGGTCGGCGAGATTCGCGACCGGGAGACGGCGGAGATTGTCATGCAGGCCGCCATCACCGGGCATTTAGTGCTCACCTCGCTGCACACGGTCAACGCACCGGCGGCGCTCATCCGGCTGGTCGATATGGGCATCGAGCCTTTCCTGGCGGCGGAAACGACCATTGGCGTGGTGGCGCAGCGGCTGGTGCGCGTGCTCTGCCCACACTGCAAGGCACCGGCGGAGATCTCTCCCAGCGCCCTCACCCGCCTGCGCCTGCTGGCGGAAACGGGCGGCGCCCCGCTGCCGGCGGACGTGCGCTTCTCCCGCGCGGTGGGGTGCGCGCAGTGCCGCGGCAATGGCTACCGTGGCCGCTCGGGCCTGTTTGAGGTGCTTACCATCACCAGCCCGGTGAAGGACGCCCTGCTGGCGGGCGCCTCTCAGGAGGAATTGACCGCCGTCGCGGTGAAGGAAGGCATGGTCACCCTCGTCGCCGACGGCCTGCGCAAAGCCGCCGCCGGCCTGACCACGGTGGAAGAAGTGCTGCGGGTGGCGGGGGTCGGGTAGGGATTGTGGAATGCGGATTGGAATAAGATCGTGGGCAGGTGGGTTGATAATTCACAGGGATAATATCCCTTTCATCCCTGTGAATTATCAACCCATCCTGCCTACGTGGACTTTCGCACTTTCCGATCTGACTTCCTGCTGACCGGGGGCTTGTGTCCCGCTCCGGCGTTCACGCAGCGCGGGCCGCGTGGTCGATGAGCAG